>CAZMYN010000008.1:0-29903 GCA_964570495.1 uncultured Acidimicrobiales bacterium | reverse complement strand
GAATGATCGTCAGCGGATCGAGCCAATCGTGGAGCCCTCCGGCCCACAAGATGACCGGGTCGTGCGCGCCGATCGCCGAGAACGTTTTGCGGATGGGCGTTCCGCCGCCGGGTCGCTCGCGGCCAATTCCGAACGGCACGATCGAGATCAGCGATTCGAACAGCGGGTCGCTCGCGTGTTCGAGGTGGTTGAGCCGCCCGGCTGCGCCTAGCCAGCCGAGCCAGTGCTCGCGTTGGGGCACATTGCTGCACAAGAAGTAGTCGCCACGATGAGCCTGGGCCTCGAGCGTCGAGCGTGCGCCTTCGATCAGGTCGATGCGCCGGACCCTGTCGCCCTGTGAGCGGTGCAGAGCTTCGAGGTGAAACGGGTCGAACCAGTCAATGACGAGCGGCAGATTCGATTCGGCGAGCTCGGGAATCTGGATGAGTGCACTCCCCTGCACGATCGCTGCGTCGAGGTGGCCAAGGGCTGCGAGGTCGTTGCCGTCCTCGCCGAGCACTGCGGGCCCGAGCACGGCGCGGCCATCGATGGGGCTGACGGATTCGCCAGCGAGCGAAAGCAGCACGACCTCGTGAGATTCGCCCAGCACGCGAGCGAATTGGGCCGCGCGAATCGCAGGTCCAGCCAACCGTCTGCCGATCGGTTCAGGAGTCACGATGAGCACGCGTGGCATCGGTGCCCAAGCTAGCGGGTGAGGCTCGCTCTGATCGACCTACTTGCGACGGCTGGCGAGGAGTGGCCCGAGCGGCTCTTGGTCAGATGCCAGCGACGTGACGCCCAGCGTTTCGACGAGCGTACGAATTTGGTGTTCAACGCGTTCGGCGTTCTGTGTTTCGAGCAGGTCGAGTTGTCGCTTCGAGCCAGACCGGAGCTGTAGTTCGGGAAACCAGAACCGCGATCTTTGACGTCGACGACCCGTCCGCAGACTGGGACGCCAAGTCGCCCGGCTTATGCAAGATCGCGACGTTCGCGATTCCCATGGTTCGTCCAAGTTTCCAGCAGGACTGCAAATAGCGTGCCGTTGCCTCAAAGGCGACCATCTTCCACGCCTCGTCAAGCACCTGGAGTTGAGAGCGCTCAGCTCTTTAGGGGATTCGTCCTAGTACACCAATGAGTGCGATGTCTCGTGCTGGCCAATGCAGCTGCATACGAACCGTTGATCGAATGCGTGAACCTCCCAAATGTCGGGGTCAGGGGACATTAAGCACGCCGGTGCTGCTGGTGAATCCATGGCTTCGGTCAATTGGGCACTTCCCAACCTTCGCATTCGTCATCGACGTATCCAGAGTAGGTCATCTCGTGTGTGGCCCCGCTTGCTGTGAACGTGGCCAAATCGAAGCTCTCAAATCGCAGCACGCCCTCCACTGTCGGACCGAGGGTACGCCATTCGCTTGGGGCTGGACCCCAGGAGCGCCAAGTGACCTCGAAAGCTTCGACCCGCCCACTGTTGCTGCATTCATCGTCGTTGAAGGTCAAACTCACCTGCACTTCGGTTCCGGCTGCAGGTGAAGTAACTGCTCCCTGAGCTGAAGAATCGGTTGGTTGTACGGTCTCCGTCGTCGATCCACATGCGGCCAGCGCCATAGTCAGGGTCACTATGGCGCTGAGTCTCTTGATTAGTTGGTTCATCTTGCTCCCCTGTTCATATTCCATTTCTGTGGCCACATGTTTAGTACGAGCAGAAGTGATGTCTGGTTCCATCTACTTGTGACTCGATCGCCCTGTTCCGCACAACAGAGTGAGCGGAACAGGGCGCTAAGAAAGGGCGTCTAGGAGGTGACCAGGTCGAGGTGGCCAAGGGCTGCGAGGTCGTTGCCGTCCTCGCCGAGCACTGCGGGCCCGAGCACGGCGCGGCCATCGATGGGGCTGACGGATTCGCCAGCGAGCGAAAGCAGCACGACCTCGTGAGATTCGCCCAGCACGCGAGCGAATTGGGCCGCGCGAATCGCAGGTCCAGCCAACCGTCTGCCGATCGGTTCAGGAGTCACGATGAGCACGCGTGGCATCGGTGCCCAAGCTAGCGGGTGAGGCTCGCTCTGATCGACCTACTTGCGACGGCTGGCGAGGAGTGGCCCGAGCGGCTCTTGGTCAGATGCCAGCGACGTGACGCCCAGCGTTTCGACGAGCGTACGAATTTGGTGTTCAACGCGTTCGGCGTTCTGTGTTTCGAGCAGGTGGAGCTGCTGCTTCGAGCCGGACGCAAGCCGCAGTTCAGGGGACCAGAATCGATCCGTCCTCTCGTTGCTCTTGGAGATCCGCTCGACAAGATCGACCGCCACGATTTCGTGCGCCGGTATGCGCTTGATCTTGCCGATCCTGAAAATCGTGACTCCCTCAGGGGCGACGTCGACGTATCCGACGAGCGTGAGTCCGGCTAACCCGAACGGCAACAGAAACATCGCACCAAGGACAGAGCCGCTGGCCAACAAGAACCCGCCAATCACAAAGCCGAGCGCGATGAGAAAGAGGCCCACCACGAGTTGCATCGACGATGAATAGAAGCGAGTTGTGTCCGACTGCACCGGCACTTGCTCAGCAACGGGCTCGCCGTCCTGAGGCTTACTACGAGGTTTGTCTTGAGGCCCGAGGTTGCTTGGCTTTCGCTGTGTTGGGAACTTCTCCGAGCGCATCTCGTACACACCGATGCCGGTCATGAGAAATCCGAACAAGAACATCACCGCAGGCCAGATCAAACCCACCCGAACTTGAGCGTCTCCGTCGCCATCGATGACGACGTCACGTGTATCGCCGAGATCAGGTTTGATACTGCTCGATGCGCGAGATGTGACCTCGTTGGACCGGCCGGTGTCGGGGTGCGTGTACTCCACGACCGGCGCGTACTTGCCGTCTCGGCGAACCGTGTCTACGACGGTGCCTTCAACCAACTGTTCATCGCCAAGGACGAGGTATTCGGACACGAAGTAGCACCCGAGTAGCAGCATGCCGGCTCCGATGATGAGCAGCCAGACGTGATTTCCCTTTTTCTTGGAGGCTTCCCGCATCCTCTAGTTCTCGGCGTCTGGGAAGGCCCGCTGAAGGATTTCACGTTCCACTTGACAATTACGTTATTTAACATATTGTATTTCGTAATTGCTTCCCCAGGCACTTCCCCCGAGTCGAAAACAATCACAAACTTCTCTTGGAGGAAGCTCCGATGTTCCCTACTGCACCCGACCTACGCGATGCCACGCATGCGTACATTCTGCCCTTGGCCGATAGCTCCAACGGGCCAACTTTTGACCCGCGTAGCCACTACGCGGAAACGTTCTGGTTGCCGATCCTCGGCCCGTCGACGATGTGGCTTCTGCGCAAGGTCGCCGAACGGTTCGATACCGAACCCGATGGTTTCGCCCTCGACCTCATCGATATGTCGAGAGCCCTTGGCATTGCGTCGAAGGGTGGGCGCAACAATTCGTTCCACCGTGCGATCAATCGAGTCGTGAGCTTCAACATGGGCTCGACCATCGACGACAAGACCATTGCGATACGCCGACACATGCCATCGCTTCACGGCGGGCAGACCCGGCGCCTGCCACCACGGCTCGCGAACCTGCACGACGAGACAATCCGTCAATACAACCATCACACCGCAGAGGACCGTCGGCGGTCCGAAAACGTGGCACTCACGTTGCTGCATCTTGGCGACAGCCCCGATCTGGTCGAGCAACAACTCGTCAGCTGGGGAATTGCGAGCCAGCTGTCGAAAGAGGCGGTCGACATTGCGTGGGCAACCAAAGCCCGCGAAGACAGCCGAGCAGCCGACGCCGCACGATTTGGCTGACCCTCCGAAATTTGGGAACAACCAGAGGCGCAATATGCCCCTGGTTGTTCCTAGATCCCTGCGTTACGCGTAGGTGCGAGCGAGCGACACGAGGGTGCGTACACCGAAACCGGTGCCGCCCTTGCGTCGCTCGACGTCCTCGCTATCGACCCACGCGGGGCCAGCAATGTCGAGGTGGACCCACGGGATTCCGTCGGCCACGAACTCCTGGAGGATCAGACCAGCCGTGATCGCTCCGCCGTGCGCTCCACCGATGTTCTTCATGTCGGCAACGGGCGAGTCGACCATCGACTTGTAGTCGGCGGGCAGCGGCAGACGCCAGACGCGCTCCCCCGCGAGCTCCGAAGCGTCGATGACCTTGCGGGCAAAGTCGTCGTCGTTGCTCATCAGCCCGGCGATCTTTGGGCCGAGTGCAACCATCGAAGCTCCGGTGAGTGTGGCCAGGTCGATGATGGCGTCGGGCTTGGCTTCACTGGCGAGGCTCAGGGCGTCGGCCAAAATCAAGCGGCCCTCGGCGTCGGTGTTGAGCACCTCGATGGTCTTGCCATTGCGGATCTTGAGCACGTCACCGGGCCGGGTGGCGTCTCCGCCGAGCATGTTGTCGGTCATTGGCACATACGCGCGCACACGAACCGGCGCTCCGGCCTTCTTGAGCGCCGACATGGCACCCACGACAGCGGCCGCGCCGCCCATGTCCATCTTCATGGTCATCATGCCCTTGCCGCTCTTGATCGACAGACCACCAGCATCGAAGGTGATGCCCTTGCCAACAAAGGCAATCGTGGCCTTGGGCTTAGGCGGGGAATAGGTGAGCTCGACAAAGCGAGGCGGATGGGTCGAGCCTCGGTTCACGCCGAGGACGCCGCCGAGTTTGGCCTTCTTGATCGCCGCGAGGTCCATGACCTTGCAGGTGAGCCCGGCGGTCTTTGCCATGCGCTGCACACGACGTGCGAATTCGGGTGCGGTGAGCGTGCCCCCGGGTTCATTCACCAGGTCTCGTGCGAGCGCTTGGCCCGACGCGATTGCTTGACCGACCGCGACTCCGTCCTTCACCGCAGCCGACGTCGAGCCCGCAAGCGTGACCTTGTTCAGGTCGTTGCGAGCGGACTTTCCCTTGTACGTCTCGAAGGCGTAGGTGCCGAGCTCGAGTCCTTCAGCAACGCATTGCGCGGCGAGTGCAGCGTCGAGCGGCGAGTCGCTGTCCTTCCGGGCAGAAATAGCGTCGGCCAGAATCGTCAGACCGACGGCCTTGTGACGGCGAGCAGCGCGGCTAAAGCTCGCGGCAGCCTTGCGAAGGGACTGTTCTGTCAGGTCTTCGATGGCTCCCAAACCAATAGCGGCGACGAGGCCTTTGTCGGTCTCGACGATCATTGTCTTGCCGAGCTTGGCGTCGAAACCACGGCTATCAAGGACCGCCTTTGGGAGCGAGTCAGGGCGGTCATTGTCGGTAAAAACTCCAACACCCACAAGCTTTGTGGCAGCGGGTGCGGAACGGGCGGTAGTAATCGTCAAGGCCATACGCCAGACGATAGTGCGCCAAGTTCGCACGAGCGGGCCTTGGACGGAAGTGTCGAGCGCAATATCGTCAGCGATGTGAAGACAGATTGGAACCCGATCCTGCGAGCAGAGTTCGACAAGCCCTACTGGGGCGATCTTCAGTCGTTCGTCGCGGGCGAGCGGGCGACCCAGACGGTCTACCCGCCACACGATGAGGTGTTCCGAGCTATGCACCTGACGTCGTATGAGAACACGAAAGTTCTGATCCTGGGCCAGGACCCGTACCACGGTCCGGGCCAGGCAAACGGGCTCGCGTTCTCGGTCGGCGAAGGGATCAAGACGCCGCCGAGCCTGCAGAACATTCACAAGGAGCTCGAAGCCGACCTCGGCATGGCGCGACCTGATCACGGCAACCTCGAAGCCTGGGCTCGCGAAGGGGTGTTGCTACTCAACGCCACGCTCACCGTTCGAGCTCACAACGCAGCGTCACATCAAAAGCACGGCTGGGAGACCTTCACGAATCAGGTCATCCGTGCCGTCAACGACAAGCCCGAACGGGTCGTGTTCATCTTGTGGGGTGCGTCTGCTCGAAAGAACAAGTCGATCGTCGATCTCGACCGTCACGTGGTGATCGAGTCGCCGCATCCGTCTCCGCTCTCAGCGCACCGCGGGTTCTTCGGGAGCAAGCCCTTCTCCGCGGCCAACAACGCCTTGGTCGCCGCGGGCCGCTCCCCTGTCGACTGGACGCTTTGATCGGAGCTCATCGAGCACGATGAGCGCGAGCGCTACCCAGATCCACGCAAAGCCACTCAACCGACCCGTGCTCACGTCTTCGCCGAAGATCCGCCATCCGACCAGGAACTGAAGTGTCGGGTTGATGTACTGCAAGAACCCAATCACCGTCAGCGACACCTTCTTCGCAGCCGACGCAAAGAGCAGCAACGGAACGACGGTCGCGACACCGGTTGCTGCTAGCAGGAACGCGACCCACAGCGACCCGTTCGAAGCATCGCCGACTACGTTCGCTCCGCCGATTGAACGCGTGCCAAGGATGACCAAAACGATCGGTGCCAGTAGCAGCGTCTCGAAGGTCAGCCCTTCAACGGCTTGCCATGGTCCTTGTTTACGCGCCCAGCCATAGATCGCGAACGTCGCGCCGAGCACGAGGGCAATCCAGGGCACCGAGCCAACAGCGATAAACGTCCAGATGATGCCGATCGACGCCAGCACGAGGGCCCCGCTTTGTAGGGGCCGGAGCCGTTCGCCCAGGAGTCCAACTCCGAGTGCGACGGCGAATAACGGCATCAGGAAATAGCCGAGCGACGCTTCGACTGCTTGGTCGGTGCTGATCGCCCAGAGAAACACGACCCAGTTCGCGCCGATCGCGGTCGCCGCGATCAGTCCGTAGCGCCAGTGGGCCGCCGTAAGGTGCGAGAGCGGGTTGTACCGGCGAAACAGCCACACGACGACGAGGTAAAACGCGCCCGTCGCGACCCGAAACGACAGCTGGTCGATCGCCGCGACCGACGCGAGCTCACGCCAAAACAATGCGGACAGTCCCCACCAGCTGTACGCGAGGCATGCCATGGCGATGGCCCGGCGAGACGAGGAGGTGGGCGTCATTACTCGACGCTACGCGGTGCGAGCGGGCGACACTCGCGGTCACCCCATCGTTTGCATGCTTGGGGGATGGCGTTGAGCGTGCTGACGTAGGTGTCCAACTCGTCGCCAAAGCAGTGATACTCACCGCCGGGATCTCGGCCGTCGGTACGCCGGGTGCCCGCATCGACAGCAGCACACTCGGCCCAGGCTTCGGTGCCCAGACCACCCTTGCGTTCGGGATCTCGCGGTTCCCACAGCGCAAAGTCGAGGAGATGGCCAATCTCGTGATCCATCAGCTCATCGAGGCGTTCGAGCGTCCAGGGCCGTTCGTCGATCGTGATGATTCCGTCCGGCGGATTGTTCGTGACGTGCCCACCAATGTTTGGCGCGGCGATCTGCTCGATGACGATGTCGGCGACGAGCCAACCATGTTCGGACTCGCTGACTCGATTCCACGCTGCGGCCTCGATCTGGGCCGGCGTGCGAACGTCGGGCAAGGTCGCAAGCAGATCGAACAGGCCAAAGAGTCCGCCCAGCCCCATCGCGAGCGCAACAAAGAGACCGAGCATGCGAGCACCCCGAGGGAGGCGTCGACTCTTTGGTTCGAGGGGTTCATAGTCGCCACCGAAGAACTCCTCGAATTCCTCGTCGGTGAAGACCTCCGGGTCGTGGGCGTCAGTCATTGCCCACCGGCAGACGCTGTTCAAGTTCGGCGACCGGCGCGAACACATCGCCCATTTCCTCGACCCGGTCGACAACGTCGAAGGCCTCGAAGCTCAGCCACTCGCCGTCGGCACACTCGCTCACTTCATCCCAGCTAATCGGCGTCGAGACCGTTGGGCGTTCTTTGCCGCGCAGCGAGTACGGAGCAATCGTTGTCTTGTGGCGCGAGTTCTGACTCCAATCGATGAAGACCTTCCCGGAACGAACGCTCTTGGTCATCGTCGAGGTGACACCGCTCGGGTTCTGCTTCTCCAGCAGTTGAGCAACCGCTAGCGCAAAGTCCGACGCGTGATGGTGCGTGTGGGGAGAATTGAGCGGCACGTAGAGCTGCATGCCCTTTGACCCCGACGTCTTCGCGAATGATTCGAGGCCAACCTGTTCGAGCACGTCGCGGATCTTGAGCGCCACTTGGGAACATTCGACGATGGTCGCCGGCGAGCCGGGGTCGAGGTCGAACACGAGGATCGACGGCGAGTCGATCTCGCCGCAGCGAGCCATCGGCGAGTGAATTTCGAGTGCCGCCAGGTTCGCCGACCAGGCAAGCGCCGCGGTCTCGGAAAGCACCGGGTATTCAATGCCCTTGCCCTTGTCGCCCGGACCGGTGCAGGTGTCGATCCAATCGGGGCGATGGGTCGTGGCACGCTTGTTGAAGAACGGTTCCGTAGTCACTCCGTCGGGCCAACGTTTGAACGTGACGCCACGATCGTGAATGTGCGTCAGCATCGCCGGCGCGATCTTCACGTAGTACTCAATGATCTGCGCCTTGGTAAACCCGACCAACGGGTAGAGCACCTTCGTGAGGTTGGTGACCTTGAGGGTGCGACCGGCAATTTCGGTTCGCACCGGCTCCGACGCTGGCATAAGGCCAGGCTAGGGCCGCTAGGACGCCTTTTTCTTGGCAGGTGCCTTCTTCGCAGCAGCCTTCTTGGCTGTCTTTTTCTTGGCAGGCTTCTTCTTCGCCGGCTTCTTCTTGGCGGTTGCCTTCTTCTTTGTCGCCTTCTTCTTCGACTCGGCCTTGGCTGTCGGGTGACGGGTGCGGGCCTGTTTGGCCTCGGCAACGCTTGCCTCGAGGGCGGCCATCAGATCGACGACCGAAGCAATCTCCTCGTCGGGCGCACTCGCGACGACCGTCTCCTCACCAGCGACCTTGCGATCGATGAGTTCGAGCACGGCCTCGCGGTGGGTATCGGTGAACTTCTCTGGCTCGAAGTCAGCTTCGAGCGAGGCGATGAGCTGGCGAGCCATCTGGACCTCAGCGTCGGTGACCTCGACGTCGTCGAGCTCGGCAAGCAATTCGACATTCTCAGCACCGACGAGTTCGTCGGCGTACACCATCGTCGAGAGCAGCATGTGACCGTCGGCTGGGCGAATCGCTGCGAGGTACTGCTTCGAGCGCATCACAAAGCGCGCAATGCCAACCTTGCCCGACTCTTCCATTGCCGAGACGAGCAGCTTGTAGGGCTTTGCTGCCTCGGGGGCTGGAGCGAGGAAGTAAGCCGAGTCATAAAAGACCGGGTCGATGTCGACCAGATCAACAAATTCGGACAACTCGATCGTCTTTGCCGCCGCAGGGTCGAGGGCATCGAGCTCTTCGGGGGTGATCGTCACGTATTCACCGCTGGGCAATTCATAGCCCTTCACGATTTCGGCGTAATCGACCTCTTCACCGGTCGCTGCCGACACGCGCTTTTGCTTGATGCGACTGCCGGTCGCTGCTTCGATTTGGTTGAACCGGACCGTCTTTCGAGAAACCGCGCTAAAGAGCTTCACTGGAATGTTCACCAAGCCAAAGCTCACTGAACCGGACCAAATAGGGCGTGCCATGGGTCAATTATCGGACAAAAGACCCCCACCTGTTAAATGCGCCTCGCAGAACGCAGCAAATCGCCGGGTTCTCGACCAGACGCGCTGACCGTAGAATCACCCGAGTGATCGAACTCGATGCCGCCACGGTCATGATCCAGTGGGCGACCGGCGGCCTCTTCTTTTTGTGGGTGACGACCCGTCGGCGCGAGGTCGGCCTCGGCTACGGCTGGTTGCAACGAATCACGTTCATCATCTTTGGCATCATCGCGCTGGCCATTGCGAACTACACCCAATGGGTTCCGGTTCGCGATATTGCGGCCGCCGCAATGATCGTGGCGAGCACGGTGGCGCTATGGGTCAGCTACCAGCGACGCTCAGCAGGAGTTACTGGACAGCGTGCACTCATCGAGCGCCGCGAGGCCCGGATCGCGGAGATGACCGGCATCGACAAACCCGAGCAGCGCTTCGACAAGGACGCACCTGAGTTTCCTCCGGTGCTCGACCTCATACCGCCGATGATCGGAATGATTGCACTGGTCGCCGGTGGCATCGACGCGGCCGACCCGGCATGGCTTGGTGTAGCGCGCATCGTGGTCGGCGCGTTCTTCCTCGGCGCGGTCAGCGACGCGATGTTGCTCGGCCATTGGTATCTCGTGCAGCCCGGCCTCGGTCGAGCTCCGCTCAACGAACTCGTCAAGTGGACGACCGCGCTGTGGCCATTCGAGCTCATTGTCTTGTTGATACCGGTCGGCATGATCTCGGTTCTCAACGGCACGATCGACGACGGTTTCCTCGGCCAGCTCGGCTGGTTCTGGGCTGCGTCAGCAGCAGCGACCATCATCTTGCTCGGCCTCACGCTCGTGATCTTGCGCGGCAAGGAATACTCCGCCGTCATGGCCGCCACCGGAATGCTCTACCTCGCCATCCTCATGGCCTTCAGCATGGACCTCGTCGCCCGCGCAACCCTCCGCACCTAACAATTAGTGAACGGCGGACTCGGCTTGCTTGGCGTGATAGCTCGAGCGGGTTAGCGGGCTCGACTCCACGTGGCTGAGGCCTAGCTCGGCTTCGCCGATGCGTTTCCATTCGGCGAACTCTGCTGGCTCGACCCAGCGCGCCACCGGCAGGTGGTTCGAGGTTGGGCGCAGATACTGACCAATGGTGACGATGTCGACACCGACCGCCGAAAGGTCGGCCATGGTGGAGGTCACCTCGTCGAATGACTCACCCATGCCAACAATGATCGACGACTTCGTAGTGAGCCCGGCCTGCTTTGCCCGCCCGAGGACGGCAAGGCTTCGCGCATACGACGCAGATGGACGAGCCACACGCTGCAAGCGCGGCACGGTCTCGATGTTGTGGTTGAGCACGTCGGGGCGAGCGTTGTTGATGACATCGAGGCTGTCGGCGTCGCCCTTGCAGTCGCTGATCAGAACCTCGACGCGAACGTCGGGACGCCGGTCGCGAATCGCAGCGATCGTGGACGCAATGTGAGCTGCTCCCCCGTCGGCGAGATCATCGCGAGCCACCATCGTGACAACCGCGTAATCGAGGTTCATCTTCTCGACCGCTTCGGCGACACGCTTGGGTTCGTCGGCGTCGGGGGCCATTGGACGGCGAGTGTCCACCAGGCAAAAGCCGCACTTTCTGGTGCAGCGTTCGCCGAGAACCATAAAGGTTGCCGTGCCGTCGTTCCAGCAATCGAAGATGTTCGGACAGCCCGCTTCTTCACAGACGGTCACCAGGTCGAGCTCGCTCATGACGGCCTTCAGGCGGCGATACTCGGGGCCCATGTCGGCCTTGACCCGCATCCAGTCGGGCTTGCGTGACGAGATCTGCAGGCCGGTCGTGACACCGGCTTCGTCGAGACGCCCCGCAATCCGCACGGACGTGCCATCGAGGTGCGGCGCGGGTTCGACCATTGGCGACGCAGCCGTTCCCGAGGTTTCGCCGGGGCCCTCACCGCGACTAAACGGACTCAAGTCCCAGTCTTCACTCGGCACTTCCAGCCGAGATCCGACGCCAGCCGCGCGCGAGCTGTTCAGCTTTTCACGCCACACGACGTCTTGGCGATCGATGTCGAAGCTTGTTGTTTCGGGCTGACCGAGCGACCCTGATCGTGCCGCAACCTCGACGAGCGCGTCGACCACCTGGGCCATATCGACCGAGACTCCCTCGGCGGCGAGCGACGTGACTGCTTTGTCGGTGATTCCGCACGGGATCATCCGGTCGAACCACGCCATGTCGGGGTTCACGTTCAACGCGAAACCATGCATGGAGCGGCCTCGGCTCAGCCGGACGCCGATCGCGGCAATCTTGCGAGGAGCGTCAGAATCGGGATCGAGCCAAACACCGGGAAACTTCGCGAGTCGGCCAGCGTTCGTGATGCCGAGCTCGGCCAGTGTGTCGATGATGAGTTGTTCGATCGAGCGCACGTAGGCAACGGTGTCGGCCATTCCGCCGCCGCGCTTTCCCGCGACGTTCAGAATTGGGTAGCCAACGAGTTGCCCAGGTCCATGCCAGGTGATGTCGCCACCCCGGTCGCTGTGTACGAGCTCGGCCCCGACCGAGGCCGGGTCGACGAGAAGGTTGTCGGTCGACGCGCGAACTCCGAGGGTGAACACCGGAGTGTGCTCGAGCAGCAGCAGATGGTCGTCGGTACCGCGGTACAGAGCGCGTTGAAGTTCGTGGGCGTCGGAATAACCGACCCGGCCTAGCCAGCGGACGCGAAGCGTCGGCGCAGCGGCGGTGACCATGGTCAGGTGATCTCGGCTTCCCAATCGGTGGTCTCGATAATCTCGCGAAGCTTGGCCAAGAAGGCTGCTGCGTAGGCACCGTCGAATGCTCGGTGATCCCATGCAAGCGCAAGCACGCCAACGGAGTGAATCGCGATGCTCTCGCTGCCGAACTCGTCGGTGACGACGACCGGCTTGCGGTGCACACCGTCGGTCGAGAGGATCGCGACCTGCGGCTGGTTGATGATCGGGAACTGCAACAACGTGCCGTACTGGCCGGGGTTCGTGATCGTGAACGTGCCACCGCTGAGGTCGTCGGGGGTGACCTTCTTGGTGCGGGCGCGAGTCGCAATGTCGACGACGTCGCGGCTGAGCTGACGAAGACGCTTGCCGTCGACGTTCTTCACTACCGGAGCGAGCAACCCGTCGAAGTTGAGATCGACAGCGATTGCGACGTTGACCTGTTCATGGGTCGTGATGGAGTCGCCGTTGAGCGAAGCGTTCATCAGTGGGAAGTCACGGACGGCATCGGCCACGGCACGAAGGATGAACGGAAGGTAGGTGAGGCTGAATCCCTCTTCGGACTTCCAGTCGGCCTTGTGGCGACGACGTACGACCTCGACTCCCTCAAAGTCGACCTCCATTGCGGTCAAGACATGAGGCGAGACCGCCTTGGACATGACCATGTGTTCGGCGGTCTTGCGGCGGATGTTGTTGAGCGGAAGCGATGCTCCGGCCGGAGCTGGCGCTGCGGGAGCCGGAGCAGGAGCTGCGGGAGCCGGAGCAGGAGCTGCTGGGGCCGGTGCCGGCGCTGCGGCGGCTGCGGGAGCCGGAGCAGCAGGAGCCGGAGCTGCCGGTGCTGGTGCCGCTGCTGCGGGAGCAGGAGCTGGCGCTGGCGCAGCGGGGGCAGCTGCCGGAGAGGGCGCTCCACCCTGCTTTTGCTGCTGGATTACCGCTTCGACGTCTTTGCGCGTGATGCGCCCGCCAAGACCGGTGCCGGCGATGTTTGCGGGGTCCAGGCTGTTCTCGCTGATCAACCGGCGCACAACGGGGGAAAGTACGAATCCACTCAGGTCAGGCCCACCCGCGGCTGCAGCGTGCGCAGGCGCGTGAGCGTCGGGAGCTGGAGGTGGAACTGGCGCAGGGGCGGGAGCCGCCGGTGCAGGTGCAGGTGCTGCAGCGGGCGCAGGTTCAGCTGCGGGAGCCGCGGCCGGTGCCGCTCCACCCGCGCCGCCAACACGAGCCAACACGGTGCCAACCTCGACCGTCTCACCCTCAGGAATCAAAATCTCGGTAATCACACCAGCAACCGGAGACGGAACCTCCGAGTCGACCTTGTCCGTCGACACCTCATACAACGCCTCATCCTCGGCAACGGTGTCACCGACCTGCTTAAACCAGCGGGTGATCGTTCCTTCCGTCACCGACTCGCCAAGAAGGGGCAAGGTGATATCGCTCATCGGGTTTCCTTTTCATCAGGTATTTCGGACTTGTTGGGTGTGTTCGATTGCGTTGTACGACAGCCTCGTGGAGACGCCATAAACCTAGCCGTGTAGAGCGCGACCAGTCAGGGCCATAACAGTTTCTCCGAAGAGCTCACTCATGGTTGGATGCGGCTGAATAAACGCAGCCACCTCGTCGACCGTTGCCTCCCAGTTGATTGCCAGGTAACCCTGACCCAACTGCTCGGTCACCCACGGGCCAACCATATGCACGCCAAGCATGCGCCCGGCGCGGCCGTCGGGGTTCTTCTCGGCAATGACCTTCACCAGACCGTCGGTCTCGCCAACGATCATTGCGCGGCCGTTTCCAGCGAACTTGTGGGTCGAGGTGACCACGTCGAAGCCGGCCTCCTTGGCCGACTCTTCGGTGTGGCCAGCAAACGCAACTTCTGGGTGGCAGTAGATAGCCCACGGAACGTTGAGATAGTCGATTGGCTGTGGGTCTTCGCCCAGCACGCCCCGAATGGCGACCATGCCCTCGGCAAATCCGACGTGTGCAAGCTGAGCCGTCGCGATGACATCGCCGACCGCCCAAACACCGGGTACCGATGTCAGGCACGCCTCGTCGACCGGGATGAAGCCGCGCTCATCGACGGGGATGCCCGCTGCATCGAGGCCGAGCAAGTCGGTGAAGGGACGACGCCCAATCGACAAGACAATGAGGTCGACGTCGACGGACTCGCCGTCGCCGAACGAGACGCGCTTTGCACCGTCGACCGTTTCGTGGCCCGAGACCATGACGCCGGTGCGAATGTCGATGCCCCGCTTCTTCAGCGAACGTTCGACCACACGCGCCGCGTCGGGGTCAACGCCAGGAATGATCTTCGGCATTGCCTCAAGCACGGTGACGCTGGTTCCAAGGTCCGCCATCATCGACGCGAACTCGATGCCGATTGCGCCTCCACCGATAACCGCTGCGCGATCGGGAAGCGTCTGAAGGCTCAGCAACTCATCGGACGTCACGATCGTGGTTCCGTCGACGTCAAAGCCGGGGATAGTTCGAGGCACGGATCCTGCGGCCAGGATCAAATTGTCGGCCGTGACCGTAACCTCGCCCGACTGGCCGCCGGTTATCTGTACCGACTTGGTCTCTCCGACACCGCTCACTACGCCAACACCGTCAAAGACGGTGACCTTGCGATGCTTCAACAAACCAGTGAGACCCTTCACCAGGTTGTCGATTACGCCTTGCTTGCGGACTTGGGTGACGCTGAAGTCGATGCCTGGCGCGCTATCGCCAAGGCCGGTCTGCACGCCAAACTCCGATGCGTGTTGGACCGTGCGGAAGATCGCTGCGGTCTCGAGCAGTTCTTTGGCTGGGATGCAGCCAACGTGCAGGCACGTACCGCCAAGTTTCGATTTCTCGATCAACGCAACGTTTAGATCAGCGGCGGCACCATACAGCGCTGCTGCATAACCAGCGGGTCCTCCACCAACGACCACAACATCGAAATGGGACATGTCTTGCCTCCTCAACGGCTGGCATGACTCTACCCATCGCAGCTACTGAGCGAGCACTACCTGCACAGCAAAAGCGACAAGGATCACAACGCCAAGAACCAGCGCGGTCAGGATCAGCTTGCGTGTACTCATCAACATGAAGGTTAGCGATGATCAGCCGCCGTACCCGACTCGACCTCGGTTGCCACAGAGCGTCAGATATCGGTCCTGAAATCCCAACGTAGGTCACATCATTGCTGGCGTGGCACACTTACCAAAGCCATGTTGACCCGCGACGATTTTTCACCAGACCGCCATTTCACCGATGCAGCCGTCGGTGCGATCGTCGCGCTGATTCGCGTGGTCGAACTGTACGACCCCGCCGTTGCCCACCGCGCGGCGTTGCGGGCAATCGTGGCCGAGCGTCTTATGAACGAGCTCAGCGACGTTCCGTGCACGAGCGAACGGGCCGAGATCATCGCCGCGTCGGCACTCGCCGACGTCGATCTTGCCGTGAGCCGACCTCGTGATCCTGAGGCTGCCGATGAACCAACGCGCTCACTTCTTGGCGCAACGCTGATTGGCCGTCTGCCCGGATTGCGCAACGTCTCGACCGCGATCAGCCGCCACCGCGAGCGCTGGGAGGACGCCCAAGATGATCTTCCTCTGGCGTCACGAATCATCGCGGCGACCGATTGCCTCGTTGGCAACCCTGCGGCTGGTTTCGTCCCAACATGGGATCATGCACTGCGGCGAATTCACCGCAACGCCGGAACGACCCTCGACCCCGACGTTGTCGATGCGCTTGCCCGCGCGGCCATCTCCGACATCGAGGCGCCGCCAATTCCCTCGGCGGCGATTCACGACCTGCTTTCCAAAGTCGCGAGCAACGAATCGGAACCAGGAACCGAGACGGCTACCACGATCCGAACTGCGGTAGCAGCCGCGGGTGAAACCACCCAGCTGATGGCGCTCTTTGCCTCGACTGCGCTTCGCACGACGTCGGCCGCTGAAGTGCTGATCTACCGGTTCGATGAAACTCAGCTCGGCGAGCTACCGACCGCGCGAGCCTCCGATGGACAGCGCCCCGCGGTCGACCACGGACGCCTCGAAATCCTGCGGGACTTTTCCATACAGGCCGAACTCCGGGCCGGCACCTCGATCGTGCCGACCATCGATGATGGCCATGGCAATGCGCTGATCGACCCGGCCAACGACGTTCCGGTCAACGACGTCATCGTCCCGATCATGTCCGCCGACCAACCATGGGGCGTGCTCGTTGCCTCTCGGCGGCTCGACGAACCTGCCTTCGACGCCCACGACCTCAGCGTCTTGCGCCACGTTGCAAGCGAAGCGGCCGTTGCGGTCGCGAGCACCACCCATTGGGCCGAGATCGAAAATATGGCTCTGCGCGACCAACTCACCGGACTGTCGAATCGTCATGCGCTGTATCGAGTACTCGACGACATCTTCGAACTCCCGGCCCTCGAACGTCTCGATACGGCGCTGATCATGTGCGATGTCGACGGACTCAAAACCGTCAACGACACCCAAGGCCACCAAGCCGGTGACCGCCTCCTCGCCGATGCTGCGGCTGCTCTGCGCGGAGCAATCCGCGACCCGGAGCGAACCACGGTCTGTCGGATCGGTGGCGATGAGTTCTGCATGGTCATCAACGGCGGCGCCTTGTTGACCGCCCACGAGGTCTCCGACATGATCGAGCGCCTATTTGCACGATCCGCAGGATCGGGGCCGCCGCGCTCGATCTCGTGCGGAATCGCCTTCGTGAACGAAGAGATCGACAGTCGAAGTGCGCTACTTCGCGCCGCCGACGAGAACCAGTATCAAACCAAGCGGGCCCGAAAGGCCCAACGTGAAGCAGAACTCGAGCAACTCAGCTCAGGGGCAGCAGAGCCAGTCGAGCGGCGCGCGATTCGAGACTAGGGCGCGACCGGCTTCTGGGCAGACGACCCAAACGTGGCCTCGAGAACCTCGATCTGGCTGCCGTCTCCGCCATGGATCAACGTGTATGCGGGGATGTTGTTCGCAATGTCGAGCAAGGTCTCGAATGCCCGAGGACCCGCGCTCGTGAAGTCGAACGCGTTGGCGATCAGACGCTGAAGCGCGTCGAGAGGCTCGATGACGCACAGCGCGGTCTCGGCACCTTCGGTGTATGTCGGAAACACCACCGAAGAGATTTCTCCGCCGTTCGACAGGTATCCACCGCCGAGCTTTCGTGGGTCGATGTCCCAGGTGTTCGAGAGTCGTGGTTGGGTCGCAGCCGCTTCCAGATTTGCGACAGCATGGTGACCCGATGGCTCGATGCACAACGCCTTGTGAAACGGCTGAGCCCACGTCGAGCCGCAAGTGATCGCCAGCGCTTCGTCGGTGATGTATCCATGGCCACGGACGACTAGTTGCGCTGCGAGAGTCGACTTTCCGCTGTTGCTGATCCCGGGGAAGAGCACGATCGAACCGCGCTGGGCTGCGCCGAATTCGATACCCGCGCTGTGAAGCACCACCCGGTTGGTTCGCTCGTGCAAGGGCGCCGAGTTGACCTCGCCGAGAACTGCACGAAGGGCACGTCCTCGACCAACGGCCCGCGTGGCCGCCACGCCGTTTCGCTCGACGGCCCATCCGCTGCCCTGCGGACGCACCGACAGACGGATGCAGGTCTCGTCATCGCGCAGATCGATCTCGCTATCGAGCAGGGGATCCAGGATTGGCACCAGAGCATCGAAGAGCTCCGGGTCATGAACGTCGACGAGCATCGGGCAGTCGAGCGCTCGAATCGGCCCGATAGTCGTTGAACCGCTGTTTCCTGTTCGGCTCCGCAGAGGCCGTTCGTTCGCTTGCGCGAGGTTGATTGGTCGTGGAGGGCCAGCGTGTTCTGGAGAGTCAGAATCGCGAAGTAAACCGGCCGCGACGAGTCCGTGAAGGACGGGTTCGATATCGGCGCGGACCACCTCGGCGCTGACCTGATAGGTCTGGGCAAGACCATCGACAAGATCGTCGATCAACAACGGTTGACCAACAAGTTCCCACGCCGCCGCGGCCGTGGCGTTGAGTAGGTGAAGTCGCCGTTGCTGCGGTGACCAGAGGGCGAGCTGGCTTTCGTCGCGACCGTCGACCCAACCCCAACAGGCGCCTGCCGTGCGAACGAGCGCTGTCGTTCTCGTCAACTCGGTGTCCAAAGTCATCGGGCGTGTTGCCTAACCCGTCGACGTTCAGCGGCCAGTCCAATCGCGACAAAGACGAGCACGAACGGCGCGACTTGGGCTCGCTGTCGGCTGAGAATGCCGAAGTTACCAATCGCAGAGAACAGAAAGACAAAGACCGCGGTGAACGCAACCGAGAACAGAAGCTGGCCACGCTGCAAGAACTGCCCTGCCGAACTAATGAGTCCTGGAACCGCTGCCAACAACAAGCCAGCCAGGACCACGCTCTCGACCCCACTGATCGTCGCGGCCACGCTGTTTGCTTCCCACGGGAACGGACGAAACAGCACCGTGACAAATGCCCACGGATAGTCGAGAGGTCGACTGACCCGCGCTGCAACGAACTGCGCGGAGTCCTGAGAAGTTCGAGCTTGGGCAAAGTCGAGGGCCGCGTTGACGTCGGAGACACCATCGAAACTCTCGAGGCCAAAGAGGTCTGCTGAGGCGCCGGCCATGATCATCGATCCGACGATCACGATAAGAAGCACCGCGAGGTGGGTCAGCATGCGGCCTCGTGTCTGAGCGCGACGCGCAAGCAATCCGACCAAGATCGCGACGAGCGTAATAAGGGCCACATGAGGGCGGACCATGCCGATCGCAAAGGCGCCGAGCAGTACGGGGGGAACCCCGGTCCATCTACGGCCGTACAACAACATCGCGCCGTACGACGCAAGGCCGATCCCGAGCAGCGTGATGCTCTCTTTGCCAATAGATGACGGCCAGAACGCAAGCGTCGGCGACAGCATCGTCAACACGGTGAGAAATCGGAATTGTCGCGTATTCAAGGAGCGGCGCAGCGCGAACAAAAGAAAGCACTGGCCAATGAACGCGACCGAGGCAAAGAGCAGAAAGGTCGTGATGTAGTTCGAAGCAGTGACGACGTTGACAACTCCGCTCAGGTAGCGAATCGTCCCCGTGCCCGGGATGCTCCTTCCGGTGTCGACGCCAAAGTTGAGGGCTTTCAACTCTGCGGCAATCCGGACTCCTTCGCGCTGGTAGATCGGAGCGTCCGCTCCCCCGAGAAACCGAGGTACTGCGGCGACCAGGCGGATACCGAAGCCAGCGATGAACACCGACGCGATGTCCGGGCCGATGACTGGACGAATCCACTTGTTGATGGCGAGGACCGCAATGACGAAGAGAACAGGAACGACGATCGCTCCGAGCAACGAATCGGCACGGCCGGTTGCGCCCAACACGCCAAAGCCAACCGCGCCTGCGAGGGCTGCGAGAACGCCCAGGGCATGAAACGCGGAGCGAAACCCCGACCGGCCAGGTTCGTTCGACGTTTGCTGGGAGTGAACTCGATCGCGTGACGCTCGGGTGCGACTCGACGGATCTCGCAGATCAATCGATGCTCCCGGGATTGCTTGCCCAGGCGCGCCGCGACGAGAACTCGGGCGAGGAATGACCCGTGTTTGACGGCTCACTGCTAGCTCCGGTCAGTGCCAGATGCAGCTACGTGGGCGTCATCGTCGAGGTCGCTGTCCCCGTCGTCCTTTTCGGCTTCCTCGACGAGATCGATGTCGGGCTTGCGACGGAAGCGGTCAAAGCGTCCGCCCTGTGGCGTGGTTGGCCGGTCGTCGTAGTAGCCGCCGTAGTAGTAATAGTCCGCGCTGTGGCGGGCATCGACGTCGGTGATGGCTATGCCAAGAACGTGCGACCGTCGACGATCGAGTACCTCGGCAGCGCGATCGGCCGCGTGCATGGTGGTTTTGCCAGCCCGGATCACCAGGACGACATCGTCGACAAGGTCGAGCAGATCTACCGCGTCGTTCGTTGCCAGGAGAGGCGCCGTGTCGATCAGAATCAGATCGTAGAGACGCATGGCTTTCTTGATGACCGAGCGTTGCGCTGCGATCACTTCAGTGGGGAGAGCATCGCTGTTCTCCACCACGTTCGAGATGAGTTCCACCTCAGGAATCTGCGTTCGGTTCAAGTCCATGGGGACGTATTCCGAGCCGGTCAACAGATGCAAGCGTGGCCGACGGAAATCACAGTTCATCAACAGGACCGATTCGCCTGCCTCGGCAAGCATTGCCCCGAGGTTCGCGACCGTCGTGGTCTTTCCCTCCGAAGGCCCGGGGGATGTCACGAGTACGACCTGGCCCCTCGACCCTCGTGCTCGACGTGCATAGGACAACGTCGACGCGAGACCTCGATATTGCTCGGCAAATCTGCTGCGCGGATGCTCGCGGGCATGAATTTCGGCTGCTCTGCGCTGCGCTCGATTCAACGACGGAACTTCGGCAATGACCGGCAGATCAAGAAGCGCCTCGACCTGACGCTTGGATCGAACTCGATTGTCGAGACGATTCAGTACGAGCGCAACACCAATACCGAGCAACAGACCAAGAATTCCACCGCCGCCGATGCGAGGGATCATTCCATTTGGCAGACGGTTACTCACCGCGGACAGTGCCCCCACGTTGGATTCCGATTCGCTCTCGTCTCCAAAGAGCACTTCGATGTTCTGCCCGATCGACGCGTTGTCGACCAGTTCGCCGAATCGGTTCTGCGTGATGATCGTCGCGTTGCCCTCGGCACGTTGCAGCGTCTCGATCGGCACGACAGGAATGCCATCGGCTTGGATGTCGAGAAGGGCGGCATTGGCCAAGATTCTGGCGCTGAGAAATTGTTGTTCGTCTTGTTCGAGCAAGATGATCTCGCGCTCGTCGCCGAGAGCCTCGGCCTCACGGAGCGAGGCTCGCGTTTCGGCGAGATTGGACTCGGCCTGCGCGAGTCGAGTCTGCGCGCTGACTTCAGCGTCGTTGGCGTAGACCTCGGCTTCGAGGCCCAGGAAGTTCAAGAGTTCTGCGGCATAGGAGTCGGCGAGCGCCTCGGCCTCTGCTGGTGTTCGTCCAACAGCCACGAGATCGAGCGACTCGCTATCGGAACGGATCAGAACGCGAATTTGTGCGGCTGCATCGAGTGGCGCCAGTCCAACAGATGCCGCAACGCTCGTCGGGACTTCGCCGATCGTGACGCGCTTGGCAAGAACATTCAGATTGCGCACCCCGAGAATCGCCTGCGTATCCGGGACGTTGCTGTCGAGCACCAAGACATGACGTGCCTCGTAGTGATCGACCGCAATCGGAGCGGTGTCAGATTCGATAGCGACGACACCTGAAAGCCATCCGAGGAGACCTCCCAAGATGACCAACGACAACAGCAGTCGCCAGCGGCGCATGACATTGCGAATCGGGCCCAGCGGATCCTCGAGGTCGCCGCGACCCGACGCGGTTGGTCCAAGGAGGTCTTCGGTCGACCCAAAGTGCGATGAGGCGTGCGAGGATTCGTCGTAACGATCGTCTCGTACGGCAGGGATTTCCATGTTTTTTCGCACACCTCGCACGATCGGGACTCCGAGCTACTTCTCGGCTCAAACCCCAATCGGCAAAATGGGGTCGTTCCTGAGCCAAACGGCATGGCTCTCGTGAGTCATTTGTCCCACTCCCCTTTGCGGGTTGTTCACCTCATCAAAGGGCTTGGGCCCGGCGGGGCCGAACGACTGATCGTCAATCAGCTCCGCACGACCGATCCATCGATTCAGTCGTCTGTGCTTCGCCTGATTACGTGGAAGTCCCATCTGGTCGACGAAGTTCGCGCAACAGGAGCCGAGACCGACACCATCGGAGGCGGCCGCTTCTGGCCCCTCGGGTTGAGAAAGCAACTCCGCGCCGCGGCACCCGACATCGTCCACGCCCACTCACCGCTCATGGCGGTCGCGGCACGGCTCCTTTCACTTACGGGTCAGCTCAGCGCACCGATCGTCACCACCGAGCACAATCGCTGGCCTCGCCACCATGTCGCCACACGACTTCTCAATCGGCTGACCGCTCCCGTCGACGACGCCCGCATCGCCGTGTCCTTCGACGTACGAGACTCGATGAGCCCGCGGCTTCACTCCACGACGGTGGTCCTCGATCATGGAGTTCCGCTCGAGACACTTGGCGAGCAGCGAGCAAAACGGCCCGAAATGCGAGCGCGTCTACTCGGCGATGACGCTGACGAGGTGGTCGTAATTGGAATCGTTGCGAACTTTCGACCGGAGAAGGCATACGACGTTTTCATTGACGCCGTCCAAGCCGCGACGACAACACGTCACGATCTGCGCTTCTTTGTGGTTGGCCAAGGCCCGGGCGAAGCCGACTTCCGTGAACAGGTCCGCCAGCGCAATCTCGAGTCCGTCGTCGAAGTCCTTGGCTATCGAGACGATGCAACCGAGGTGATGACCGCATTCGACATCTTTACGTTGTCGTCACGCCACGAAGGCAAGCCCGTCTCGTTGATGGAAGCGCTCGCCCTGGGGATTCCGGTAGTGGCAACCCGCGCCGGCGGTATCCCCGAGGCCATTACCGATGGCACGAATGGGTTGCTCGTCGAAATCGGCGACAGCGCTGCGTTGGCCGCTGCGTGGGTTGAGCTTGCCAACGACACCGAACGCCGCGAGGTAATGGGTCACCAAGCGCGTTCGAGCGCGGTTGGCTTCGATGCATCGGCGGCAACGAGATCGATCGAGGCGTTGTACCGGTCGCTGACCGATTGAGACGCGGGCTTCGATCCGCTCGTGACACCACGTTGTCGTAGCAGCGCACGATAGATCGCCGTTGTCCGGGCGATAACCCGATCGTGATCAAAGTGTGCTTGTGCCCGGGCATGGGCAGCGTCCCCAAAAGAACGCCGCAGCGACGAATCGCGAACGAGGCGTTCGATCGCGTTTGCGAGGGCGACAGAATCTCGAACCGGCACCAAGAGCCCGGTGCGCTCGTGATCAACGACTTGGCGACATCCACGAATATCGGTCGCGATTACCGGTGTGCCCACGGCGCTGGCTTCCATTGCAGCGCGCGGAAACCCTTCGCGATGCGATGGGAGTACAAACACGTCGAACATCGACAGCCAGAGTTCGACATTGTCCTGCTGACCCACAAAATGAACGCCACGCTCACGCATCTGTTCGATTTCTTCTTCTTCGACCGAACCGTCCTTCGAATGCTCCCCGGGACCCACGACAACGACTTGGAAAGGCGTAGTCGTGCGGCTCCGTAGTTCTCGCACTGCCTCGAAGAGCTCGCGGTAGCCCTTCTCCCAGACCAAGCGGCCGACCATTCCGACGACGGGGGTCGAGGTCGCAATCCCGAGCACTCGTCGCAGCGCGCGAGCCGATCGGCTGCGTGCTGGCGACGGCGAGAACCGGCTCAGATCAATGCCATTGCCAAGAAGGTGGACCCGGTCGCGGGGCACGCCGAGGCTGAGCAACAAATCGACGTCCTCAGGGTTCTGGACCAGCTCGGCGTCGCTACAGGTCGCCGCGAGCCGCTCGATTCCAAAGACCGGCGCTCGCCGAAGAAGTGGGTCGGTGGGCTGGGCGTACAGTCCGTGAACGGTGTTGACCACGATCGGCACCCGATGACGTTTCGCCGCCAGCCGGCCAATGACCCCGGGCTTTGGATTGTGCGTGTGGACAATGTCGGGTCGGACCTCATCGATGAGATCACCGATCTCGCGCCACGCCGACAGGTCGCGCCGCAAGTCCATGTTCCGACTCAAGGACGGAATCGCGTGATGTGCAATACCTCGATCGCGCAACGGCGCCACGTGTGGGCCCGGAGCTGACGCGGTCAGTACTCGATAGCCAGCAGCGTCGAATGCTTCGAGCTGTGGACCAAGAAGCCAATCGAGGCTGACCGCGGTAGTGGTCAGGTGAAGAACGGTCGGCGTCACGAGGTGCGGCCTCGGTAGCGGACGAGGTTGATGACCCGACGTAGATCATCTTCTGATGCCATGCCGCCGCGAGACTTGCGTACAAATCCCTGCCAGCCATCGGCGTTCTGGATTGGCGATCGGTACAGGTGCCACCAATCGGTCTTTTCGCGAACGTTGGGTCGGGTGCCGCCGACCGCAGCGCTGCGGAATCGGCTTCGAATGAGCTCGTCAACCTCGCCAGCCCTGGGAGGGCAAGCCTTGGGATAGGCAAAGTGTTCAGCGGTTACGCCGAGCTCGGTGCCGATGCGATCGATGCACGAGTCAATCTCCGAGGTCGCCTCAGATAGTGAGCATCGATCGAGAAGCCGGTGGGTGTGCGTGTGTGCCCCGACCGTGACCAATCCAGTCGAGAGCGCCTCGCGAAGACCGTTCCACGAGATTGGTTTGCCGTCGGCGGGATAGTTCCGCTGAGAGTCAACAAATTCGGTGGCAAGGTACAGCGTGGCGGGTATCTGATAGCGGACCAGAATCGGCAACGCGACGTCGACAAAGTCTGCCGTGCCGTCATCGAAAGTAACGACGATCGATGACGCGGCGGGCGGCTCGAGAGTGTCGGCGAGCGTCGAGCTCCGATTCCCATTCGCCACGATGTCGTCGAGCGTGGCGATCGATCCAAGAGCTCGGAGGTGAGCCATCTGACGTTCGAACATCACGACCGGAAGGTCGACAGGAGACGCGGTGCGCCCTCCGACGCGGTGATACGCCAGCACTACGTCGCCGTGGTCGTGGCCGCGAAGATCGTCGGCGACAAATGCCAGTCGCTTCGCAATTCGACGTGAGCGCATCGTTGTGGGTTGGGTCGCGCGAGGTTCGGAAACTCCCATGGCGCCCCCGTCGGCGAAGCGCCCCCAAAGCTGAGCAATCACCTACGATCGCGAGGCGATGGCTGACCAAACGAATACGCGCTTTGAGCTTCGCGCCGCCGACGACGGCGACATCTCCGAGATCATCTCGGTCTGCTCGAAGGCACTTCAATGGTCATCACCCGACTTCGACGAAGCGCTATTTCGCTGGAAACACCTCGACAACGCATTCGGGCCTTCACTGATCTTGGTCGCGACCGACTCTGCACACGATGACCGCATCGTTGCTGTCCGAGCGTTCATGCGTTGGCGCTTTGCGACGAGCCGCGGCGAGACCGTGCCTGCCGCCCGTGCTGTCGACACAGCCACACTCCCCGAGGCCCAAGGAAATGGCCTGTTCACACGATTGACTCTGGCCGGCCTCGACGAACTGGAGAGCGAAGGGTGCGGGTTTGTTTTCAACACCCCAAACGCCAAGAGTTTGCCCGGCTATTTGAAGATGGGATGGTCCTCGGCAGGCAAGGTCGGCTTCGGTTTCAGTGCCACGAATCCTGCGTCTGTGGCCCGAATCGCCCGCAGCCGAACCGCCTCACAAAAGCCATCGGTTCCCACACCTGACCTCGGTATCGACATTGGCGACGCGCTCAGCTCGGGTCTTGCAACGCCACCGGACTCCGACAGCGATCACTTTCGAACCAATCACGACGCCGCCACCTTGCGCTGGCGCTACGCGAGCGGACCGATCGACTATCGGTACCTGCCCATAGAAGGCGGACCTGGCGAGGGCGGGGCAATTGTGCGTCTCCGAAGGAGAGGCGAGATTGACGAGCTCGTCGTGGCCGAAGTGCTCGGCAGCCCCGAACCTTCCGCCACGTCCGCGGCACTGCGTGCAGCCCAACGCGACGTCGACGCCGACCTGCTGATCGCTCCATCGGGAACACCGCGCACGCTCTCGCTCGGAACCGCCGGGCCAACGCTGGCGCTCCGCTCCCTCAAATCGCCGGTTTCTGCCTCGCAATTTCGTTGGGTTCCCGGAGATATCGAGCTGTTCTGACCGGAGAGTCCGAGCAGGCGCACCCTCAAAATTTGGGTCCCCGCTCCGATGGAACGATATGGCTCAGCAGACCTCAACTGTCGCGCGAGCGTCCGAATCCGGACGACCGCTGCGCGTGCTGTTCGTGTCATCGACCACAACGGGCGGCTCAGGACGCAGCCAACGCGAACTCAACGCCGAGCTAAGAAGCCGTTCGGTCGAAACAATGATGCTCGTCGACAATGCCGTTGGAGCGACCGTGACGCGCTTTCTCCACGAGCAACTCTGGGATGCCTCGGTTCGCTTTGCTGACACACCCGTGCTCGGTGGATCAACGAACTGGCTGCGATCGATTCCGGGTCGAACCCCACAACGCACAACGGGTGATGTGCTCGTCTCCGTTGCCCCCGAGAACGCATTCCCAGATATCGCAATCTCCTTTAAGCCCGACGTCGTTGTGGGCTCGAGCGTTGCTCGACCTGCCTGGCGCGAGATCCGCTCGGCATGCGACGAACTCGCCATCCCTGCAGTCCTCTACCTGCGCGAGAACACCGCGCTAAAACACCTCGAACCAGTCCACGGGCAACATGCGGCGGTGCTGGCCAACAGCCACACTCTCGTTTCCGACGCAGCCGAGCTCTACAACGTGAACGCTGCGTTCGTTCCTTCGATCGTGGACCTCTCGGCCTCTAGCGTCCGCTCCACTCGCGAACGTGTACTCCTCGTAAATCCACGGGTCGAACACGGTGTCGACATCGTCGAGGACTTGGCAAGCGCATTCGGAACGGTCGAGTTCGTGCTCCAGGAGTCCTGGCTTCTCGATTCATCGGAGAAACGCCACGTCGACCAAATAATTCAACGTCATCCAAACGTCTGTTTCCGGAAGCGCACCGACTCGCCCGCCGATGTCTACCGCGACGCAGCAATCGTGCTGGCGCCCCACAAGATCGACAACCGGCCCCGAACGATCCTGGAGGCCCAAAGCAACGGGATCCCGGTGATTGCCAGCGATTTACCCGGACTCGTCGAATCGGTCGGCAACGGCGGCATCATCGCCTCGGACCTCAACGAATGGGTCGACGCAATGCACGCGCTATGGCAAGATCCAGCCACCTATCGACAGTACGAGCAGCATGCACGGAGCCACGCGAACCGCGCAGAGGTGCAGACCGAAGGCGTCGTCACTGCCTTCCTCGATGTTCTCAACAACGCAATAGGCGGCTACGAGCAGCGGATCACCGCATGATTCCGCTCTCGGTGGTCATCGCTGCACGCAACGCCGAGCAGACCATCCGAGAACAGATCATCGCGCTCACTTCACAACAATGGCCCAACGGTGGCGAGATCATCGTCGCCGACAATGGATCCACGGACTCGACGGTGCAGATCGTTCTCGAAGAAATCCTCCAGCTCGATCCTGACGGAAACGTGTCGGTACATATCGTCAACTGCGGCGAAGTGCCCGGAGCTGGCCACGCCCGCAACGCTGGCGTGCGCGTCAGTCGCTTCCCACACGTGGCGTTCTGCGATGCAGACGACATCGTCACCGATGGCTGGATCGAAGCAATGGGCTCCGCTCTTACCGATCACCCGGCTGTCGGAGGACGCCTGGCGCTCGACCAGCTCAACCCCAAAGAGGTTCGAGACTCGCGTGGATCGTCGCTCGATGGTTCCTCGCTTCCAACATTTGACGGGGTATTCCCCGTCCTGAGTTCATGCAACTTTGGGATGGATCGCGCAACATTCGAGACGCTGGGTGGCTTTGATGAAAGCTACTTGCGCGGCCAGGATGCCGAGCTATCGCTGCGCATGCACGAGCGCGGTATCACGGTCCACTTTGCGCCCGACGCGGTCGTTCAATACCGACTCGCAAACTCCTCGACCTCGATCTTTCGCCAGGCTCAGGGATGGGGCCAAGTCAATGACCGCCTGCGCGCCAGGCTCCCCGAGCGCCCCCGCCTCACCGCGTCGCTTCGCTCGTGGCTGTGGCTTGGCGCTCACCTGCACCACCTCGCCGACCCGGAGCGCCGGGCCCGCTGGGTCTACGTCGCAGGAATACGGATCGGGCTCGTGCGCGGCGGCATTCGGCGACACCTCGGACGAAGCGAATGAACGCTCCGGCTACACCCACATCTACACCGACATCGTCGGTCGTGATGCCGTGCTTCAACGTCGCGGACACCATCGAACTGCAGCTCGACCGCCTCCTCCCCCAGATCGAACAGACGGGTTCTGAACTCGTGCTCGTCGACAACAACTCGACAGACGCGACAGCCCAGATTCTCGACCGACTCAGCGACCACCCGGGCATCATCGTCGGCTCTGCGACACAGGGCCAGAGTGTGGCCTATGCACGCAACGCGGGGGTCGCACTTGCCACAAGCGACAGGTTCTTGTTCTGCGACGCCGACGACATTGTCGATCTCCGCTGGCTCGAGACCATGAACGAAGGGCTCGACGCTCACCCGGTCGTGACCGGCCGCCTCGATACCCTCGAACTCAACAGCGTCTCTCAACAGAGCGGCCGCGGCGGTGACGATTCACAGCCAACGTTCTACGGGATCTTCCCACTCGCCCACGGTGGAAATATGGGTGTGAGGCGGGACGCGTGGAACGAGATCGGTCCTCTGGATGAATCGCTCGGCTCCGTCGAGGACATCGAATGGTCGCTTCGTGCCCGTGCCGCGGGACACTCCATTGTCCGGCTCAGCGATGCAGTGATCCACTACCGCTACCGCGAACGCGCCGCCGACCTGTGGCGACAAGGCCTTATCTACGGACGGTACCGTCCCGAAATCGCTCGCCGAGTGAACGAACGACTCGGAGTACGGGTTAGTCGGTTCGCTGGCGCGAAATCTTGGGCGTGGCTCGTTATCCACGCGGTGAAGGTCACCAATGCCGATACACGGCCCCAGCTCGCCTGGGTCGCAGGCAACCGGATTGGCCACATCGTCGGATCTATCAAAGCTCGCTTCCTCGTCGTCTGACGCTCCAAAATCGAGCCGACTGGCCGATAGGAGAACGTCAGAAAATAGACGAGCGAAAGTGATTGTCGATGCGAGTATTGATTACCGGCGGGGCGGGCTTTATTGGTGCCAACCTGTGCCGAGAATTCAACCGCCGCGGACATAGCGTTGCGGTTCTCGACAATCTCTCGACAGGCCGCAAGTCCAACCTTCGACATGACCCGGTCGTTGGTGACGTCAGCGCTGAATTGACCGTCGGCTCGATCCTTGACCTCGAGCTCGTCACCGAGCTTGCAGCCAGCTGCGACGCGATTGTTCATCTCGCTGCACGCTCCTCGGTTCCGCGTTCGCTCGACAACCCCATGGCCTCGCACACCGCCAACGCCACCGGCACACTCACCGTGTTGGAAGCAGCTCGTGCCGTCGGGGGTCGCCACGTGGTCATGGCCTCGTCGTCCTCGGTGTATGGCGCCAACCCCGAACTCCCCAAGCGCGAGTCGGGTGCGACCCGACCTATGAGCCCCTATGCGGCTTCCAAACTTGCCGCCGAGGCATACGCCATTGCCTATGGCACCTCATTCGACATCCCGACGCTTGCATTTCGCTTCTTCAACGTGTTCGGTCCGCTCCAACCTGCCGACCACGCCTACGCCGCCGTCATCCCTGCATTCGTCGACGCAGCGCTACGAGGATCAAAGATCACCGTGCACGGAGACGGAACTCAATCGCGTGACTTCACCCACGTGTCGACCGTGTGCTCAACAATCGCACACGCGATCGAGAACGGCATCTCGTCGCCCGACCCGGTCAACTTGGCGTTCGGTTCACGAATCACCCTGAACGAAATCCTGTCGTTGCTCGCCGACCGGGTAGACGCGCCGCTCATCATCGAGAACATCGCGAACCGCGTCGGCGACGTGCCCCACTCACAAGCCGACTCGACACTGCTCCGGTCGCTGTTTCCACGCGTCGAGCCCTTCGACTTCATTGCTGGCTTGGAGGGAACGATCGAGTGGATGCGCCACACC
>CAZMYN010000007.1:0-30102 GCA_964570495.1 uncultured Acidimicrobiales bacterium | reverse complement strand
CCCATGTCGGGTTGTCAGGCACGCTAAGGCCTGCCGCAGCGATGATCTCTTGGTTGAACATGAGCACCGACGAGTCGACGAAGAACGGCGCACCGTAGATCTCGCCGTCTCGGCCGATCTGGTCAGCGATCGGCGGAACTAGATCTTCGAAGTCGTAGTCCGGGTCTGCCTCAGCCAAGGGGGCCAAGTCCGCAATCGAACCGCTAAACGCGCCGAGTGGGATGATGTCCAACGCGTCGAACATCAAGACGTCAATGAGTACCGACGGTCCGCCCACGGTGAAGACTTCACGAATCGGGTGCTCGATTTCCGCGAACTCGACCGTAACACCGGTTGAGGCGGTGAAGAACTCTGGTGTCAGGGCAATGATGTCTTGGACTGGCGCAGAGTCTTCAGGGACCAAAACGACGATCGTCTCACCCGCGAACTCGTTGGTGGTTGGGGGCGTCACGGTCGTTGTCGTTGTTGTTGTGGTCTCGGGAGTGCTGGTCGTCGGCTCGGGCTGGGCCGAGTCTTCGGCGACCTGATCAGCTTGTTCGGCGGCTGTGCTCGAGCATGCGGCGACCAGTGCTGAGAAAAGCAGGAGAGAAACAACTAGAGCGTGATCGCGCCTCACATCTCCAGAATTGGACGGAAACTCGACGTTGTCAATGGCGGGTAGAACCCCGAAATCTCTCGTCGGTTAGAGCGCTGTTGCAGCAGCGTGCCCGGTACTGAAACAGGCTTGCAGTAAGTAGCCGCCGGTGGGTGCTTCCCAGTCGAGCATCTCCCCAACCGCGTAGACACCCGACAGTGCGCGCAACTGGTAGTCGTCGTCAACCTCTGACCACGCCACTCCCCCGGCCGAGGAAATTGCCCGATCGATACTCGCCATCGCGCTCACGGCAACCGGTACGGCCTTCGCGAGATGGGCGAGGTCGTTGGGTTCGGTGGGCAACCGATTGTTCGTGGCCTCACGCATGAGCGAGGCACCCACCGGCGTCACACCGCACTGTCGCAACCATCGTGCAGCCGATTGACCACGACTGCGATTCTTGACCAAGGTTGCCCGGAGACGCTCGATGTCGAGGTCCGGAAACAGGTCGATGACCAGGTCGGACGCGCCGACGTCGAGCTGGCTTCGCACACGTCGCGAGTGTGCGTAGATCGGGCCACCTTCGAGGCCGGTGCGGGTGACGACCGGATCGCCGCGAACCACAACTCCGTCGACGATCACCGCAGCGTTCTTCACCGGCTCACCGGCAAATCGCTCGATCATCACGTCGGACCACTCGACACTCACGCCGCAGTTGGCTGGCCGAAGTGGGGACACATCGACTCCTCGATCGATGAGCAACTGCGCCCACGATCCGTCCGATCCAACACGAGGCCAGCTCGCGCCCCCGAGGGCGAGGATCGTGCGTTCGGCCTCGACGACCACTTCGCCATTGGGTGCACCAAAGGTGAGCTTTCCCGTTTCGTTCCAGCCCGTCCATCGATGCTGTGGCACAAAGCTCACGCCGAGCAACTCGAGGCGACGGAGCCACGATCGCAGCAGCGGAACTGCACGGAACTCCGCCGGGAAGACCCGCCCGCTCGACCCAATGAATGTTTCGTGGCCGAGCTCGGCGCACCAGGCACGTAGGTCGTCGGGGCTAAACGCTCGTATCGCGGCCTCGAGGTGAGAACGCTCGGGCCCGTATCGATCGAGGAGGTCGTCGATCGGCTCGCTGTGGGTGATGTTCAGCCCGCCGCGGCCCGCAAGCACGAACTTGCGCGCCGGGGATCGGTGCTGGTCATAGACCGCCACGGTGTGGCCGCCAACCGCAGCTACCTCAGCGGCCATCAAACCCGCGGGTCCAGCTCCGATGACGACGACATGCACCGTCGCAGCGTAGTGACAGCGAGCTGTCGATCAGTCGAGCGGTGGCAGGCCACCGAAGTCGAGCGTGTCGTCGAGCGGTTCCCGGTCGGGGGCTTCGCTCACGATTTCGATGTCTTGGCGTGCGCGTTCGGGTTCGATGACCTCGGCAATGCCGGTCATTGCGGCGGTGATGATGCCGCCGGCGAGCGTCGCCCCGGCTCGTTGGGTGAGCGACGGGTCGGACTTGTCGGGACGCACGGCTGGTTTGAGAGCCGTGCCCTCGATTCGAACACGCAAGATGTTGCTGGCGTCGGTTGGTTCGCTTCGATCGAAATGCCAGAGGGCCCGGTTGTCCCACAAGATGACCGTGCCGGGCTCCCAGTCGACAGTGACAACGAACTCGTCGCGTTGGCAGTGGTCGATGAGTTCGTTCAGCAACTGCAAACCTGCACCTTCGGCCATCCCTTCGACCGACATGGCATAGGCGGGGTTGGTGTAGATCGAAGACTTGCCCGAGACCGGATGTCGGATGACGAGCGGGTGCGCGAATTCGGAGCCATCGGAGGACTTGTGCGTTGCGCGCAGACCCTCGAGCGCACGACACGTGGGGCCCGAAAGAGCATCGAAGGCCGAGGCCAACGACGCGAACGAGATTTCATCGGGCACCGAACCCGAACCTTGCGGCACGAACACGACCATTCCGAGGTCGGGCTTCTCAGAGAATGAATTGCCGCCGTACCAGACGCCAGGCTCGTCGCCGACCGACGCGGAGCGTTGCACCACCGACACGTCGTCGCCCGCTTCTCCAGGAACGACAGCGGTTCCCCAACGTGACGCGAAGCCAGCCAAGTCTTCAGGCGCAATGACCTGGTCGCGAAATACGAGCAAGCCAAACGCTGCGAACGCGGCTTCGAGTTGGTTGGCATCGCCGACCGTGAGCTCGGCCAAGTCGCAGCCAAGAATCTCCGCACCGGCGTTCGGTAGCTGGCGGATTTCGAGCGGCGTCATATCTACAGCCTAAAAGGACATAGGCAAGACCTCGCATCAGGGATTCAGCCGCAGATCTCGAAGTTGCCGCGGGCAACATGCGACTTTTTGGACGCTTCAGGCATGGACTCGATGCGTCGATACCTCAGCGGTGAGAACTTTCGGCGAGATTTCGCCTTCCCCTACTTCGCTGGCGTCGATGAACCTTCGCTGGCTTCCCGGAAAGAGCGGCTCTATCGCGCTTCTCATCGGCGCTGCGATGACGCTGATCTGGGGAACCGTCCTCGGCGGCTACGCATGGGAACCAATTCGACCGATCCTCCGGGCGCTTCCCTACGGCGACAAGGTCGGCCACTTTGCTCTGTATGGAGCAATCACGTTGGCCACCGCACTTCTGGTTCGGACCCGCCAACAGGCAATCGGCGCCGCGGTCGCGGTGATTTTGATCGGCGTCGGTGACGAGTTCCGACAGCTCCTCGAACCGCGCCGCAACTTCAGCATTGGCGACGTCCTCGCCAACCTCGGCGGTATCAGCCTTGGCCTGCTCGTCGCGCTGATGATTATGCGAATCGTCGCGACGTCGAACTCGAAACACTCGAACCCCTAGATAACGCCCAACGCCCTAAACGGTTCAAATTTGTCGGCTCGGCATCTAGGCTGCGCGTGCTCCATCGATCGCGCGGAAGGCCTCTATGTCCATTGGTGAGTGGACGCTGCTGTTGGGCGTCGGCCTCCTCGCAGGTGTCATCAACTCGGTGTCGAGCGGCGGCAGCTTCTTTACCTATCCGGCACTACTCGTCACCGGACTGAACCCGATCGCCGCGGCCACGACGACGCTGGCAGCTCTGACTCCGGGGAACCTGGCCGCAATTCCAGAGTTCTGGCCTGAGGTCAAAGCGCAACGCCATAGGTACCCGCGACTGCTCGCCACGGTCACCGCTGGCGGCCTGTTGGGCATTGCCCTGTTGTTCGCGACCGGTACGGAGTTCTTCGAAGCGCTCGTTCCGTGGCTCATCTTGTTAGCGACGCTGTTCTTCGCGATCAGCCCGTCGGTGCGGTCATGGGCGGAACGCTCCGCGCCAGCGCTCATCGACGGCTGGGCCGGAAGTGCCCTCGTGTTTGCCTTCTCGACGTATCTGACGTACTTCGGCTCGGGGGTGGGCAACCTCATGCTCGCCATGTTCACGATCCGGGGCTTTGGCGACTTTCTCAGCGCGAACGCAGCCAAGAACGTGGCAATGGTCGTCGGTACCGTCCTGGCTAGCGTCGCGTATACCTTCGCTGGATACATCGAGTGGTGGCCCGCGATCCCGATCATCATCGGTAGCGCAATCGGGGCACGCTACGGGTCGCGCTTTGCACGTTCGGTCCCGACGCGAGCTCTGCGCATCTTCATCATTGCCTTCGGCCTCTTCGTCGCCGCGTGGCAGTTCCTGCGCTAGTTCAAAATCTGTCGGCTAGCCGAGCCCAGCTACTCGATTTCGATCACGGTGACAGTGGCGTCGTCGATGATTCCGTCGCCATCTGCGTCCAGAGACTCCGGCAGCGGGGGCAGCTCGGGCAGCTCGCGAAATTCCGGTATCTCCGGTTCTTCCAGAAAGTCGGAAAAGTCGGTCTCGGGAATTTCAAGTGGCTCGGGTCCAAGGTCGAGTTGATCGATCTGTTCCTGGAACTCCCGCGCCTCGCGGCGTTGCTCAATCGCCCCACCGACAAAGACGAGCGCCAAGAAGAGGACCAAAACCACCACCCACACCCGAGCGCGTCTCGTGCGTGCGGGCATCGAAGACTCCGCGTCGGGCTCAGCAATCTCGATGCTGTGGACGAGTGTTTTGTTTATTCCTTGATTCCAGTAGAGGCGGACCATCAGCCCTTCCGGTGGGTAGAACCAATGGTGAGACCGCTCCTGAGGCGGCAACTCGCGCCCACCGAGACCCTTACCGACACTCACTTTGCTTCGGTCGTAGTGGGAGATAGGTCCAACCATCGATTTCACCCGACCCTGGCCCCTCGGGTAGTGACAGGTTCGCCACCACGCCAGCAACGGCATGGAGCCCAACAAGCCGGCCACAAGAACGCCAATCCCGAACGAGTCGAGCCGTGAATACCCCTCGCTAGGCAGACTCAGAGTGAGAAGGAGCAAGATGGCAAACATAGCTATGAGCGTCCCGCGCAAGAACCACTTCCCGGTGTCCTTGTATTGCTCGCGTTGGCGCTTCGAGATCGTGCCCTGACGGTTCGCGACAAGGTCGTCGTCAGTGAATCGGTACGCGGCTTTGAACTGCTCTTGGAGGCGCCTTTCCAGCTCAACGCTGCGATCCTGCACATACACGGTGATTCAATTGTGCATCACGAAGCAATCGTCAGCCAGCGCTTTTTCGTTCCGACTGCGCCGCTTGAGGCGCTAATCGGCGCTTGCGAGAAGAGACTCGATGCCAGCTTTGAGTTGATCGAGGCGGGCCTGGGCTACCGAGCGCTCAGAGTCGACCGCCTCGATGTAGGCCTTGATCTTCGGCTCGGTTCCGCTCGGCCGGATGATGACCCTGCCGCCTTCGACCATGAACCGAAGCACGTTCGAGGGCGGTAGCTTTCCCCCGTCGAGTAGGTCGTCAACCGTTACGACTGCAACCCCACCGATCGCGGCTGGCGGGTTTGCCCGGAGCTCGGCCATCAGCGCGCTCATCTGCACTATTGACTCGCCGCCCTCGAACCGGACCGACACCTGCGAGGTCAGGTGGTAGCCGTGTTCGGCGTAGATCTCATCGAGTTGCTCGTCGACCGTCATGCCCACCGCTCCCAACATTGATGCAAGCTCGGCGAACACCACCGCGGCAGAGATGCCGTCCTTGTCGGGAATCCACGGGAGAACCGAGTAGCCGAGTGCCTCCTCGTAGGCGAATATCAACGGCGCCTCAGCGGACCGCGTTTGCATCAACCATTTGAATCCCGTGAGCGTCTTGTGACAGCCAACCCCGGCAGCAGAGGCAATCTTGTCGAGCAGCGATGACGACACGATTGTCGTCGCGACCGAACGCGGGCCCTCGGAGCGATCGATGAGGTACCAGCCGAGCAACGCACCAATCTGATCGCCGGTGAGACGCTCCCATTGACTACCTCGCTGCACCGCAACGGCCAGCCGGTCGGCGTCGGGGTCATTGGCCAGAACGAGACTTGCCTGTCGATCGTCAGCTAGCGCGATTGCGAGATCGAGCGTTCCTGGCTCTTCGGGGTTTGGGAAGGGCGCGGTGGGAAAGTTGGGGTCGGGTTCGTGTTGTTCGGGGACACTGATGACTTCATGGCCGACAAATCCCAGCGCGTCGGTTGCGACTGCTCCCCCGACGCCATGCAGCGCGGTGTAGGCGATCGTGAGCGGCTTGGGCGCAGCCGAACGGCCCGTATACGCAAGGTACTCAGCAGAAACTTCCTCTGCCGCGAGCCGTGTAACCCCGTCGCCTCTGTCGACCGAAACCGTTCCGGGCCATGGCAGGGCGTCCATATTTGCTTCGATGATCGCTGCTGTGTCCGGGAGGATCTGGCTGCCATCGGCGGCGTACACCTTGTAGCCGTTGTCGGTTGCTGGGTTGTGGCTCGCCGTCACCACAACTCCGGCCGCCGCGTCCGACATCGCAACGGCGAAGACCACTATTGGCGTGGGCACCGGCGCATCGAATTGGCGAGGGAGATGACCCGCGTCGGCCAGCACTCTCGACGTCACGTTGGCGAAGTCGAGGGATCCGTGTCGAGCGTCGTAGCCAACAACGACCTCGGAGCCAGGCGCAAGCCATTGGGCCAACGCCGTTGCCGCGAGCTCGACGGTCTGGACATTCATGCGGTCGGGCCCGTCGCCGAGCGGTGCGCGCAGTCCCGCGGTGCCGAAGCGAAGTCGCTCGGTCATGTCGATCTACTTGGTCGTGTCGGCGGCGACTGCCGTGCGCAGGCCCAGCTCGAGCATCTCGTCGACGGTCAGCTGACGTTCATCTGAGCTCAGGTGCTCGCCGGTTACAAGGTGATCGGTCATCGTGAACATCGCCAGCGCCTCGGCACCCTCGATCGCGCAGACCGAATACAGCGCAGCGGTTTCCATCTCGACGGCGAGCACACCGTTGGCGGTGTGAAGATCGCGGGCGTCATCGTTGGGTTCGTAGAAAATGTCGCTCGTGAATACCGTGCCGAGCTTGAGATCGACGCCACGTTCGCCCGCAACAGCCTGAGCTACGTCGAGCATCCGAGGCGCTGCAGCGATCGGGGTCGGTGCGCCGATGAGCTCTGGCATGTTCGAATTCGTGACCGCGTCGGTCGCTGCGACGATCTGGCGTAGCTGAAGGTCGGGTTGATAGACGCCTGCGGTTCCCACCCGGATGATCGTTGACACGTCGTAGTGCCGGACCAGTTCGGTGATGTAGATCGCGGCCGACGGCATGCCCATTCCCGAGCCCATGACCGAAAGGCGGTGTCCCTCAAACGTGCCGGTGAAACCGAGCATGCCGCGAACGTCGGTGACCTGAGTGTGATCGTCGAGGAAGGTCTGCGCGATGTGCTGGGCGCGTTTGGGGTCGCCGGGCATGAGTACCGTGTCGGCAAAAGCGCCGTCGTCCGCGTTGATGTGAGGTGTTGCCACGGGCGCAAGTCTGCCACGCGCCGCACAATGGCGACGCTTCCTACGCGACGATCGTGAGATAGCCGTCGAGCAACGAGAGCCACGACGAATCGGGATCGTCGGGCAGGTCTTTGCCGTGTTGATCCGAGCGAACCTCGCCGATCCATTTGGAGTGTTGGTACTCGTGGTTGATCACCGCGACGAGCAGGCCCTGGGCAATGACCCGGAGTTGTGCGGGCGCGCCAACGTTGCCCTCTTCGATGGCGCCGATGCGGAAGCGCACTCGCTCGGCAACGGCTGCCCGATAGTCGAGGATTCGCGACACGTCGGGCAGCTCACGCTCGGCCTCTGGTGTCGCGGAATCCATGAGTTGGTCGAGCTCGGCGTCGATGCCAGGCTCGGCCGCGGTCAGGTTCCGCACCATGTAGTGCGCAACCGCTGCCTGATGACCCAGATGCCAACCAATCGCCGACGATTCGGCGTGGGGGCGCCACGCGATTTGGTCCGGTGTGAGGTCGGCCACCAAATCGCTGGTGTAACGCAGCGACCGGTCGTATTCAGCAAGCAGATTGTCGAGTGTGAGAGTGCTCATCGTGTGTCCCTAGGTTGACGGGTGGTCTGCAATCGTCGAGGCCGCACGCTCCGCTGCGGCGAGGGCACCTTCAATATGGCCCGGAGCAAATCGCGCTGTCTCCGTCGATGCCCAATGCAGTCTGCCGTCGAGTGCGGGTTGTTGGTACAACTCATGTCCGAACAGTTGGTATGCGCCGAGACGATCGACGCCGGGCGGCGAGGTGTCTGCGTCGCTCGACCAATCGGTGATGAGAAGTTTCAGCGGCTTGCGGGCTTCAGAGCCGAACAGCGCTTCGAGTTGCTCTTCGATTTCGTCGGGTGTTGGCGCGCCAACACCAGTGCTCGGAACAAACCCGAAAAGCGCCGCGGGGTCACCGCTTGGGCCACTCATGTCGTGAATCTCTCGCATTGGGCCCACGTGGCTCATGGCGCTCCCCGACAGACCTTGTTCTCGCCAGAATGGGCGCTCGTACTGGGCAACCACCTTGATCGTGTTGCCCATCCAGACGGGAGTGACCTCGGCGATGCCCCGTAGGCGTTCGGGTAGCGGCGGGTCGAACTCAATTCGTGCGACGACGAGCGCTGGCGCAAGCGCGAGCACAACATGTTGCGCAATGATTCGGCCACGGGAGTGTTCGATCGTCAGCGAAGCTCCGGCAACGACGCGTTCAACCGTCGCTCCCAGCTGGATCGTGCCGCTCGGGAGCTGCTCGGCAAGGCCCGCGGGCAGGCCTTGGGCACCGGTCGAAAATCGGTGCGCCGGAACATCGATTGGGTTGCCGTCGATCCGAACGGCGCCGGTCGGCGGCTGAAACATCGCATCACCGGAAAGGTGCTGGGGATGAACGTTGACACCGAGCTCGTCGACGAGCCGAGCAACCCGATGCTCACCCTCCCAGAACCAGGTGGCTCCGAGGTCGAGCGCTCCGCCGCTGACCGGCTCGCTCAGAAGCCGCCCGCCTACCCGGTCGCGGCTCTCAAGTACCGTGACCGAGCGTCCATCCTCGACAAGCAATCTCGCCGTCGCAAGGCCGGCAATACCCGCACCGACGATCACAACATCAACATCGCGGGAAGAGGCATCGTTGTCCACGATCAACAGTCTTGCGTCTCTGCACCGCGCGACGCTCGTTCGGGGGTTTGTTAATCGGCGAGCGCGGTGAAGAGCGCGTGGATCGAATCGTCGACGCCGAAGAGGTATGCAGCGCCAGCGGAGAGGCCGGCTGCAGCGAGACGGCCAACAGGGCGCGGGAAGTTGCTCCATGCCGAAAGCGCCCAGCGCAGGTCGTCGCCGACGTTGAAGATGAGTCGCGCCCAGCGGGGGCGTTGTCGTTCCGGTCGGGCGGTCCTGCCTTCCACGGAATCGTGTTGTGTCTGCTCAGTCATGATTTGCCTCCTTTCAAAAAGCGTCTTGTCACCACGCAGGCAGGGGCGCACCAGCGCTTGGGCAGGTACGCGAAAGAGCAGCGCAGGTTTGCTGCTACTGCTTTGCTCGAGGCACTGAGGCCCGAGCAGGGGGAGACCAACATCGTCAGCTAACAGCTGACGGCGAGACCTCCGTTTGCAAAGTGAGTTGTCTTCATGTGTGTCTCCGGTTTGTTTCCGAACGGCTCACTGTACGGAACGCTCACGCGCGATACAAGGGATTTTTCTCCGACCTCTAACAGTTGCCGCAGGCGAGTTCCTCGCCATGGTTGTCGACCGCTGCGGCCATGTCGGACATGCGCTCGTACTGCGGAGTGTCGAGCCGAGGAGTCCGATGGTCGATGAGCTCGCGGGCCTCGTCCTTCCACGGTTCATGCCATTGGTGGTCGAGCGGCACGATCGTGCCCGGGGCCGGGGCGGAGTGGGCAAGGCCAAGAGCGCTGTGGACAATGTCGAGCTGCACGTCGGGGGCGCCCGGTGGTCCCGCGGTGTTGCCGAGCGGGAAGTCGGTAAACACGGCCCGAGGCGGGTTGGCCGACTCGGTGATCGACCACGCGCTCGTTATCGACGTAGTGGAAATCCCAGAGGCTTCAAGAGCTCGTGCGGCCAGACCGACCGACTGATGGCAGACCGGTCAAACCGGAACTAGTAAAGCAATGTCGGCTTCGAGCTCGTGGACTCGATCGACGAGCGCGGGAATGAGCGATTCGTTGAGCCGCCGCTGGCTGTAGATGCCACCCATGAAGGTGAGTCCGACTCCAGCGACGGACCCGAGCTCGCCTGCCTCGACGAGCCTGCGGAGCGGGTCGATCGGGAAGACCGAGTTGATGTCGGCTTTGGCTGAGGTTTGGTCGTAGGCGAAGTGGGTGACCCGCAGATCCTGCGTTGGTGAATTCATCGAGACTTCGCGGTGGGTGAGATCGTCCTTGTGTGTGAACGCGATATCGCCGACCGAGTACACCCCGCCCGAGGCAACGAGCACGACTCGACTTTCGCTCAACGGCTTTGCGGGCTCGACGAACGCAGCGGGCTCGTCGCGGTTGTCGGCCCAGCGATACGCGTCGTAGCCGAGCTGTGCGTAGGAATCCTTGGTGACTTGGATGTAGTCGACCACATCGAGTTCGTCAGGCGCAGCGGTGCTCATGTTCCAAATGTACTTCTCGTGCGAGAATTTCTTCTGATTGGTGTCTTCGAGGGAGCCGTTCGCCAGCGACTAACGGACGGTGCGCTGCACGACGAAGCGTTTGTCGGCCGCGAGCTCCTCGACGTTGCCGAAGATCTTCATCAACTTGGCGTGGTAGGCGAGATGACGGTTGCCGACGACGACGAGCGAACCGCCACGGCGCAGCACCTTGTGCGAGTCGACGAACATCGACCACGCCACATGATCCCCAACGTGACGATCGTCGTGGAACGGCGGGTTGACGATGATGAGGTCGGCTGAGTTCGCGTCGAGCACCTCGACCATCCGGTGGTGATGATGGAACTGCACATCGGCGTCGAGCCCGCTCCCCTCCCAGCCATGTCGTGCAGCATCGATCGCCAGAGCCGAATCGTCGATCGCCTCGACGGCAACCTCATGGCCCGCACCGGTCAAGTCCCGAGCCGCAACCAACCCGAGAATTCCGTTGCCGCACCCAAGATCGACGACTCGAACCGAGCTCGCACCCGAGTCGATAAAGCGATCGAACGAACCAACAGCATCAAGCAAACGTCGGGTTCCCCGGTCGAGTTGATCCGGCGAGAATCCTCCCCCATGGTTCGTTAGCTCGACGCCGTTTGCCTTCCACTTCTTGGGCCATGGGTTCTTACCGATCGAACGATCGAGATCGGGGTCGATAGTGGCGTGAATCAGCCGGGCCTTCTTGCGTGCGAGCGACGTGGTGGTCGGGCCGATGATCTCCTCGAAGTGTTCGAGGGTCGAGGTATGAATGTGCTTGGCCATCGCCGCACCGACAACGCGCGTGTCCGCGCTCAGGTGCGGGCGTAGCCGATAGAGCAGGTCGACGAGCTGTCCGGCCGACTTTGGAACCTTGATGACCACATGGTCGAACTCGGGAAGATCCGAACCAACAAGGTCGAGCATCGACAACACATCGATCGGCGCAAGCTCATTGCGAACGAGGTTTCCGGCGATTGCCTCGCGGCCCGCAGCCGATTCGTTGAACACGAACGGATCGTGGCTTCGCAAGTGCGTGCTCAATGCCCCGAACGAGTCGTTCACCAGCGCGATCGAATTACCGTCGGGCAGGCTCGATAGCTCGTCGAGCACATACTCATCGGCCGCATCCCAGGCGCGCAAAGGCTGGCCCTCTTGGAGGGGCACACGCTCGAGTTGGATACCGGCAAGGTCGGACTGCATGGGCGGCAGTGTAGGCCTCTTCGTTCAGAGCACCGATAGTCTTCGCTGGTGTCGAAGAACCGGTTGGGAATCGTCGCCGTGGTCGGGACGGTCATCTTCTGGTCGATCGGCAATCTCGTCGTTCGTGGCACCGAGCTCAGCGGGCCGCAGATCGCGTTCTGGCGCTACCTCATTGCGGCCATCTTGTATTCGGTTGGCCACACGATCTTCGTGGGACCGCTGCGCTGGAAAGACATCAAAACCGCAGCGCCCATGGGCATGGTCCTCGCGATCGAGATCGCGCTGTTCTTTATGGCCATCCAACGCACCACGGTCGCCAATGCGACGGTGATCGGCGCGCTCACACCCTTGCTCTTGTTCGGCGTGGCATCACGCCGCTTCGCTGAGAACGTGTCGGCGCGGGTTATTAGCGCGACCGTCTTCGCCCTTATTGGAGTGGCCGCAGTGGTGTTCGGGGCGAGCTCGGGAACCCGGGTCAGCCCGCTCGGCGATGCGCTTGCCGTCGCCGCGCTCATCTTCTTCGCGGCGTACTTCGCGCTCGGAAAGATCGCGCGGGAGACCCTGTCGGGAATCACGTTGCAGACCCTCTCGCTCGTCACGGGCGTGCCGGTGCTGTTCGTGCTCTTCCTGATCGAGAGCCGGGGGTTGCCCGCTCCCCAAGGCGAGCAGTGGTGGTTCGTTGCGGGCCTGATCGTGTTCCCAAGCACGGGTCACCTACTTCTGAACTGGGCTCACCGCTACGTGAGCCTGACCCTCGTATCGCTCATGACCCTCGTCGTGCCGGTGCTCTCGATACTCGGTGCCGCGGTGATATTCGACGAGTCGTTCAACGCCGTGCAAGCCGCCGGTGTCGCAGTGGTCTTGGTCGTGCTCGGCTTTGCCGTCGTCGAAACCGCACGCCTCAACCGAACCGAGAAACCCGCCACTGCTTCTGTGCCCGAGTAGCCCGAGTAGTAACGGTCGGCTACTTCGTGCGCGGCGTGGCGGTCAGCAGCCGAGCAGCCTCGACAAAGTCGTTTGCCTCAAGCGTCTGCACGGCGTCGCGATTTAGCCCACCGACCGACGCAGCCCCCGACAGCCGCACGGCCTGACGATTGATTGCTTGTTCGAACAGGTTTCGGGCGTAGCGAGCGTTGCCGAAGGCTTCGTTGCGAGTGGCCCGGCCCATGATCTGAGTCAGCACCTCGTGCGTTCCCTCACCAAGGCGATAGTCGGCGTCGGCCACCAGCTTTACGGTGATCGCCACGAGCTCATCGCCGCTGTAGTCCGGAAACATGATCTCGCGAGCAAAGCGCGATCGCAGACCTGGATTCGACTTCAAGAAGTCGCCCATGAGCCTCGGGTAGCCCGCCACAATCACGACGAGGCGATCACGGTGATCTTCCATCCGCTTGATAAGGGTCTCGATCGACTCGCGTCCAAAGTCGTTGCCGATGATGCCCTTGGGTGACAGTCCGTAGGCCTCGTCGATGAACAACACCCCATCGAGGGCTCGCTTCACGGCCTTGTTTGTCTTGTTTGCGGTGTGCCCGACGTACTGGCCGACCAATCCGGCCCGGTCGACCTCGACCAGGTGGCCCTTGTTCAACAGACCGAGCGCTCCGTACATCTCGCCCAAGAGTCGCGCGACCGTCGTCTTCCCTGTGCCCGGGTTCCCCAAGAACACGAGGTGCTGGCTCGTTGGAACTTCGGCGAGCCCGTGATCTTGACGTCGGGCCTGAATCTGAAGGAACGCAATCTGCGTGCGGACCTGTTCTTTAACGAGTTCAAGCCCGACCAATGCGTCGAGGTCGGCTTGGATCTCCTCTAGTGGACGTGGGCCACCGGTAAGGGCGGTCGTTGGAACACCAAGGTTCCCGAGCCGCTCGTCGAGACCGCGATCTACCGCGGCTTGGCGCGCGGTTTCTCCGGCCTTTTGCAGCCGCTCTTTGAATTTGTCACCTCGAGCCACGCTGAAACGCTAGCGAGTAGTGCATCAATTTCGGGGATGGCCAGCCCCAGAAGTACAAGCTCACTCGTCCGTAAGGACCCACAACGCAACCAGTGGTTGGTCGTTGGGCTCCACGCCATGGATGTCCATCGACGCGTTCGAGAGCAGGTTTCCCTCGTCGACGGTCACGTACTTATCCGATCCACCGAAGCGCCATCTCCTCGATCCGTGCAGTATCAGATAGACCTCGGCGGGAGCGTGGCAATGCTCGGGGTACCCAGCGTTTGGCCCAAGGACCATCACTCCGGCACCAGCGAGATCGAGTTCGAGCGTCTCGGACAGGTCGAGGAGCGCCACACTCGCTCCCCTGTCCCCGTCGCCGACGCCATCGACCCGGTCTGATGGGCTCCATGGCACGTTCGGGGCGAGCGCTGCAAATTCGCTGAGCAGGGGCGACTCGTGGCCAACGAACGGCTCCAGGTATTGGATTGCCCCGACCGCTCGTGGTTCGAACGGTTTCGCCGTGGCCCGAGCGCTTGCTTCGAGCGCTGTTTGGGCCCGACGTTGGACGAGGGGTTCATGCGCGCGCTCTGCCTCGCGAGCCATTACTGCTATCGCACGCGCGAACCAGGAGGCGAGTTCGTTGCGTGAAAAATCCATGGAGACATCTTCGCCGACAGCGATGTCTCGTGGTGCACCGAAAGTGTCGAGAACCTTCAGTAGCTTTGGTGCTGATGAAATTGTCGCTAGTCGCTCTTGTCTTCGCGCTCGCCATTGTGATCGCGGCATGCACCTCAAATGACCCCGTGACCCTCGATCCGGGCCCCACGAGCAGCCCGTCGTCAACGACAGCCACGTCGGATACACCGACATCCAACGCGCCAGCCTCGGGAAACCCCGTCGACGAAGAAGCGCTCCCGATCGTCTTTGCCGACCCGACCGGCCAACTGACCGAAGCCGAGCTCGCTGCGTTCATCGATGGTCAGGAACTCTTCGATGTCGAGTGGACGCCGAGCGGCGAGGGCGATGAAGCCACCGATGGGCTGGGGCCACTGTTCAATGCCTCATCGTGCGCTGCGTGTCATCCCTCGACCGGGCGACGCCAGGTTCCCCCGCAGGGCGAGCTCACCTCGCCGGGGCTGATCGTCCGCTTGTCGATTGGCTCTGACCCGGTGACCGGCGCCCCCACCCCCGACCCGACCTACGGCGACCAACTTCAAGATCTCGCATCGGGAGATGGTGAGGGCGAGGCATCGGTCTTCACGAACTATGTCGTGCAGCAGAATTTCTTCGGTGACGGCACGCTCTATGAGATCCTCTGGCCGACGGTCAACATCAGGGATCGCACCCAAGGTCCGCTGACCGAGGGGATTCGAAGCTCGGCTCGCATTGGTTCCCAACTCGCAGGAATGGGCTTACTCGAAGCCGTGCCCGACGAGCAGATTCTGGCGTTGGCAGACCCGAACGACGCGAATGGCGATGGCATCAGCGGACGCCCGAATGGAGTGTGGAACCCGCGCACCGAACAGATCGAGCTGGGTCGATTCGGTTGGAAGGCAAACGTCGTCGAACTCGATCAACAGATCGCCGGGGCGTTTCACGGCGACATGGGCCTGACAACATCGCGATTCCCGAACGGCAACTGCACCGACGTACAAGACGTCTGCCCGGATTCACCAACCCCCGAGGTATCCGACGAACAACTCGCCGTGATCGGCACCTACGTGCGCGGCCTCGTCGTGCCCGAACCGCGCGAGCTCTCCGAAGAGGCCGAGCAAGGCCAGCAGCACTTCCGTGACTTTGGGTGCGCGAGCTGCCACACCGAGACGCTCACGACGGGCGATCATCCAATCGAAGCACTGGCCAACCAAACCATCCGCCCCTACACCGACATGCTGCTTCACGATCTCGGTGGCGACATGGCCGACAACCGGCCCGACTTTGGAGCCAACGGCGTCGAATGGCGAACCGCCCCGCTGTGGGGTCTAGGCCTGGTACCGGTGGAAGGCGATCGCGGTCTTCTTCACGACGGCCGGGCGCGCACGATCGAAGAGGCAATCTTGTGGCACGGCGGAGAAGGTGCCCGCTCGCGTGCGATCTATATCAACGCAGAGCTCCAGGCTCGCGCCGAGCTCATTGCGTTCTTGGAGACTCTCTAAGCAGCGCCAGCCTGGGCCGACATGTTGATCCGCGCAACAATCAGATCGAAGAGCACCAACAAGGTGTCCTTGACCGAATCCCAGTCACGTGCGTCGCACTCGACGACGGGGACACCTTCGGAGAGCTGAAGCGCATTGCGAATGTCGTCAATCGAGTGCGAGAGAACACCTTCGAACTTGTTGGCCGCTACAACGAAGGGGATGCCCCGCTTTTCGAAGTAGTCAATGCCGTAGAACGAATCGGCTAGACGGCGCGAGTCGAGAAGCACGATTGCTCCGAGCGAGCCCTGCGTGATGTCGTCCCACATGAAGCCGAAACGGCTCTGGCCCGGCGTACCAAAGAGGAACAGCACGAGCTGCTCGTCGATCGTGAGACGCCCGAAGTCCATCGCGACCGTCGTGGTCGTCTTGGTCTTGACCTTGGAGGTGTCGTCGATCCCGACGCTCGCACCGGTGATGTTTGCCTCGGTGCGCAATGGCTCGATCTCCGAGACGGCACCGACGAAGGTCGTCTTGCCGACGCCGAATCCTCCGGCGACGACGAACTTGGCCGAGACCTGCTGCTTTGAATTGTTCATTTCAGAGTTCCCGGACACGTTGGATAATCCTTGTCATGATGTTCAGGTCGGTGAGTTCAGACTCTGTGGCGGTCTTGTGTGCCATCAAAAGCCCTTCCTCAATCAGTTCATCGACGAGAACCATCGTGGTTCCAATCGGCATTGAAAGATGCGCCGAAAGCTCGGCCACAGAAATTGCGCTCGTCGCACGATCGAGGATCTTGCGTTTCTCGAAGCGGGCATCCTCTACTCGACCCTTCGTTTCGACGAGGGTCTCGATGGATACCGACGCGGCTGACTGGGTCCGGTTCGACGCGACGACGAAGGGCCGCGTGTGCGGCTCTTCATCTTCGAAGATGACTCCGTCATCCCAATCTCCTCGTGACATCAGCTACTCGCTCAGACTCGCTAGCGCTACGACGCCAGTAGTGAGTTTTGGAGTTCGGCGATGAGTGCCGGTGACAGAACGCTGCCAGCCCTCTCCGCGAACACGGTCATTTCGTAGGCGACGTAACCAAGGTCGGCGTCTTTGCGTGCAATGACGCCAAGGACCGCACCGTGACTCACGTTCGAGATCAACAAGAAGCTGCTGCCCATCTCGATCATGACGCGCTCTACCGACGTCTCGCCAAAACAGTTGGCTGCGCCGTGGATCAGACTCGAAAGGCCTGCAGTGATTGCAGCGAACTGGTCTGCGTTTGCTCCTGGCAGCTGTGCTGACGTCGCCAACTTGATTCCGTCGGCCGACACAGCAAGTGCATGTGTGACTCCGGTAGTCGAGTCAACGAAGCTGTTCAAGAGCCATGCGAAGGCCTCGCCTGGGTTCTGCTCACTCATTCGTCGTCTTCTCCTTCATTTGAGAACTGTGGTTTCGGTGTGTCGCGAACCTTGTCGAGGCCGCGGTTGACACCGGAGGCAAAGGCCGCAAAGGCCGATGGGTTTGACGGTGCGGCTTCGACTTCACCGACGCCGGCAAGCGGGATGACTTCGGTCGTCTGATCAGACGACGAAGCAAGCGTTGCTTGTGGCGAGCGGGTCGGCAGTCCACCGGTCGATACCGCCGGAGCTGGCATCTCTGGGGCAGAAGGCGTCGCGACCTCGGGATCGGGAAGTGTCGGAGGTGCCGGCACGTCGGCAGCGCTCTTAAGCGTTGGCGGAACCGGGCGAACTGGCGCTACGGGTGCGACCTCTGGCTGCGGCATGACCGGTGCGTCCGGCGCAACGCTCACGACGGGAGGCGCAGGCAATGCAGGCTTTATGACCGGCGGAGCTGGCACATCGGCCACAACTGGAGTCTTTGGCGCCTCGAGAGCCTCGGGGGCCGCGACTTCGACCGCGGGCGCTGCTTCAGGAACCGGAAGTCCGTCGGGAACCGCCGTCGGCACTACCGAAGCAGGCTCGATCGGGGCGGGAGGTTCATCGACCTTGGGAGCAGCATCTGCTTGCTCCTCGACGATCGGTGCTGGCATCGCTGCTGGCGGCTCTGGGTCTGCACTTGGTGCTGAGAGCGAGTCGATAGTTGCGATCGATGGATCTGCTGTCGGGGCTTGTGGTGCGTCGAGCTTGGTCAGCGGCCACGAGCCTTCGTCAACAACCGGTGCGCTCGGTGCTGCTCCCGCAGCAATCTCCGGCTCCTCGATGGTGACACCAGGGAATGTCGGCATTGCTGCCTCGACCTCTTCCATGGTTGGCATTGCTGCATCGGCGAGCTGTTCTTCGTGGACCGCTGCGGGATCCCATGGCGGAATTGCTTCGACACTTGGCTGAGGCTGCGGCTCGGTTTCGACGGCAGCCAAATCTTCAGGAAGGGCTGTTGCAGCCTCGCCCGGGATGAGTTCGTCGTGGAGAGTCGGCTCGGCAGCGGCTGGCGCCGGGGCGACTGGCTCGACAGCCAACGGCGCCGGGGCGACTGGCTCGACAGCGACTGGTTCGATAGCGGGCGACTCGGGAGCAGCTTCTGGTGTCCTGTTCCGCGGAACGAGCGTAGCGCCCGCAAGACTTTGCAAGTCACCGGAGGGCTCGACTGCGCCCGAAAGTGCCGATGGCGGCTCGATCTCGGCTCGTTCGATTTCTGCGAACAAGCTGCTTGGAATCGAAATGGTTGCGACCGTGCCGACACCGGGCTGGCTCTGTAGCTGCACGTCAATTCCATGCTGCTTCGAGAGACGACCCACAACGAAGAGTCCAAGCAAACGGCTTGGTGCTTCATCGAGAGCAGGCGGATTCGTGATGCGCTCGTTGAGCTCGATCAGGTCCTGCTCGCCAATGCCGAAGCCGGAGTCAAAGACCTCGATCTCGACGCCCTCAAGGGTTTCCTGGGCCGATATTTGAACCGTTGTGGACGGCTCGGAGAACTGCGTAGCGTTGTCCAAGAGCTCAGCAAGCAAGTGAGTCACATCGGTAACGACGTTGCCCTGCATTGCAAGCTCAGGAACGTCGCCAATCTCGACCCTTTCGAAGAGCTCGACCTCGGAAAGCGACGATCGAACAACGTCTTCCATAGCGACCGGGCGACTCCACTGACGTGGGGAACGGTTGCCAGCAAGCACGAGCAGCGACTCTGCGTTACGACGCATTCGAGTAGCCAAATGGTCGATCTGATAGAGACCGGCGAGGGTCTCGGGGTCTTGCTCGTCCTGCTCGAGGTCCGAGATCAAGTTGATCATGCGGTGGTTCAGCTGCTGGTTTCGACGGCCGAGACTAACGAACATCTCCGCCACGTTTCGGCGACTCTTTGCCTGGTCACTCGCGATGTTTACCGCGGTTTCCTGAATCTCGTTGAAGGCGTCCACCAACGAACCAATCTCATCGTTGGTTTCACGAGGAATTGGACGGATAGAGGGAACCTCATCGGATGCACCGAGGGTACGAAGGCGGGCCACCGCGAACGGCAGGCGCTCTCGGGTCGTCGTGTCAGCGTGGTCCATCAAACGGCCCAACGGTCCAAGAATCGAACGGCCGATCACGAAGATCAACGTGAACAACAGCAACGAGCCGAGTACAGCAAAGAGGGTGAACAATGAACGCTGGTCGTCAATTAACTCGTTGTTGGTGCTGATGTCTTGAACAATGAAGTTCGACGCGTCGGTAGCTGCGTTGTTCCATTCCGCACGGTTCTCAAGCAGAAGAGGGAATAGCTGTTCTGGACTGATGTCGTTCAGCGTTGCGTTGTAAACGTCTTCCTCGGCAAGGGCACGAAGTTGCGAGAGTTCACCGAAGGCCGAGGAATTGGCGGGGCCGCCAAGAAGCGCAGTGCCGGTGCTCAGCACGGTTCGAGCCGAATTCGAAGTCACGAACTCGACATGGTCGAGACCACTGATTATCGAGGCTGTTGCCTGAGCCGAGATGGTCGATTCGGTCTCTTCAGCCTCGCCAGCCGCTTCGGCTAGTTCGCTCTGTAGCGAGAAGAACTCGAGCCAGACGGCCTCCTGGGCTCCTGCGACCTTGCGAGCGTCGCGGAGTCCATCAACTGCAAGGACCGCATCTGCGCCAAAGCCGGTCAGCGGCTGACGTTCGACGGCAGCTTCGATTTCCCCGAGGGCCTCGCTGTATGAATCGAGGTTTGCAGCTGTGGTCGCGCCACTACGGGCGCTAGCGATTTGTCCGGAGACATTCGCTCCCGCAAACAAATCGCCGAGTCCCTCGACGGAGGCGAGCTGAGTATCGGTTGCTTCGACCGCAGCATCGAACTCTTCGGCGAGCTGGCCCGAGTCGCCAGAGCCAGTGCTCTCAGCAATACCCTGCCGGGCTACGACAAGCCGTTCGTCGGCCACACGGAACGCAAGGTTCTCGAGGCCAATGATCGCGTCTGCGATCTCACCGGCGTCCTCGTTGATCTCCGCTTCGGCACTTGCATCACGGAAGCCCGCGAATGCAATGAAGGCCAAGGCAGCGATAGGAATCGCCAACATCAGAATCAGTTTGGTTCTAATTTTCATAGTTCTTGTGTCCCCTCGGGGCCTAGAGCCTGTCGAGAATTTCTGCCCGCTTAGCGTCATACTCGGCAGTCGTGATCAGACCGTCGTTGTAGAGCTGCGTGACCTGTCGTAGTGCTTCCTTGAGATCGGTGGTGTTGCCCTTGCTGGCACCGTTGCTGCTCGCGCCGCGACTCGAACTTCCCGGGGCACCGGGAGCGCGTCCCCCGTTTCCGCGGCCAGCAACGGGCTTGCCTCGATACAGCATCTGTGTCGAATCGGTACGACCACGACCAGAGCCAGGCTTCTTTGCTGGTTTCTTCTTCCGGTCACGGTCGACTGCGTTCTTCAGCAGTTCGATGTCGCGGGATCGGCGATCCTCCTCGGCCATATCGTTATGCTCCCGTTCCGCCTACGCCTTAACCCGCGAACTCGTCATCGAAGAACGAATCAATCTCGTCCTCGAGGAGTGCTTCGTCGTACTCGACGAAGTCATCGTTGTATGCAGGAAGTGCGTGCTCTGCGAGGTCGAGGCCGACCATCTCGTGCTCGACGGATACTCGGAGCCAACCGAATTCACGGAGCGCAAGGAACATCACGCCCGAAACCAGCGCTACAAAGGTCATCACCGCAGCAAGTCCAACGAACTGATCGACGATCAATTCGCCACCGCCGTAGAGCAGACCAGCAGGTCCGTCGCCACCGATGACAGCATCGGGGTCGGCAAAGATGCCAACGGCGAGAGTTCCCCACGTGCCTGACATGAGGTGCACAGGGATTGCGCCGACAGGATCATCGATCTTGAGGCGGTCGAGCAAGAACACACCGTTCGTTGCGATAGCGCCGCCGATGAAGCCCATGATGAGCGCCGAGAAGATGCCAACGTTTGCGGCGCCAGCGGTAATCGACACGAGGCCGCCGAGCAGACCGTTACCAATCAGGGTCACGTCGGGAGTCTTGAGTGTGAGCCACGACGAGATCGTTCCGCCAAGGCCGCCAGCAGCACCACCGAGAGCGGTGATCGCGGCGACAGTACCAATCGACGTGCTTGCACCACCGAGCGAGCCGGCGTTGAACGCAAACCAGGAGACCAAGAGAATGAAGACGCCGAGAACAGCGAGCGGGACGTTGTGGCCCGGAATCGGGTTCGAGGTGCCATCTTCGTCGAAGCGGCCAATGCGAGCTCCGAGGATCGTTGCACCGACGAGAGCAGCCGTGCCACCAACAACGTGGACCACGGTGCCACCAGCAAGGTCGACGAAGCCGCGAATGTTGAGCCATCCATCGGGGGAGAACACCCAGCTAACAACAAGCGGGTAGATGAATGCAGAGAGCGCTGCGGAGTACACAAAGTACGCACGGAACTGCACTCGCTCAGCTACAGCACCCGAGACGATCGTTGCGGTCGCTGCGGCGAAGGACATCTGGAAGAGAAAGTGAATCGGAAGGGTCAGGGTCTCGGAGTAGGGGGCGACGGTGTCGGGGGCTTCCCAAAGCCACTTGTACCCGAAGTACGCAGCTCCACCGAAGGCAATGTGGTAGCCAACCAGCGCAAAGCCGGTAACGCCCACCACGAAGTCGAGGAGGTTCTTCAACATCATGTGAGCTGCGTTCTTGGCACGGGTCAACCCGGCCTCCACCATCGCGAAGCCCGCCTGCATGAAGATAACGAACATCGCACAGATGAGGATGAAGACGTTGTCCACGAGCACGCTCGGGATGCTGACATCGACCGTTGGTGATTGTGCTGCAACTGGACTAGTCCAGAGCATCACCGGCGCAGCTATCGCTGGCCCAATCCATCGCTTCTTCATCGCAGTAACCCCTTTGCGCCCGCTGTGTGCAAACGCCTCTATCGTCCGTAGTGAACAATCGACGCAAAGTGGTGGGGTGCGATGGTCCAGACGACCTATTCGAGTGGCCGTTGACGCTGTTATTCGGGGGTCTTGCTAACGGAGGTTCAAGCTCTGATCTGCGTTGACGACCGACCCCGGAATTGCCGGGAATCCGAGCAAGTCGAGGGAGAGATTCGCTACATCGTGGCCGCGGATTGGTTGAGCAACGTCACGGTTTGGCTGGCTCGTGCCCGGATCGGTACGCCCAGGGTTGAGCGCATACAGGTCTGCGCCCGAAGCAACCTCAGCTCCCCATGCCACGAACGGGACCGTGAAGTTTTGCGGGTTTTGCGACGAACCATGATTCAGACCGCCGCTCGGGCCTCCATGATCGGCCGTCACGATGATCGTCGTGTTGGCGAGCACCCCTGCAATGTCCAACCGGTCGATCAATTCGGCCAGCACGTCGTCAGCCTCGCTGAGACCAGCGCGGTAACCGCCCGTGTCCCAACCACTCGCGTGGCCAGCTTCGTCGGGGGTTCGAATGTGAAAGAAGCCGAACGTCGGGCCACTACCTGCAACGAGATCGTTGACGAAGGGCACCGCTGCGATCTCTGGGTCTTCCTTGACGAAGACGTCGATCTTGTTGCGGCCATCGTCAGCGCCGGTCGTATCGGGCGCTCCGTTGGTTCCGTTGTACGAACGCTCGATGAAATCGAATTTCGTCTTGCCGTTGTAGAGCACGGTTCGCCCACCGTTGTCGTGCACCACATCGAACACCGAGGGGATATAGACGCCTCGGAGATCGTGCAGCGTGCCCCCGTTGTCCTCGTTCTCGGTCAGACGATGGCCACTTGCACCCCAGACAAACCGTCCGGTGAACTGTGACGTGTGATTGGGCAAGGTCCTGGTGATTGCTGGATCGGTGCGAGCGTTCATTGTTGAGGCACCAGAGTCGGCGAGACCGGCAAGGGTTGGCATGTCGACAGCTCTGACCGCGTCGGCGCGGAGCCCGTCGATGCTCACCTGAATAACGAATCGGCGAGAACCAACAGTCGGAGCGGGATTGCCGCCAGCCACGCATTCCCGGTCGGTGACGCTGGCTCCGGATCGAGTGCGGACGAGATAGGTCGCGTTTGCCGGGGCAGATAGATCGGTATAGCTCGATGATCCTTCGCCTGGGGTCGCGATCCAGTTTCCGTTTCGGCGAATGATGTGCCTTCCGCCGTTGTCCTGCCAGTCGAGTACGACCGCTCCTGCAAGCTCGGTCAGCGAGCAACCCGTGACCGGTGCTGGTGTCCCACCGGCTTGGCAGACCGTCGTGGTTTGGGTCCCTCTACGCCATGTCACAAGTACATACGCTGCACCGGCTGTCGGCTCGGTATCGACGAAACTCGACACGTTGCTGCCCGGCGTACTCAGCCATGAACCGTTGCGTCGGATCACGTGACGGTCGCCTCCACCCTCGTCATTCCAGGCCAGAACAACGTTGTCACCTTGGGTGGTCGCGGTGCACGAAGTAGCCGCACCCGCAGCACTCTGAGGGAGCGAAACGAACACAAGACTCGCAAGAAGTGCCGCTACGACGGCAATTCGAATCCGCCGGTGAGCTCCAGGGCTAATCACGGTCACAAAGTCTAGACGCGTTTGGGTACCGATTTGCCAATCGCCGACATTGCCGGCTGTCGATCCCGCGATTGGCGAAGATACGGTGTCCGAGCAATGAACACCGATGCCGAGAGAATCATGCGGGCGCTCTACCCCGACATCACGATTACGGGATTGAGTGGTGAGCCAGCATCGGGGTCAGCGCTGTTTTTGCCTCAACCCGAGCACGCCGGAGCACCTGGTTGGATGCAAGGTGGCCTTTCGGCAACGGTGCTCGACTATTTCTGTGCACGCATCTCCTCGGCAGCACTGGGAACCAAGGTCGTCACGGGCACCCTCGATCTTCGCTACCGGCAACCGGTTCGCCTCGACGGCGGCCCGTACCGGATTGAAGGTGAGACCGACGGTCCGCGCTCGAAAACCGTGCGGGCGTCCGGTGCAATCCTGGGAGCCGACGGCCGCCCGCTCGTCGAAGCGAGCGGGCTGTTCGTCAGCTTCACCGGCGTCACGAATCCGTGAGGTGCTTAAGTGCCTCTCGCTTGGTGAGCCCCGAAATTGTCCCCTCGTGACGGCGAACGAAGTCTCGAACCGCTGAAGCGTCGGTTCGTGCGTATTGGCGAAGCGCCCAGCCAATTGCCTTGCGGATGAAGAACTCGGTGTCTTCAAGACGCATCTCGGAGTAGGTGAACAGACGGTTGGTGTCGGTGGCGTCCTTGTACATGAGTTGATGGAGGATTGCGGTGCGCGCAATCCAGATGTCGGGTGACTCGACCCACTCGTCCATGACTTCGACCAGCTCGGGGTGGGTTCTGACCATCGTGCCCACGGTGTGAATCGCGAGCGAGTCGACCGTGTCCCACCACGGCGTCTTCTCGATCAGCGCTCGAACCCGGCCGAGGTCGCCCAACCGAAGATTCTTTGCACCAGCACGGATGGCGTCCATGCCCACGTAGTGGAACTCGCGCTCTGGTTCGGACCAGAGCTTCTCCACGAGTGCGAGTAGCTCGTTTGGGTCTTGGGACTTGGCCGCGGTGAGAAGTGGCTTCGACGCTATTCGCCGGTCCCCCGCCATGACCCCCATGAACTCGTACTGGTCTTTCAGGTACGCGGCCATTCCCTCGGCCTTTTCGACAGACGCGACGTCGTCGAGCGCCGCCCGGAGTTCGTCCAGCTCCACTGTCTCTTTCTTGTCTGCTCGCCGCGCCCTCGACCGCCGCTGTTATTCGGTGAGGGCCTTGTAGGCCTCGGCATCGAGGAGGTCGTCGAGCTGACCGGGGTCGGTCATCGTGATGCTGCAGATCCAGCCGTCGCCGTAGGGGTCGGTGTTGAGAGCGGTCGGGTCGGCGTCGAGAGCCTCGTTGACCGACGCAATCGTTCCGCTCACCGGAGCGACGATGTCGGATACCGATTTGGTCGATTCGACCTCGCTTATGGCTTCACCGTTCGTCGTAGCTGAGCCCACGTCGGGAAGCTCGACAAACACGACGTCACCGAGAGCGTCTTGGGCGAAATCGGTGATGCCGATCGTTGCCACATCGCCCTCGACACGAATCCATTCGTGGTCGGTCGAGTACTTGAGAGTGTCAGGAATCTTCATTGTTGTCTCCAGTTCGCTTTCTATTCGTATGCGCTCATCGGCGGGCACGAGCATTGCAAGTTTCGGTCACCGTAGCCGTTGTCGACCCGCGCGACGGCGGGCCAGAACTTCGTACCCGTGAGCCACGCCGCCGGGTAGGCCGCTTCCGAGCGAGAGTAGGGGTGGGGCCACTCGTCGGCGCTCACTTCGGCCACCGTGTGCGGGGCGTTGATCAGCACGTTGTCGTCGGCGTCTGCGGTGCCGCCTTCGATAGCTCGAATCTCGTCACGAATCGAAATCAAGGCATCGCAGAAACGATCGAGCTCGGCGAGCGACTCGCTCTCGGTCGGTTCGATCATGAGCGTCCCGGCCACCGGCCACGACATCGTCGGCGCGTGGAAGCCGTAGTCGATCAGCCGCTTCGCAATGTCCTCGGCGGTGGCAATCTCTTTGTAGTCGCGGATGTCGAGGATGCACTCGTGTGCAACATGGCCTTGGGATCCTCGGTAGAGCACCGGGAAGTGCGGGTCGAGGCGCGCGGCCATGTAGTTGGCGTTCAAGATCGCCATGCGGCTCGCGTGCGTCAGCCCGTCGGGGCCCATCATCGCAATGTACGCGTAGCTGATCGGCAGGATTGCCGCCGATCCCCACGGCGCCGCGCTCACGGTCGTCGGCACATGCTCGACGAGGTGCTCGGCCACACAGATCGGACCAACGCCCGGCCCGCCTCCTCCATGGGGGATGCAAAAGGTCTTGTGCAGGTTCAGGTGGCAGACGTCGGCGCCGAAGTCGCCCGGTCGACTGAGTCCGACCTGCGCATTCATGTTCGCGCCGTCGAGATACACCTGGCCGCCGTTGTCGTGCACGATCGAACACACCGACTCGATCGACTCCTCGAACACACCATGGGTCGACGGGTAGGTCACCATCAGCGCGGCGAGGTCGGCTGCGTGCTCGACCGCCTTGGCTTCGAGGTCGGCCACGTCGATGTTGCCATCGTCATCGGTCGCAACGACTACCACGGTCATGCCAGCCATCACCGCCGACGCCGGGTTCGTGCCATGGGCCGAGTTCGGGATCAAGCACACGTGGCGATGTTCGTCGCCGCGTGATCGGTGGTACTCACGGATGGTGAGGAGCCCGGCGTATTCGCCTTGTGAACCTGCGTTTGGTTGAAGCGACGTTGCGGCAAAGCCGGTGATCTCGGCAAGCCAGCGACCTAGCCGGTCGACGAGTTCGGCGTATCCGCCCAGTTGGTCGTTGGGTGCGAATGGGTGAATCCGAGCAAAGCCTTCCCAGCTGATCGGGATCATCTCGGTCGTGGCGTTGAGCTTCATCGTGCACGAACCCAGCGGGATCATCGAGTGCGCGAGCGAGAGGTCTTTGTTGCGCAGGCTCGTGATGTAGCGCAGCATTTCGGTTTCGGACCGGTAGCTGTTGAAGGTCGGGTGGGTCATGAAGTCCGACGTGCGCGAGGCCGCGCTTGCTACCCGGTTGCCGCCCGGCGCTTCGGGAGTGCGATCGAAGAGAGCTTGCGTGAGCACCGCAAGGTCTTTGGAGGTGATTGTTTCGTCGAAGGCGACTCCGACTGCGCCGTCGTCGTAGCTGCGCAGGTTGAAGCCCGCGTCGACGGCTCGGCCAACAAGACCAGCGAGGTCGGGGCCATCGGTGAGGGTGACGGTGTCGAACAGTGTTTCCGACGCCAACGAATAGCCCGCTTCGGTCGCGGTTGTTGCGAACGAATCGGCGGTCGAATGGACGTCGTCGGCGATTGCACGAAGGCCGTCGGGGCCGTGGTACACGCCGTACATCGAGGCCATCACCGCGAGCAGAACCTGAGCGGTGCAGATGTTCGACGTGGCCGAGTCGCGGCGGATGTGTTGTTCGCGGGTCTGCAATGCCATACGCAGCGCGGGCGCTCCGTGGCGGTCTTTCGAGACCGAGATGAGTCGGCCCGGCAAGCTCCGGGCGTTCGCTTCCGCAGTGGCCAAGAACGCGGCGTGCGGCCCACCGGCACCGAGTGGAACGCCAAAGCGTTGCGAGGAACCAACAACGATGTCTGCTCCCCACTCCCCCGGTGGCGTCAGGTAAGTACAAGCAAGCAGGTCGGTCGCGGCGACGAGCTTGGCGTCTGCGTCGTGAAGCCGTTCGGCCAACGCGGCGTAATCGCCGATAGCTCCGGTGGTGTCGGGGTACTGCACGAGTGCTCCGAACACGGCGTCGGTGCCTTCACGACCCGCGAGGTCGATCGAGTCGACGTCGCCGACGATCAGGGTGATGTCGAGCGGCTCGGCCCGGGTTCGCAGCACGTCGATGGTCTGTGGGTGGCAGCGATCCGAAACCAGGAAGGTCGAGGCGGTTGCCTTGCGACCGAGGAGGCGGCGCGCCATCGTCATTGCTTCGGCAGCGGCGGTCCCCTCGTCGAGTAGCGACGCGTTCGAGAGTTCCATCCCGGTGAGGTCGGCGACCATCGTCTGAAAGTTCAGCAGCGCCTCGAGCCGACCCTGCGCGATCTCGGCCTGGTACGGGGTGTAGGCCGTGTACCAACCCGGATCTTCCAAGACGTTTCGCAAGATGACGCTGGGGGTGAGCGTGTCGTAGTAACCCTGACCAATCAGCGATCGAAGCACCTGGTTCTGCTCGGCGAGCTCGCGTAGATCGGTGAGCAACTCGGCTTCGGAGAGCGCCTCGGGAAGCTCGAGCCGGCCATCGAACGCGATGTTCGACGGGACCGTCTCGCTTATCAGCTGGTCGAGCGAATCCACGTTGACGGCAACGAGCATCTTGTCTTGCTCGGCGGCGTCGGGGCCAATGTGTCTGTCAGAGAAATCCATCGATGCACTCTTTCGTGAAGGGGTTGAAGGTCAGGTCGGGTTTAGGAATCGGACAGGCGGTAGAGGGGGCGGCGGGCAACACGAGCGGTCTTGGTTCGGCCACGAATGTCGATGACGAGTTCTTGATCGACGTCGCCGAACTCTCGGGGAATGAACGCGTTCGCCGCAAAGACGTCGGCGGTTGGCGCGAACATGCCGGCGACAACCGGGCCGAGTTCGTTGCCGTCCTGGTCGAGGACCATCGACCCTTCGCGGGGCACGCCCTTGTCGAGCATCACCAACGTCTCGAGACGACGGGCCACACCGGCCTCCTTGATTGACCGCAGTGCGTCAGCACCGATGAAATCCTTCGGATCGCCCGCGTGGTCGTCGAGGTTGACCGCCCAGGACAGCCGCGCCTCGAAGGGGTTGATGTCGAGCGCCAGTTCGTGGCCGTAGAGCGGATATCCGGGTTCGAAGCGCAAGCTGTCGCGAGCGCCGAGTCCAACTGACACGGCCTCGATGTTGTGCGTGCTCGCAAGATCGAGCAGGCCGGTCCACACGTCGACCGCAGCATTCTCGCTAGTGCTGCTGTCGATGTAGAGCTCGACACCGTCCTCGCCGGTGTAGCCGGTGCGACCAACCATTGCGCTGGCGCCGAACAGTTCGATCGTTGTGGAGGTGAATCGATCCAGAGACGCAACCGAAGTGTTTGTCGAGTTGGCAGCCTCGATGAGCGCGATCGCGTTCGGCCCCTGAACCGCGATCATTGCGAGCTCGCTCGACCGGTCGACGATCGTTGCCTCGGCATCGTCGACATGGGATTGGATCCAGGCCAGGTCACCCGCACGATTCGCGGCGTTGACGACAACGAGCACCGCTTCGGGTGCCGTGCGGTAGACGATGATGTCGTCGATGACTCCGCCAGCCTCGTTACACAAGAGTCCGTACTTGGCCTCACCAACGCCGAGCGTTGTCATGTCGGAGGTGGCGAGCCGGTCGATCGCAGCGATCGCGCCAACACCAGCGATTTCGATTTGGCCCATGTGGTCGATGTCGAACAGGCCAACGGATCGGCGGGTGGCGTGATGCTCTTCGATTGCGCCGAGCTCGTAGAAGACCGGTAGTTCCCAGCCAGCAAAGTCGACCATTCGCCCACCCTGGGCCACGTGCCATTCATGGAGCGCGGTCCGCTTGAGTGAGCCGGCGTTGGTTGGGGTCTCTGTCGGGTTCGTCATGTCGGGTCCAAAAGCGAAAAAACGCAAGGCAGGGTTGCCTTGCGTTGGCTCTGTCTGTGGACCTGAGAGATGGTGCCCCGTCGGTGCAGGCCACCCAATTTCGGGCGGCGGCCTGGCTCTCCAGAGAGTTACACCGAGACGATCCCTTTTACCTGAGAGTTTCTGGCCTAGCCCTGGCGGGACCGAACCATTGCACCTTCGGCGGCTCATCTCCCCTTGGGGTTCTGAACGCTCTCTCGCATCGGTGTGTTGATGAAGTTGTCGTCGATAACGATAGCGGCAGTACCCGCTGAGTGCTGGGTACCGCCGCGTAAATCGTTGTGACTATGAAAAGCGCTAGCTGATGGTTTCTTCGCGTCGGCGGTTGACGGCGAGGAAGAACCAGCCAAGTGCCAACGATGCAAGCGCTAGGAGCACACCGAGCAGCGTCATGTTCGTGCCGGTGAAGGCAAGGACCGGAGCAGACTCCTGTGCGGCTGCGGCAACGTTGACTTCAGCTTGGTCGATGTCGTCTTGACCAGCAGTGCCGTCGTCGGGGCTTGAATCGATGTCCACAACGCCCGCTGCGAGGACCTGGCCGTTGAAGGCCGGGTCGGCACCAGAGATTTCCGCGTTGTTCTGCAGAGCTCCGGCTGCCACGACGGTGACGGTGATTTCAACATCGACCGACTCGCCCGGAAGGATCGGG
>CAZMYN010000006.1:21432-32150 GCA_964570495.1 uncultured Acidimicrobiales bacterium | reverse complement strand
CAGTACATGGCGAGATAGAAGTGGCTTCCACGGTTGTCGATTTCGTTGACCTTGCGCGACGGCGACTTGCCGGTGTCGAGCAGTTTCTCGGTGGCGGCATCGAGGGTGTCGGCGAGTGCCTTCACCGAAGCGTTGCCCGTTCGCTCGGCAATGTGATCGAACGACACCGCCAGTGCCAAGAACTCGCCAAGTGAATCCCAACGAAGATGATTCTCGGCCTCGAACTGCTGGACGTGCTTTGGCGCCGATCCGCCAGCGCCGGTCTCGAACAGGCCACCGCCGTTCATTAGCGGAACGATCGAGAGCATCTTGGCGCTTGTGCCGAGCTCGAGGATCGGGAACAGGTCGGTCAGGTAGTCGCGCAAGACGTTGCCGGTGACCGAAATGGTGTTCTCGCCAGCTTTGGTTCGCTCGAGGGTGTACTGCGTTGCATCGGCAACCGAACGAATCGAGATGTCGAGGCCATCGGTGTCGTGATCTTGCAGATACTGATTGACCTTGGTGATGAGCTGAGCGTCGTGAGCGCGGTTCTCGTCAAGCCAGAACACGGCGGGCCATCCAGTGGCACGAGCACGACCTACCGCGAGCTTCACCCAGTCTTGGACGGGAGCGTCCTTCACGGTGCCCATTCGCCAAATGTCGCCGGCTTCTACCTGCTGTTCGAAGATGACATCGCCAGCACCGTTGACGACGCGCACCGCCCCGTCAGCTGCCAGCTCGAACGTCTTGTCGTGAGAGCCATACTCCTCGGCCTTTTGGGCCATGAGACCAACGTTAGGAACCGTGCCCATCGTCGAGGGGTCGAACGCGCCGTTCTCTTTGGAGAACACGAAGGTGGCTTCGTAGAGATCGGCGTAGCTGCTGTCAGGAATGACTGCCTTGGTGTCTTGAAGTTCGCCTGCCTTGTTCCACATCTGCCCGGACGTGCGGATCATTGCGGGCATGGATGCGTCGACGATGACGTCGCTCGGTACGTGCAGGTTCGTGATGCCGCGATCGGAATTGACCATGGCGAGATCGGGACCTGACTCATAGGCCTCAGCAATGTCAGCCTCGATGGCTGCTCGTTGCTCATCGGGCACAGAGTCGAGCGCCGCGAGGAGATCGCCGAAGCCGTTGTTGACGTTGACACCAGCGCTACCGAGAATTTCACCGTGCTTGGCGAACACATCGGCGAAGTAGGCCTCGACCGCATGGCCAAAGATGATCGGGTCCGAGACCTTCATCATCGTTGCCTTCATGTGCAACGAGAACAGAATCCCCTGAGCGTTGGCATCAGCGATTTGTTCGGAAAGAAAGGACCGCAGCGCCTTCACGCTCATGAAGGTGGCGTCTACGACTTCGCCTTTGAGCACCGGCACTGCTTCTTTCAGCACGCTGACGGCACCATCGCCAGCAACGTGTTCGATGCGGAGAACATCGTCGGCGGCCATGGTCGCGGAGAGTTCGTTCGAGCGAAAGTCGTTCGCTCCCATCGTTGCCACGTGCGACTTCGAGTCCGAGGACCACGCACCCATCGAGTGAGGGTTCTTCGCCGCGTACTTCTTGACCGCGCCCGGAGCTCGACGATCCGAGTTGCCCTCGCGAAGCACCGGGTTGACCGCAGATCCCTTGACGCGGTCATAACGTGCCTTGATCTCGGCGGCGTCGTCGTCTTCCGGGTCACCGGGATAGTCGGGGATGTCGTAGCCCTTTGCCTGGAGCTCGGCGATGGCCGCCTCGAGCTGAGGTATGGAGGCGCTGATGTTTGGCAGCTTGATGATGTTGGCCTCGGGCGTCTTTGCCAGATCCCCGAGCTCGGCGAGATAATCGCGTACTCGCTGGTCCTCGGTTAGGCGCTCGGGAAACAGGGCCAGAATGCGTCCCGCCAGGGAAATGTCGGCAACGTCGACGTCGACGCCAGCAGCGTTTGCAAAGGCCGTGACAATCGGCAAAAACGACATTGTCGCAAGGGCGGGGGCTTCGTCGGTGTGGGTGTAAACAATCGTCTCGCTCATCACTCCCAAGGGTACCTACTGAAAAGCGCAGCCAATCGGATCCACCGCCCATTCGATTGCCTCGGAAAGCAACGAAATCGATACCAAATTTGGTGGCGTATTGGCCGTACAGCTCACAACGCGTCAAATCCGTTCGCTGCTTCCCGATAGGACACGATGGTCCAACGACGCCGTGTGATTGCTGGTGGTGCTGCGCTGGGAGCTACCGCGTGGGTCGCTCCGTCGGTGCTGACGCTCGATCGCGTCGGCGCTGCTGTCGGTTCCTGCATTGCCGAGACGCCAACCGTGGGGAACGGCGCCGTGCTGATCGATCCGCCTCCGACCATCCAAGAAGGCACGCCCGGACTCGACAGCAACACGAACACCTGGGTGTGGCTCGAGCAAGAGGCAGTAGTGCTCATGGCGCCGCTCACCGTCAACCGCGTCACCGACGGAACCTTCAACGGCGGCTCAAACGAGAACGCGACAATCCCCACCGGAACGCAGATTGCGAGCTTCTACGTCCACGGTGACCGCCTCGACGACAACGGCAACCTGACCGGGTCACTCAACTTCGCCAACGCGAGCATTATCGGATTGATCTACCGCACCGCCGAGCTGAATGCGTCATCGTTTCTTCGCGCACCCGGAACGACCTACTTCAACGGTCCCTCCGAGGGCGGCGACACGATGGGCCTTTCCGTGGTGCCTGGCGCGAGCGACCTGCGCTGGAACTTCCGCTTCGGTCCAGCGCTCGACGGCATCCGCGTCATCATCAGCTGCGACTGAGCCGCGCTCGACACTTCCGGCCGAGATCCCGCAGCGTTTGGCCAGCTACTGGCCATCTTTCCAGGCCTGGAGTGCAGCGGCGAGGTCGTCGAGTGATTCGACGAGCGCGTCGATCGATTCCTCGATCATGAGGTTCACCTTCTCGTCGTTCGGGAAGCGTCGACGCCAGTCAGACCAATAGCCAATCGAGTACTTGCCGTTCGCGTACCCATAGCCGAGCTCCCATGCGGTGCCGTCGTCGGTGGTGAGGCCGTTGAGGTTGGCAACGATCAGCGAGCAGTCATCGATGCCCTTTTTGTCGTTGAAGAAAATCTCGCGGGCGTTGTGCTCGGTCTTCGGCGGGTTATCGCGATGCGGCAAGAACGTCCGAAAGCCGGCTTCTTGGACGAGCTCGTCCATGCGTTCAATCCACCAACGCTCGCCTTCATCGAAGAGCGGGCCGGCCATGTATACGAGCGGTGCATCGGACATAGCGCCAGTCTCCCACGGGTTCTCCGGCGGTGACACTACCCTGGCCGCCATGTCAGACAAGATCGCCGCGTTGGTCCCGATGCGTCACTCCAGTGAACGGGTGCCGGGCAAGAACTATCGAATGTTCGGAGACGCCCCCCTGTTCCATCACATTGTCCGCACCCTGTTGGCGTGCCCGTCGATCGACGAGATCATCATCGACACCGACAGTCCAACAATTACCGAACAGTGCGCGGAACACTTCCCGACCGTAAGGGTGATCGAACGACCCGAGGATCTTCGCGCTGGCGAGATCCCGATGAACCGCATCATCGAGCACGACCTGGGCTTCACCGACGCCGACACGATTCTTCAAACGCACTCGACCAACCCGTTGCTCGACCCCGAAGCAATCGAGGAGGTCATTCGGGTTTATCGAGAAGAGGAGTGCGACTCGGTCTTCACCGTCACCCGACTTCAGCAGCGCCTGTGGGACACCGAGGCAGCACCCGTGAACCACGATCCGACCGAGCTGCTCCGCACCCAAGACCTCCCGCCGTTGTTCATCGAGAACTCGTGTGCGTTCGTCTTTAGCCGAGACCTCATCTTGTCCACGGGCTCACGCATTGGAGCGAACCCGAAGATGGTCGAGACCGATCCAACCGGTTCGCTCGATATTGATGAAGAGCCGGACTTCGTGCTCGCCGAGGCAATGTGGAAAGTTCGGGTCGCCCAACGCCGAGCCGAGGACGGACATGAGTAAACCAGAAGCCTCCACCGTCGCGGTGGCCGTCACCTGCACGCATTTGATTCGCGACATCGACGACTACCGCCAGAGCTTCACCGACGCGGGCCTCGAACTGGTGCTGCCCGACATTCCCGGCCAGGAACTCGCTGGCGATGAACTCGTTGCGGCAATGCACGGCATTACCGGGGTCATCGCTGGCGACGATCAGTTCACCGACGAGGTCATGGCGCAACTGCCCGACCTGAAGGTCATCTCTAAGTGGGGCATCGGTCTCGACGGCATCGACCTGCCCCGAGCGGCCGACCGCGGCATCGAGGTCACGAATACGCCCGGCATGTTCGGCAACGAAGTCGCCGAGCAGGCCCTGGCCTATTTGTTCGCGCTCGTGCGCGGGATCGTCGATGTCGACCGTGAGGTTCGCGCTGGCGGCTGGCCTAAGCCCGTCGGACGTTCGATCGGTTCGCTGACCGCAACGGTCCTCGGGCTTGGCGATATTGGCCGGACCCTCGTGACCAAGCTCGTTGCGCTCGGCGTGGAAACCAGCGGCTCGGACCCATCACCGGCAGCCGCCGAGTGGGCACGTGAGCAGGGCATAACGCTCGGCGACGCCAAGGCGCTGGCGGCCGACGTGGACGTGGTCTTTGTGACCGCGCCGCTGAATAACGCCACACGAGGAATGGTCGACGCCGAGTTCCTCGCGGCGATGAAGCAAGGTTCGTGGTTGATCAATGTCGGGCGAGGCCCGATCGTCGTGGGTGAGGCAATCGCAGATGCGATTGCGTCGGGGCACCTCGCCGGTGCGGCGCTCGACGTCTTCGAGATCGAACCGCTCGAAGACGACCGAATCCGCAACCTGCCAAACATGATCCTGGGGTCGCACAACGCGTCGAACACGTTCGAGGCCTGCCACCGCACCCACGAGCGTGCAATCGAGAACCTGGTGACCAATCTCGCTGCCGTTGGCCCGAACGCCGCGCCTGCAAGCTAGATTTTGCGCAGACCAAACGGAGACACAATGGCAGACAAGTTGATCGAACTCTTCTCGGAAGGCCTCGGCATCCCCGCCGAAGAACTTTCCGACGAGACGTCACCGGAGAACACCCCGCAGTGGGATTCACTCGCTGCGATGTCGATGGTGACGCTGATCGAAGACGGCTTCGATACCCGTTTGAAGACCAAAGACATCATGAAGATGCGATCGATCGGCCTCGCCCGCGAAGTGTTGCGCGACAAGGGCCTGTCGGACATCTGAGGTGAGCGCGACCGCCGACCTCCCAACCGTTGGGCTCGCGGGAAGTTTCACGACCCAGCCCGTCGGTGACGCGCTCGAAAAGCTTGGCCGCACCGTCCAACACGCCGACTACAACCAGATCCACACGACCTGCCTCGACCCCGCCAGTGCGTTCGAGGAGGCCATTGAGCACCTCGCTGTGCTGTGGCGTGTCGAAGACGTCTTCGAAGCCGACCTGATCGCGCTATTGAACGGCGACGACGCTGCTGGCGCTCGCATCGTCGATCAGTCACGTGAATTGGCACAGCTCGCGTGTTCGGTTCCCGAGAACCACGGGCTCGGCGTTACGCTCGGGTTGCCCCCGTACCCAACCGGTCTCGGCATTGATCCCCTGGATACCTCGACGAGCATCGTGCTCTCCGATGTCATGGCGCACGTTCGTCGGGCAACGATCGACCAAGCAGCGTCGCAAAGCGCCGTGCGTCTCTTCGACCTGGGCCGACTCCTCGACGCGCGGGGTCTCGACAAGACCTATGACGGACGCAACCAGTTGCTCTATCGACAGCCGTACCGTCGGGCACTGGTCGATGAAATGGCGAGCGAACTTCTCGCCGTCATCAACTCGGCGTCGATCGCAGCGCCGAAAGTCCTCGCGCTCGATGCGGACAACACGCTGTGGGGTGGGATCGTCGGCGAGGATGGAATCTCCGGGATCGCCATCGGCGGCACCTTCCCCGGGAACGCGTTCCGCGAGTTCCAACTCGCCGTCAAAGCGCTCGAACGGCGCGGCATCATGTTGGCGATCGTCTCAAAGAACGACGCAGCCGCGGTCGATGAGGTGTTCGAGGACCGCGAAGAGATGGTGCTGACCAAGGCCGATATCGCTGCGTGGCGCGTCAACTGGACGAACAAGTCGACCAACTTGAAAGAGATTGCCGACGAGCTCAACATCGGCCTCGACAGCATCGTGTTCGTCGACGACAGCGACTTCGAGGTCGAGGAAGTCCGCACCGCACTTCCGATGGTTCGCATCATCCAAGTGCCCGAAGACCCCGAGGACATCCCGGGCATCCTGGCCGAAAGCGGCCTGTTCCGGAACCTGAGTGCGACCGCTGAGGATGGCGCTCGCACCGCCATGATGCAGACCGAACAAAAGCGCACTGCCGCTGCTGAGGTTCTGTCCCATGAAGAGTTCCTTGCGTCTCTCGAACTTCAGGTGACCATCGATGTCGATGAAGAACAGAGCCTCGGGCGAATTACCCAGCTGATCAACAAGACCAACCAGTTCAACCTGACGACGGTTCGCCGCTCCGAAGCCGAAGTGCAGGCACTGATGCGCAGCGACGATCATCGGGTGTACTCGGCATCGGTCAGCGACCGCTTTGGTTCCTACGGGCTCGTCGGCGTAGCGATCGTCGATGCTCATGACCCCGACGCTCACGAGGTCGACTCGTTGCTGATGAGTTGTCGTGTGCTGCGCCGCGGCGTCGAGTCGAGCATTCTCAACGTCGTGTGCGGTAACGCTCACGACGAGGGTGCCCAACGCATACGGGGACGTTTCGAACCCACCGCAAAGAACAGCCAGGTCGCCGAGCTCTACCCCGAGCACGGCTTTGCTACGTCCAACGAGGAAGGCGTGTTCGAGCTCGAGTTCCCCGATGTGCCCGCTGCACCCGAGCACATCGACCTCGTCCTCCCCGAAGCCGCTGGGTCCAAGGATCAGGCGTGAGCGCACTCACGAGCGAGCTGCACCACATTGGCTATGTCGTTGCCGATATGGACCGCGGCCTAGCGCAGTTCACGAAAGAGGGCGCGGTCGTCGAGATCGAACCGACGAACGACCCAATCCAACGCGTCACGTGCGCACTGTTACGACTCCCCGACGGCAGCGCCATCGAACTCGTTGCCCCGATCGATGCCGAGGACTCACCGCTCGCGAGCCGACTACGGCGAGGAGGCGGTCTCGACCACCTGTGCTTCACCGTCGACGACGTTGCTGAAGCGCTCGAAGCCGAAGAAGATTCAGGCGCCATGATCGTCTGCGAACCCGTGTACGCCGTGACCTTCGATCGCACGATCGGCTTCGTCCTGCGGCGTTCGGGTCTGCTCGTCGAATTCATGAGCCGCCACGCACCCGAGCCATCAAGCAAAGGCCAACCGGAATGACCCTGACAATCGATGAGGTCGCCGACGCGATCACCGCCGAGTATCCAATTATTCAGAACGGACTGCTCCCCCGTTGGCATTCGAACGGCGACGCGGTTTGGCAGGCGGGCGAGTGGGCGCTGCAATACGTCGAGAACTGCGTGCGCGATCGTGGCGGCATCGACCAGGCCGTCGAAGCGTTCGCACTCACGAGCATCGACTTCTTGCGTCTCCAGGCTCGCTTTCGCCAGACCCGCCGCTACGCCAGAGGCTCTGCGGTTGGGTTGGTCGAAGAGCTCTACTCCGATGCCGAGGAGATGGAAGGCCACTACCTCGACGGTCTGGCAATGACCTATGCCATGTGGCCGAACCACGCCCAGCTCCTCGACTTTTACCGCAACACCTTCGTCGCAGGACTCTCCGACGATCCGGTTGCGGTTGAGATTGGCCCGGGTCACGGCTTGTTGGGCTACACGCTGCTGCACGATCGGCCGAACGCGAAGTACTCGGCGCTCGACATCTCCGAGCTTGCGCTGAACTTCATCACCCGTGCGTTCGCGGCAAACAACATGTCGGCGCCCATCGAGCTGATCGTCGGCGACGCGACCGACATGGCCGACTCACGAATCCCCGCCCAAGCCGACTCAATCGTGTGCTGTGAGGTTCTCGAACACGTCGATGACCCCGCCAAGATTCTTCGCTCGATCCGCAGCCGTCTCGCTCCGGGTGGCCGAACGTTCCTGTCGACCGTTGCGAATCTCGAAGCGATCGATCACGTGTATCTCTACGAGGACGCCGACCAAATCCGCGACATGATCCGCGAGTGTGGGCTGGAGATCGTCGACGAGCGTCCAATGACGCTGCCCGGCGACGACTCCGAAGGGTTCACTCCGTTGAACTACGCCTGCATTGCCGAGCCGCAGTAGGACACTGTTCTTAACCCACTTTGGAGAGGGCCGTCGGAGTCGAAAACGCGTTCCGGCCGAGCCCCTAGGGGGCCCGGCCGGCTGTGGGTGTGTCGTACTTGGGTAGAGCTTGTGGGGCTAAGCCTCTCCGCCCGTCTGAGTCTCGAAGTCGAAGGCGCCGAGGAAAGTGTCGAAGCCCGTGCCGCCATGGAAGCTGTCAGTGCCGGAGTTACCGGTGAGGGTGTCGTTGTGACTGCCGCCGAACATCACATCGGCTCCAGTGTTGCCATAGAGGGTGTCGTTGTGGGCGCCGCCGTAGAGACGATCGTTACCCTCATTGCCACGGATTTTGTCAACGCCATTCCCACCGTAGATTCTGTCGTTGCCCTTGCCGCCAAACAGCGTGTCGTTTCCGGCTTGGCCACGCACTTCGTCGTCTCCGTTGCCCCCGTAAATTCGGTCTCGGCCGTTGCCGCCGTAGATGATGTCGTGACCACCGCGAGCACAGATTGTGTCGTGCCCGGCCAATGCGACAATCTCATCGTGGGCGGCAGTACCCAAGATGACATCGGCATACGGGGTCGGCGTTTCCCCGAGATCCATGATGACGGTCGGTGCTAAACCGTTGCAGGTTTGGCCGTTGATGATTTCGGCACGAATCCAGGTTTCCCATTGCGCTACCTGCACCTGAAAGATCTGGCCACGACCACACTCGTCGTCGCGGAAACTTCCAGCGTGAATTGTTGCGATTCGGTCGCCCACAAAGCCAGGACCTCCGCTGTCACCTGAACATGGGCTTGACTCGCCATTCACGCCGTCTAGACAGGTCATGCTGCCGAAACAGTTACCCGTGGACGGTGCCGATCCACGGAAGAGACGACCTTGGTTATTTCGCCTGACATTCGTGTACCAACCGCGTCCAAAGAACGTCACGACGTCCCTGTCTTCGACGTTCGTGAAATCCAGGCGATACGGGGTCACCCCGACGATTGGTTGGGCCAGTTCGAGTAGCGCAATATCGCTCTCCACAGGTGCCTCAAGACCGTCGGCGTTGGCGTTGAGGTACTCAGGTGGAACCTCGAATCTCTTAATGGGAACAGCCGTATCGCCTGTGGCGAAGTCGTTCACCTCGGCGTCGCCGGTGTCGTCCCAGTAAAAGTCAATTCCCCCCACGGGATCTTTCACGTTTTGAAAGAGAGCATTGTTGGGGCTGGTGTTGCGTCGGGTCGTGACGCAATGGGCGGAGGTGATCACATGGGTGGGTGATATGAGAGTTGCCGTGCACGCGCCCTCGCTGACCTCGTTGTACACGCGGCCGATCGCTCGGTTGGTGAAAGCGTCCGGATTGGTGATTTGGGTGCCTTCGAAGACTGCTGCTGCTGGTGAGAATGCGAAGAGTGGCGCCATGAGCGCCACCACCAGCGCAATGGAGAGCTGTACCTTCCTCGTCGAGGAGCGCCTAGTACTTTCGTTAGTTCGCATTGTGTGATGATAGTCACACTGTTCGCGGGTGGCGGGCGTTCGCGCAGTTTGCCCGCCGACTCCTAGGCGCTACTTGCGGCAGAGCAGAACGGTCTTGTCGCCTCGTGAGAAGTACGAATCGGCGTCGGGCTCTGGCGGGTCGAGTACGTCGACCGACGAAAAGCCAGCCGTCAACATGATGTCGATGAGCGCCTCACGGTCGGGGCGAAACTCCATGAGCTTGCGGATGTGGCCCGTCGCCACAGTCATCTGATCCTTGTTGATGTAGACGACGCCGTTGCCACGGAAGCGGTTGGGCTTCGCGAAACGTGGCGTGTCTGATTCGATCACACAAACGTCGTTGGTCGCCGCGAACAGATTTCGGGCGAAGAGAAGCGGGCTCTCCATGTGGTAGATGATGCCGAGACTAAAGACGATGTCGTAGGTCTCGGGAAGCTGGCGTGCCCAGGCAGCCTGTTCAAGGTCGAGGCTGAAGAGCCGGCTCTTCGCCTTCTCGCGATAGTCGTGGTACGCCCACAGCAGACCAAAACGATCGAGGCCGTTCTCGCTGAGCTCGAACGCGTCGATCTTCGTTGCTCCCCAATCGATCAGGCGGGACGAAACAAACCCCTCGGAGGCCGCGAGATCGGTCATCGTCGCCGACGGCAGCGTCTCGAGCAATCCGTTGCGCTCAAGACCCATGTGAATCAGGTCGAGCATTTCGTCTACCCGCTTCACATACGCCGTGTAGAGATCGCTGCGTGACTCGAGTTCGGGAACGTTGTGGTGATGGCGCCATTTGCCGTGCGCGAGGATCGCCGCCAGGAGCTCGTCTTTTGATTTGCCGGCGTGTTGACCAAGATCGATCTCGACCGGCGCTGATGGTTCAACGAACTCGGCAAGGGGACGGGGGGAGAAATGCTCGCCGAGGCGGTCATGTCGCGTAATCAAACTCATGGCTCGGACTCTATCTCGCTCAACACTTCCGGTTGAGAACCCGCTCCGCTCCTCAA
>CAZMYN010000006.1:0-21332 GCA_964570495.1 uncultured Acidimicrobiales bacterium | reverse complement strand
GCTCGGACTCTATCTCGCTCAACACTTCCGGTTGAGAACCCGCTCCGCTCCTCAAAACACCCCAACCCCCTTCAGCGCTCAACACTTCCGGTTGAGAACCCGCTCCGCTCCTCAAGACACCCCAACCCCCTTCAGCGCTCAACACTCAAGAGCCTCCAATAGGGTGAATCCATGTCGTTGGACATCGCCGCGGTCGTGAACCTGCACTCCGAAGGCCTCGCTGCCCGTCCCTCGCTGATCAGCGCGTGGCGCGCCGTCGAGAATTCGATTCTCGCGGGCAACACCTCCGAACTTGTGTTGATGCTCGACCAGCCCGATGACCCGACCCGCGAACTCGCTAGCGAATGGACGAAGCGAGGCGCACGCGTCGTCGAGTCCAACGAGGGCGACTTGGGCGCTGCCCGCAATGCTGCGGTCCAGGAAACGAACGCCACGTCGATCGCCTTCCTCGACGCCGACGACCTGTGGGGCCCATCGTGGCTCACCGACGCAGCTCACGCGGCTGGTGAATCGGTGGGCGATGGCCCACACGTGTTCCACCCCGAGGTCAACATCATTTTCGGCGATCATCATTCGCTGCTGTTCCACCAACCATCGAACAGTGCCTCTTTCAGTCGGGCACGCCTGCGCTTGCACAACATGTGGACCGCGTTGGCCTTTGCACGCCGAGACGTCTTCCTCGAGTTCCCATACCCCCGCAATCAGCTCGACTCGGGATTCGGATACGAAGACTGGAGCTGGAACCTCGCGATTCTCGACGCCGGTGGCCGCCACCACGTCATTGCCGATACCTGCCACTTCATTCGCCGCAGCGACGACCACTCGTTGTTGGGCCAATCCCACGGAGCACTGCGCACCCCGTACCCACGAGACGGGCGACCCACGACGGCGACTCCCCCCGACGAGATCAGTGCCCTGAGCCCGGTCGACCCCGACCTGCCAGCTACCCATGCCATGGCACCCCATGACCTGTCGCCAGAAATTCTCGAACAGATCCGGCTCGTCGCAACGATCGAACCCGAGGTCGAGAAGACCCTGAGCCACTCGGGCCACCCACGAGTGATCGCTCAGAACCGCAACGACCATGTCACCGCGACTCAGCGCGCCCTCGAATCGATCGGCCAGCTCGCCCATAGCGAACCCGAGTTGAGCCCGAGAGAGCTCGTCGATCGCTGCCCCGAGTTCGCAGCACTGTCACGAACCGAGCGTGACCGGGCAGTGGCCGAACTTCTCCTGGCTTACACCGCAGAGCACGGCTCACTTCCGTCCGATACGTCGGGATGTATCGGCGATGCGCTCATGGCCTACCCGCAGCTAAGGCCGCGCTAGCGCGGCAGGTGCAGTTCCCATAGTCTTTGCTCGAAGGAGACCAGCCGGACCAGTCCCGAGATGGCGAGTTCGATCGCCGCAGCCCGCTCTAGTTCATCGTCAGGATTGACTAGAGCCGGGTTTTCAGGATCTTCGTGAAGCTCACGAAGGAGTTTCCGAGACGTCTTGCTGAGCTGTTGCCCTGCAACGTCTGGAGTGTGTCGGCCGGTGGTCATACAAAGAAGATCGTCGCGAAGCCACTCAAGATTGATACCCCACTTCCGGGGTTCTCCATCACAACGAAACAGGCGCTTTGGGGGTTCTCTGCGATAACAGAACTAGCTTGTGGGCCATGAGTTCTCGACATGTGCTGATCACGGGCGTTTGCGGAGGCATTGGTCGAGCAACGGCCAAAGAATTCGCCGATGCTGGCTGGTCGGTCATCGGCGTCGATCGCGCCGCACCTCCCGACGACCTGGAGGTCGACCGATTCGAACTGGTCGACGTTTCCCAGAGCGACGAAATAGCCGACCTGTTCGTTCGGCTCGGCAACGATCTCGATGGGTTGGCGGCCCTTGTAAACAACGCTGCCACGCAGGTAAACAAGCCCATCGTCGAGACGTCCGATGACGACTGGACGCACATCATCAACACGAACGTCCGCTCCGCGTTTCAGTGCATCCGCGATGGCCATCGGCTGCTGAAGGCCGCGGGCGGCGCGGTGGTCAACGTTGCCTCGGTGCACGCCATTGCGACGTCGGTCAATGTCGCCGTCTACGCAATTTCGAAGGGCGCACTGGCGGCGTTGACGAGATCCGCAGCCCTCGAGATGGCCGCAGATGGAATTCGCTGCAACGCGGTGCTCCCCGGCGCGATCGACACCGAAATGTTGCGCGATGGCCTCGGTCGGCGACCAAACCCCGATGGCCCCGAGGGCAATCTTCGAATTCTTGAGCAGCGCACTCCGTTGGGCTTCGTAGCTGCGCCGAGCGACATTGCACCGAGCATCGTGCACCTCGCCGACAACAACCAATCGAAGTACACCACCGGTCAAACGCTCGTGCTTGACGGCGGTACAACAATTCGCCTCTCGACGGAGTAGTAGATGATCCCCACTGAAATCCTGCGTCGGGTCGGCCGCAAGGCAAAGCAAGTTCTCAACCCGACAGGCCCAGCACCTGCGACGCCACCAGCGACCGCACCCCCGGTCGACGAACCAAAGCCAGCGTCAGCCACTCCCCCCGCCGCAACGCCCACAGCACCCGCATCCCCGGCTCCGGCACCACCGCCGGTCTTCGACAAGTACACCCAACCCGGCGACCTCGACGATCTCGGTGTCCTGTTCATGCCGCTGGCGGAGTATCACGGTCGAGAACTCGGAGCCATCGCCGATGCGCTAGCCGAGCTTGGCCATTCGAGCACGTTCCTCGTCGAGGAACCCCTCGTCGAGGTCGTCGACCCACATCTGGGCGACCACCCCCGGATCATCGCCGAAAAGGGTTACGACCGCCTAGCGATCGGCACGTTCGACGCGTTCGTTGCCATGAACGACTGGGGCGAGCCATCGCGGGCGATCTATCACCTCGCACGAATTCGTGGTGTTCCATCGTTCGCCAAGGTCGAAGGGGTGCAGGACTTCACCGACGTCGATACCGGCCGGATCCGGCTCCCCTACATGGCGGCCGATCAGGTGTTGTTGCAAGGCAACAACGACATCGCTGCACTCGATCGAAGGAACCTTCACGTCGTTGGTAACTCGAACCTGGAGACGGCCTGGAACGAAGGACCGGCCACGTCGCTTGCGCGCAATGGCGAGGTCGCCATCAATTCGAACTTCACCTACGGCGTACTTCTCGAGGCCCGCGACGGATTCCTAGCATCGTCGATTGAAGCCGTGTTGGCCGTTGGCCTAAAGCCGGTGATCTCCCAGCATCCTGCGGACCGGAAGCTCCCGGCCGAGTTTGCTCAATACCGAACCGACCGCTCGATGTCGTCGCTACTTCCTGTGGTCGAAGCGGTCGTGACCCGCTTCAGCACGATCCCGTTCGAAGCAATCGCCTACGGCACACCGTTCGTGTACTTCAACCCCCACCACGAGAAAGTCCCGACCTTTGCGACGCCGGATCCGGCGTTCGATCACGTCCACACTTCAGCTGAGCTCACGACCGCCCTGAAATCAGCAATCGAGAATCGACGTTCCTATCGCAGCGTTGCCGAGCCGTACTTCCGAGCCCAGATCGACATCACCGAGCTGCCAAGCGCCATGCGCTCGGCTCTTGCCATCGCACGCGTGGTGTATGACTGACGGGGCACGCGCCTAGCGAGACGTCCCCACGGCACGCGCTCGGATCACCTGATCGAGTTGAGCGCGTGTCCGCGAGTGGCTTCCCCCAACCGCCGATGGCGCAAACACCGTTGTTGGCGCGAGCTCTTCGATAAGCGAAAGGTGCGGTCCGGCGCTGGTCACCACGAGCGATGTCTGCAACAACGCGTCGACATCGAGCAGTTGCCAACGAAACCCCGACACATGCTCACGCATTACGGGGTCGCACATCACGCTCGGTTCGAGGCCAGCGTCAGCGAGCGCCTGAAGCGCGGTCGCCACCCAGCCATCGAGAGCCGGATAGCCCAACAGCGATTGAGAGACATGCACGACCGAGCCAGCACGTGGCCGATCGTGACCCCAGAGCATCTCGATTCCTGTCGAGGTGAGATCGTCTCGACCAGCAAACTCGTTGTCGGCGTCACCGAGGTCGATGGTTTTCTCGGGTGAGCCCTCCGAGGTGGAAACGAGCGCAATCCCTCCGAGCGCGAGCGGCCATGAGGTCGCCCAATCCCGTGGGTCTTGCGCCGCGACCTCGACCGACTCGGCGCCGAGTTCCTCGACGATTGCGACCGCATCGATCGCGTCCTTGAGCGAACCAATGACGAGACGGGTCGATGCCGATTGGGCGTGGGTGGGCGTCCAGTCTCCATCGGGGCCAGCGAGCCCGGTCGCGGCGGCTTCGTTCATGAAGTTCGCAGTCCCAGCCGTGTCGACGTTGGCTGTCTCGGCTGTGGCCGGGGCGTTCTTTGCTTCTGCGGAACTGGCGAAGTTTCCAAGGATCGACGGCAGGGTCCAGGACATCCGTCCGTAAGAGTCGGGAGCCTCGTCGCCGAGCCAACCAGCAAGTGCGCCGCCATCAGCTAGTCGAACGCCCGAATCTGTCGCCCACCCGTTGATCACGTCGACATAGTCGGCCATGACCACTACCCCGTCGCCGCGCAGCATCGAGTTCGCTCGCTGGCGATAGGTCGCAACGACGTGACCCACCGGCACGAAGACTCCTCCCGCTGCGATGATCTTCGCCCACAGGGCAAAGTCTTCAAGCATGGGCAGGCCCTCGGGGAATCCGCCCGCGGCGAGCACCGCGTCGCGACGCACCAGTGGAGCAGAACAGATGAAGACGTTCTCGCCGCTGTAGTTCGCCGAGCTGACGAGGGGCATGTTCGGCCGCGGATCGCGCACCAGCTCTGGTTGATCGACGTCTTCACCAACGTGTTGCCAATCGCCGTACACGCCCACGACAGCCTCGCCGTGTTGAGCCATTGCCTCGGGTAGCGCATCGAGCCGTGCCGAGATCGAACGGTCGAGCAGGTAATCGTCGGAGTCGAGGAAGCACAAGAGTTCGCCGGTCGAATGCGCTACTCCGATGTTGCGCGCCTTGCCGAGACCACCATTCGCGCCACACTCGATGACACGAACCCGAGAGTCCGACCCCGCGTACGACAGCGCCAACCCGAGCGATGCGTCCTGCGAGCGGTCCTCGACGATGATCACTTCGAGGTCGGTGTGATCTTGTTCGAGACAGCTCTCGATCGCGCGGGAGAGAAACTTGGGCTGGCGATAGCTGGGGATGATGATGCTGACCTTCGTCATCAGATGATCACCAGCCGCGGATAGCTGCGGATACCCATCTCATCGAACCGGCTAACTACCCGGGGCAGCCGCTCGGCTGCCCGGTTCTTGTAGGTGCGATCTACGTAGCGCTGCCGGTCGGCTCCGAGGGTCAACATCATGGCCGGATCTGTGCAGAGCGAAAGATCATGCGACCACAGCGCCGCGAGGTCGGTGTAGAGCTGGCGGTGCGCACCACGGTGCGACGAGACTTCCTCCAAGCCAATCTGGCGAAGCAAGAATCGGGCCTGAACATTCTGACGCCGGAGCAGTTGACGGCGCTCAACGAGCGCCGTCGGCAAGGCAAGGCCAACGTCGGCAAACGACTGTGGCAGGGGGCCAGCAGGAGCCGCAAGGGCGGCAACCTCACCATCGAGTAGCCGTTGGGTGAGCTCGACAAAGGCAAGTGTTGTGTCGGACCGGTCGAGTATTTCGCTGGCCTCGCCAGTGACGAGTTCGAGCGGCGATGCAAAGAACAGGTACGCGAAGCGCGGATTGGAGCCCACATTGGACAGTGTGATTGCGCTTCGACAACGAACAGGCTCGACATCGTCCACGATCGCCGCGCTCTCGAATGCGTCGCAGATCGCCCCGATCACGCCGTGACCTCCGCTGTTCGGGTCGCCCGGTTGAGCAAGGCGAGCAGGCCTGCCGTGTGGATCGCTGTCGAGAAGCGACCAACTTGGGTTGCTCGACGGGCCGACCGTTGCTCGGTCGTCTCGACAGCAACCTCGTGGAGCGCAGCCGCAATGCGCGCACCGAGTGACTCGGCGTCGATGTCGACGTCGAACAAGTCGTTCGTATCGGCAACGGTCTCGGCGGTGCCGCCCACGTTCGATGCCAAACACCGAGTGCCGCACATTCCTGCCTCGATCGGAACCGTCGGCAGATTGTCGATTCGAGACGGATGGATCTGGAGGTCGGCCGCTCCGTAGATCGCGGGGATGAGCGAACGGTCGAGACCACTGATCACCAAACCCTCGCCGCTCAATTTCAGACGACCGCCCTGCGCCGAAATCGGCTGGGCAAGACGATCCTTCAGCGGACCTGGGCCGAGCACCGATTCGCCGTCGTGAACCGGAAACGAGTCGGACCCACCGAGCACGATTTCGATCAGCTCGGCTCCGTCGAACAACTCGTTGGCAGAAACGGCCGCGGCATCGAAGGCGGCAAAGCCCTTGCGAGCTTGGGTCGGGTTGCCAACGAACATCAGCACCGGACGGTCGGTCGATAGTCCGAGTAACCGGCGGGCTTCGGCACGGTCTTGGAGTGTGAACAGCGATTCGTCGACAGCGTTCGGGAGATGTTCGACCGACAGCGTTGGGAACACCGCCCGCGCCCGATCGGCGAGCCAGTTGCTCGGTGCAACGAGGGTGAGGTCGCCCGCTCGATCCGGGACTTCAAACAGGCGGTCATACGAATGCTGGAGAAGCGAGGGCGAGCGGTGCGGCTCGAAGGTCCGAACGTCTCTTCTGGACGTAGCGTTCGGGCGGAACGTGTAATGCGCGTCGGAGATAAACCACTCGTCATGCATGGTGTGGATCACGGGTACGCGCTGGCTGAGCTCGGCGAGATCGAGCTGGTCGAGCACCCGTCCGCAATTGTGTACGTACAACACATCTGGCCCGAAGCCATCAAGCTCGGCTCGAAACCACTTGTCGAAGGCGCTTTGGAAGGCCACCCGTGCGGTCGGCGAGATGCTCGTGTCGAGCGCCCGCTCGTCCTGGGTAAACGCCGCGGCGTTGGCGCTTGTTGTCTCGCGCACCGAATCGACAACGTCGCTGCGCATCGCGCCCGCCAGTAGCAACACGTCGTGGCCGGCGTTGCTGAGAATCTCGGCCGCGGACAAGGCCATGACGCCCGCTCCGTTTGGCCGGACCAGGTCAGAGAAGATGAGAACGCGCATCAGCTGATCCGGTCCCGGAGAGTCCCGGCGACCCGACGAGCTCGGCGCACGGCACGTCGGACTTGTTCGTTCGGTTCGCTCGGTGCCTCGACGTGCACGTGGACCGCGCCATTTCGGCGGCGGCCGCGCTTGGTCGTTGCGGTGACGGTAGGTCCACCGATCGTGAGGATTGCGTTGTTCAGCGTGGAGACACCCAGGGACAGCTCGATCGCGGTCATGGTCTCGGCATTGCGTGCGCTAACGGTGATGTCGTGCCCATCATCGGTAGGCGCATGCGTGAACACGACAACGATCGGAAGAGCCTCGCCGATCGGGCCGATCGCTCGCGACTCTCCGTCATCGATGATCAGCGAACCATGCGGGCTTTCGCTCACCGACACGATTTGGCTGGCGTCTCCAAGATGAAGCGAGACGAGCGTTGAACCGCGAGCGGTTTCTCGATTGTCTCGTAGTACCTGTACCTGGAGACGACCAAACGCAGACAGGTCGAACGCCGACGACACCAACGGTGTGGTGACCGGGGGTCCGTTCTCCCACGCGCTGACCGCTCCAGTGGCAAGGTCGGCCATCAACGGGTTTGGGGTGTCGAGAATGAGGGTGCGCTGAGGACTGACCCCAGGGCGCAGGGTGTTTGCCGGTCGGACCGGGCCAGCAGCAACGAGCGGATCGACTGCGCCGGGACCGTCGGTCACCATTCAATCCTCACGCGAGGCCGAGCATCATCGACAGGCGGCCGACCTCAGCTCGGTCGTAATCCGCCGTGGCAATGATCTCTGCCAAACGCTCTCGGTTCTCGCGTGCCTCAGGGTTGTGCGTGTATGAACTGCCGGACTTGGCGCCCAGCACGGCCTCGATGGCTTCGGAGGGCGGCGCGGTCTCCCCGAGCTCGGCAAACAGCTCTGCGGGACGCTGCGACCCCGAGACGAGGTCGGAGTAGGCCACAAACGACATCCGATCGCCGAACGTGTCAGCCAATCCAAGAAGCCCCTGATAGCGAGTGACCCATCCGTTCGCCATCGTCGCGACTCGCTTCGACGCCTTCTCGCGACCTTGCTCTGAAACCAGATCAAATTCCGAATTTCCAAAGGCAAAGAAGCGCGATGCGGCATAGCCGGGCACATCGCGTGCCAAGACGATGAGGTGTCCCTTCGCGAACATGTTCAGCAGACGCTCAAGCTCGACCTCGGTGTAGCGGATCTCCTTGAAACCCCAGCGAATCTCCTCGGTGAGGTCGCGCGTGAACAACTCGATCACGAAGTCCCGCAAGCCCGTGGACACATCATCGGTGGTGAAAGGCGACACCCACGGCTTGAAGGCCTCGACCTCGGACAGTGGACCAATGACCGAAGCCCGATTTTCGAAGCCATCGGCAAGGTTCGTGGTCACTGCCGAATCGGTCGTGGTCACCATGAACGAACTGAGGATGCCTTTGAGGAACGCGCCGTGCTCTCCCCACACCGTCAGCTGGGGGTGAACGTTTAAAACTCGTTGGAGAAGCGTAGAACCGGAGCGGCCCATGCTCGCCACAAAGACCGGCTGGTGCCACCGGGTGGGATGTGAACTCATTGCGAGGTCACCCTAGCGCCTAGTTGAGAGGGCCTTGAACCTGATTCGCCCAGGTTTCCACGTACTGTTGGCCCATGTTCGCCACCGGGCCGAAACGGGTTTGGCCGAAATGGATTTCCTCGAAACGAATTTGCATCGTCTTTGCCGCAGTTGCGCTCGCTGCGTGCTCGGGTAGCGAACCATCGCTCGACGACGCGATTGCGCTGCGCCTCGACTCGGTGGCGACTTTTCCCGGCGCGGCCGAGCGGATGCTTCCGGGGGCTCGTGCAGCCATGCAAGTGGAGGCGACGGTTCTGGGACGCGAGGTTCACGACGTTGTTGCGGTCGCCAATGCAGCGCTCACCGAGTGGGAGCTGCGACTCCAGCAGTGCGAAAGCAATCCCAACGCCTCGCTGACACCCGCACGGACTGTCGATCCGCCGAACGACGGGTCGTGGACGTCAGGTGATGTGCCGGAGTCGGCATTCCGACCGCTCGACGAAGAGTGGGCGGTCACCCATCGGCTGTCGGGCATGGATGAAGCAGCCGTGTTCGCTCAATACCCGTGGCTCGAAGAGCAACTCCCCACCTCGGAATGCATTGACGCTTCCTTTCCGTTCCAGTCCGCTCTCCAGGGCGTAGAGGGGGTCGAGACCCCGTACGACATCGCGCTCGAGTTGTCGCAGCGCATGCCACTTCCGAGTGACCGACTGACACAGAACTGGCAGGGCGCACAAGGAACGTTTGGAACCAACAACCTCGCCGGTGGTAGCTGGGATACCTGCATGATCGAGGCGGGCTTTGCTGACCTGCTCGCCGCTGACTTCTTTGAGCAGCGAGCTCAGTTTGGTCTGAGCGTCGAAGCTGCGACCGCTGACGCCCGATGCTGGGAGATGTTGTTCACCCCCATCGACGATGAGGTCCTCGAACTCGCTGGCGACTTTGCCACCTCGAACGAGGCAGCGCTGTTCGATCCAGAGCCGTTCTCTAACGACGGACTACTCAGCCTCGCGGACTGAGCTTGGCTACCTCTCGGGGTTGAACGAGGCGAGAATCTCGGCGAACTCCGCCGTTTCGACATCGTCTGCCGGGATGTCGGTCTCACACGAAATGAGCATGGCACCGCCGGGGTTGACGTAGCGCTCGCACTGGTCGTCACCGGCGCCGCCCCGAACCGTGTCCGCACCCCAGATTCCGATGATGTCGTTGCCATTGCCACCGTGGAGATTGTCGATGCCAGGGCCGCCGCTTATGGCATCGATGTTGGCGCCACCGCGGATCCAGTCTCGACCTTCGAACCCGAGCAGGCTGTCCTCCCCAGGACCACCCTGCATGCGGTCCCACTTGTTCGAGCCGACGATGAAGTCGTCACCGGCTCCGCCGAACATGCGAGAGCCTGCGGAGTCTTCTGTCTCTTCGAAGGAGACGGCATCGAGAAGGTCGTTGCCCTGAGCTCCGAAGAGGACATCAAATCCCTGTCCGCCATAGATCGTGTCATCACCTATGCCGCCGCAAATGATGTCGTCGCCGCCGAGTCCCTCGATGAAGTCGTCGCCTTGGAACGCAGCGATAACGTCGGGACCTTCGGTGCCCACGATGACGTCGTCCTCGGGAGTGCCGGTGATCGTGGCTACGAGCCCATCACAGAATGCAACCGCTGGTTGAGCTGCGACCGCGGGAGCAAACGCTGCGGGGAGCGCCAATAGCGCAAGGCCTGCGGTTGCCATTCGGATGCGGGTACTGAACGTTGCCATGATCAAAAGTTGTCCTTCGCTTGGTTTCGTACTCTCTGACGTTGCCCAAGCTCGTCTTGTTGGAAGAAGTTACTCGCCCCAGAGTGTCGCAGCGCATCGCCCCACCTGCAAAAGAGAGGCCATGTCCCTCTTTTCACACCGCGCAACCCAAAAGTGGCCTGCACAACCAAACGGCGCCTCTGGCGTTCGGCCTGCGTGGCCTGAACGCCCGCCGGAGGCAGCAACGGGCACTAATTGCGAAGCGGTAAAATCGCGACGAAGGAGCTACCGCACGAGCAATTAGTGCGTGAAATGCCGTTCCCCGGTGAGGACCATGGTGATTCCGGCCTTGTTTGCTGCGGCGATAACTTCGTCGTCGCGCACCGACCCACCGGGTTGGATTACGGCGGTGCAACCTGCCTCGATGGCGGCTTCGAGTCCGTCTTTGAACGGGAAGAATGCGTCAGAGGCACAGGCTCCGCCGGTCGCGCGTCCGTCGGCCTTCTCGGCAGCGATGCGTCCGGCGTCTCTGCGGTTTTGCTGGCCCGCTCCAATACCGACGGCTTGGCGATCTTTGGCCAGCACGATGGTGTTGGAGGTAACTCTGGCAGCGACCTTCCACGCGAACTCAAGGTCACTCATCTCGTCGGATGTTGGTGCGCGATCGGTGGCTACTGTCCAGTCGTCTGCTGTCGAGATCAGGCGATCCGTTGTTTGCACCAAGAGACCTCCGTCGATCGAGCGCATGGTCAGCGCCGCTACCGATGGAGATGGCGCTTCGATGATTCGCAGGTTCTTCTTGGTGGTCAAGACCTCCATCGCTCCACTACTGAAACTTGGGGCGATGATGACCTCGGTGAAGACTTCCATGACGCGCTCGGCGAGTTCGGGCGGGACTTCACGATTCAGCGCGACGATGCCGCCGAACGCCGAGACCGAGTCGCATGCGTGCGCTCGAACGTACGCCGCGGTGATGTCAGCATCTGCGGCAGCTCCACACGGGTTTGCATGCTTGATCACCACGGCGGTCGGGTCGCCATCATCAGCACCGTTCGCGTTGCCCAGAGCGTGCACCAACTGCCATGCGGCCTCGGTGTCGAGGAGGTTGAGGTAGCTGAGGGCCTTGCCGTGATGTTGCACGGCGTCGTCCCACCAACTGCGTTGGCCACTGAATCGGTAGCGGGCGCCGACCTGATGTGGGTTCTCGCCGTAGCGGAGCTCCTGAGCGCGCTCGGCTGCGATGTGTAGCGACGCGGGAAGCGGATCGTCGTCGGCGTCGGTCTCGTCGAGCCACGACACGATGGCGGCATCGTAGGCAGCGGTGTGGGCGAAGGCCTTTCGAGCAAGCCGTCTCCGGGTCTCGGCCGACAAATCACCATCGGCGATTTCAGCGGCGACCGCTGAATAGTCAGCGGGGTCGACGATGACCCCGACGTATTCGTGGTTCTTTGCAGCCGCTCGCACCATCGTGGGTCCGCCGATGTCGATCGTCTCGATACCGGGCTGCTCGGTGAAGGGATAGAGGTTGACGACGGCCAGGTCGATGGCGTCGATTCCGTGCGTCTCGAGGTCGGCCTGGTGCTCGGGGTTGTTGCGGTCGGCAAGGAGCCCACCGTGAATCTTTGGGTGCAAGGTCACCACTCGATGGCCGAGCATGATCGGCGATCCAGTGTGATCGGCCACGTCGGTAACGGGCAATCCTGCATCGGCAATGACCTTGGCAGTGCCGCCGCTCGACAGCAACGTCCAGCCCGCGTCGACGAGCGATTGAGCGAGGTCGGTGACGCCGGTCTTGTCGTAGACCGAAAGCAGTGCAAGTTTCGCCATGAGTGTTCCTTGTGGGCAGGTGGGTTAGATCGGGGCGTCGAGGACGTGGCCGCGCTCAGCTATTGCGCGGAGGGTCTCGACGTAGAGTCGCCGTTCGACGGTCTTGATGCGTTCGTGCAGCGTGGCCTCGTCGTCATCGGCAAGTACCCGAACAGCCTCTTGGGCAAGGATTGGGCCTTCGTCGAGCAGCGCTGTGGCGACGTGAATGGTGCAGCCGGTGACTTTCACTCCGTAGGCGAGCGCATCTTTGACCGCATGCCAACCCTTGAACGAAGGCAGCAGCGCCGGGTGGGTGTTGATGATCCGGCCGGGCATTACGTCGAAAGCGATTGGACCAAGAACCGTGCCGAAACCGGCCATGGCAACGACGTCGATCTCGTGATGGGTAAGCAGGTCGACGAGTTGTGCTGAGTAGGCATCGCGATCAAATGCGTCGGTCCAGTCGGTCCGTTCGACCAGCGCTGTTTCGATGCCCGCGTCCGCCGCGATGGAGAGGCCCCGGCATTTTCGGTCGGCGGCGACGAGGTCGATTGGGAGGTCGGCCTCGAGCATTGCCTCGAGAAGCGTTCCGCTGCCGGAGAGGAGAACTGCCAATCGCACGACCGCACGTTACCGGCCGATCCGCCGAGTGCGGCTAGTCGCGGGGTATGTCTAGCCCTCGAAGACGTCGTGGAAGTCTCGACGCTCGAACAACTCCAACTTTCCGCCGGCTGTGGCGTTGTAGATTGCCCGGCCATCGGCTTCGAACATGACCTTGGCGAGCTGGTAATTGTTCATGACCCGATCGAGCTTCGGGTCCTTCCAGGTCTTGCCTTTGCCGAAGTAGTCCTTGTGGAAGTGGTTCACGTCGTCCTCGGTCGAGGTGATGAGGTCGCCCTCGACCTTGGCCGAATCCGGAATCGTGTAACTGAAGTCCATGCCGATCAGGTACACCTCCGAAAAGCCCATGTAGTAGGCGAGTTGGAGGTTGATGATCGTGACCGATTGGCCGCAGAACAAGCGCTGGCTGGCGTCGGTGGAGAATCGTGGCACGCAGAAGTTCGGTGACTCCTTCGCGTAGAACCCGCGGTTCATCGTGAAGAACGTGACACCGCCAAGGGACCCTTCCTCGGTCTCAGATTCGCCATACATCTTGCGGTAGATCGTTGGGAAGAACTTGTGGCCGGCCCCATAGGCCTTGATTGCTTCGAGGTTCTCGTTCATGACCGAGGTGTCTTCAACCACGTAGTACGAGAGCGGGAACGTGATGCTCTCGGCGTAGAAGATGCCGTTCACGCCAATGGTGTTCTCGGTGCGCAGCCGCGTCAGGTCGAGGTCGTTCAACGACGGACCGTTGCCGATGATGACGCACCGCTCCCCAGCGTGCTTGTTGTGGAATTGCTCGAGTTCGGTGATGTCGCCGGGGAGCTTGGGGTACTCCTCGACCGCGGCGAGCGCCGCCACGTCGACCGAGTAGCTGCGTGCCGATTCCGTCGGCGTCAACGTGTCGGCAGCGGCGATGATCTTTGCGAGATCGCCATAGGAGTCGACTTGTTGATCGGCTACTGCCGACGAGCTCTCCTCGAGCCGGGCGACCGGTGCGGGGTCTTCGACCAGTTCGACAATTGTGGATCCGCCTTCCCGAGCGCGATCGATCACCGCAGAGGTCGTTGGGCCGTATGGCCACTGCACCACAACGACCTTGGCGGTCGCGCCCGACAGGGCCCACGAGTTAAGCGATCGCCGGTCGCCTTGCCACTCGTCTCCAATGAGCTCAGACACCCCACTTGCACCGCTCGCCGAAGTGACGTCGAGAATTACCGCGTCGCCGTCTCCGAGGGTGTTTGCAGCTTCGATCATGGCCTTTGTCTGTGCGGCGTTCTCGGGGACGAACAGGGCCTCGACTACTTCGGTCGGGGGAGGCTCGGGGATTGCTGCGGCCTCGTCGGCATTTGCTTCGAGTCGTTCCGACAGTGCGTCGCGGATCGGACTGATCTTTCCCGAGAGGTGCCGGAAGCCGACCGGGTCGAGTGAGTAACCGCGCCGAATACCCGAGTCGAGCAAGGCCGACGTGTTGAGGCTGCGCTTGGTGACCGGCCAGAACTCCGGATCGATCTGGTCGAATGCAGAGTTGAGCTGAGCGTCTTCTTCGGTCATGTACGCCATGCCCAAATACGACAGGACCCGCTCGGTCATCTTGAGTTTGTATTCGTACTCTCCGAGCGGCTCGCTGAACACGTAGGGGGTTCCCGCAACAATGTCGGCGTCCGCGAGCGGTTCATGTACCCGACGCAGCAACCGTTCGGCTTCGGCGAGGTGTTCGCCGGGCATGGAGCGCACCATGCTCGCTGCCTTCTGGCGGTAGACAGCCAGAATGTTCGGCGTCCCTCGGAAGTAGTAGCCGTGGCGCATCAGCCGCTGCCAGAACTCCCAGTCTTCGGCGCCGTGGCGCATCGACTCATCGAACCCACCGAAAGAGGTGAGGACCTCGGTGCGCAGAAGCGGCGCATGGCAGTTGAACGGGCAATCGCCACCGGTGTTGAGGTGGTCGTAGTGCCACGCCCGGTGCTTTGCCTTGGAAGATCCGTCCGTGTCGGCAAACGAGGTGTGCTCATCGACGTGCTCGATCCCCGAGTACACGCCAGCAACCGCGAGGTCCTGGTGATAGCCGAGCAAATGGCGGACCCGCTCGGCGAGGTTGTCGCGGTGAAAGAAGTCGTCGCCGTCGAGAAAGCAAACATAGGGAGTGTCGGCCAGACGCAGACCGGTGTTGCGCGCGGCGCTTAGGCCCGAATTGATCGCGTGGCGCACGACATGGAAACGCTCGTCGCCACCGATAGCGGCGAACGCCTTCGCTACCGAGTCGTCGTTCGACTTGTCGTCGACGATGACCGCCACGAAATTCGCGAAGGTCTGTGCCTTGAGCGATGCAATGGCATCGCCGATGAACCGCGATTCGTTGAAGCACGGAACAACCACGGTTACGAGCGGCATGTCCGGGCCGACGGCTTGTTCGGTCACGATGCCGTAGAGCGACATGACCTGGCCAGTCACGACGTTCGGGTTCGAAGAGACCTTGGCGCCAGCGGGCTTAGCGGGATCCGCAGCCGAAATTCCAACAGCGAGCGCCTCGGCTTTGGATGCCTGCTTGCGGGCCGCCTTGGCGGTCTTTTCGGCCGCTTCGGCGCTCGACTGCGCGGCCTTGGCCGTGTCCCCGGCGGCCATGGCGTTGGCTTGGGCAGCCTGGGAGAACTTCCGCAACTTGTCGGTGCTCTCGCTCGACCGGCGAATCCGCTTGTTCGCCGCGTCGATTTGGCGCTCGAAGGCGGCGTCGCGAGCTTCCGCGTGGCCAAGACGATCTTCGGAGGCACCGAGCCGGACGCGTTGTTGGTGGAGGGCACTGTCGTGATCGCCCACCCGCGTCGCCGTGAGTGCGTAGATCCCGAGCAACGGAACAATGCCGGCCAAGACAACCAGCGGAGACCACCATTGGTCGGTCACCAGACCGATGTACCCGAGAACGAACGCGACGGCGACAACGGGGAGACGCCAGCTCGCATAGAACCGCACGATTCGTTTCAGGTGAGTCATAGTCGGCCGCCAGTCTAGAGAACGTGAACCGTGAACTCGAAACCAACTTCGCTAGGTTTGCTGGCGCCGCGTCACTTACGAGACTCTTCGAACTACCGCTGTTCGGAGCTCGCCGGTCACGATTTCGAATCGAGGGTCGGTGAAGACCGTCTCATCGACGAACCTCGTAACGTCGGGCCACGAGGGTCCGCGGTAGTCATCGATGATGACGAATCCCCCGTCTACGACATGATCCGCGTAGTTCTCAAAGTCGCGGCGGACCCCGTCATAACTGTGATCGCCGTCGATCACGACGACGTCGAACTTGTGATCGCGCAACGCAGCTCGCACGTCGGGATCCTCGGACAGCCCGACAACAATCTCATAGTCAGCGTCGGTGGCGCCGACTCGAATCAGGTTCTCTACGGCGACCTCGCGGGTGATCGGGATCGGGGTGAAAAGGTCGGGGGCACCCTGTTCGTAGTAGCCCATGAACGGGTCGATGATCGTTTGATGGAGACCCGATCGCTGCGGTCTTACGACCTCGTGGAAATAGCAAGCAGACAGGCCGTACAGCGTTCCGATCTCGAGAACCGTGGCGTCACTTCTCGGTGCCGCCATCACCACCATTGCCCGCAAGATCATCGCTTCCACGGGTGCAGCGAGGCGGCCGCGGAGTCGAGCCTCCAGCGCCACCACCGTGTGTTCCATGTAACGGAGCTGTTCTTCGGTGATCCACTTCAGGCCGAGCGTTGGCGCAATGTCGAGGAGCTTCTGCGTTGTCTCGTCGTTTAGTGCACGAACCGAACCATGAATCTGTTGACCCGACAGCCGACCAGCCAACGCTTGGCCCGCCCGCGACGTGGTCCGGGCTTCGGCGAGACCGCTGCGAAGTTCCGTATTTAGGCGACTCTGCCCATCTTGGCGATCGTGAGCTTCGGTTCGCACGATCGCGATCCGGCGGCGCAACTCCTCGTTCAGTTCTTGTTGCTCAGCCAGCTTTGCCTTGGTCTTCTTGACTTCTTCGCGGACCTCGTTCACGAGGTTCACCATTCCGTCCTGGCGTTCGTTGCGGTACTGCGAGGAATCCTTGACCGTCCCGAGCTCCTGAGAGGTCGTGTCTTCAAGCTTGGTGAGTCGCGTGGCGACGCGCTTGCGGACGCCCTTGATCCGCTCGTCGTGTTTCTCGATCCTGGTGTTTGCGCGGCCAAGGTCGCGTCTGGTGGCCGCCAGGTCGGCCTGGGACTGTTGCAGCTCCTGACGCAACGCGGAGTTCTCGCTGCGAATCGCGTTGAGGCTCCTGCGAATTCGCTGCACCCCAAGCCATCCCACCAACGCGAGGGCAATGACGCCGACGAGCGCCACGATCGCGACCCAAATCATGACCGAAGCCCTTCCCAGCGCTCATCGAATGGGTGACGCTGCCAAATGGCGACTCCGGGGGTGTACCAGGAGACGGACGGGAAGTTGATCAGGTTTCCGCCATACTCCGACACGATCGAGGCCAAGGCACCATGAACGCGTTGGTCTTCGTCCTCGTCGGCGATCAGGTAGGTGTTGTCGAAGATCACGAGACCGTTGCGAGCCAACTTCGCGTGCACTGCCGCGAACTCCTCCAACACATCAACAACGAAGTGGGCGCCATCGAGAAACGCCACGCGGACCTCACCGATGTTCTCTAGTTCTTGGGGAACCAAAGTCTTCGCGTCGCCGAGGTATTGGGTGACGACGTTGCTCAAGCCGGCTTGTTCGATGTTGCTCGTTGCCGTGTCGTAGAAGTCCTTGTCGATCTCAAAGGTATGGACGTGGCCCGACACCTTCGAGTCGACCACGGCTTGGGCCAACATGATCGTGCTCGACCCCTTGTTGGTTCCGGTCTCGATGACAACGTTGTCGCTGTCGTGGTCGAGTGACGTCGAGACCAGGTAGTAGAGCAGTCCCCAACCCGGGTAGCCGATCGACCAACCCGACTTCTCCTTTGCTTCGGTGAGGTCGGCAGCGTCGTCGAGGTCGCGCAGGTGCGCGTTAGGCAGCAGACCGCGGTCGTAGTCGTATCGACGGAAGAATTTTGGCTCTCTCATGCGAGGCGAAGATTACCAGCGTCTCTTCCCGAGTAGCGCGGAACGATTCAGTTCTCGTCTTCGTCCTCAGGAACTTCAGCGCTGTGGGGATTCGGTGTGGTCTCACCGAGGTCGGGATCGACGCATCCATCGAGGCCGCCACCACCCCCGGACGACAAAAGGCCAAAGCTCGGCTCGACGAACCCAGTTCCCGGATCGTTCGTCGTGAACCAACGGACGATCGACTGGCTGAGCGCCCGAGCCGACGCCTCTTGTAGCTCGCCGCTGCGCAGCAGATCGACTTCGGCCTCGTTGCCGAGCCAGGCCATCTCGGCAAGTACCGCAGGGGTTTGCGGCAATCGAACCATGCCGTAGAAGTCCAAGCCCGTCTCGCGATGAGGGCGGTACGTCGCGCCGGCGTCGACGCCTGCGAACCATTCGATGTCGAAGTCGCTGAACTCGTCGCGAGTTTCCTCAACGAGCAGGCCAGCAAAGCGTCTCGACTCGTCGTTGGTCTGTTGGTAGTAGACCTCAACGCCGGAGATATCGGAGCGGGGAAGGTTGGTCGAGGTTCCCTGGTGATGGATCGAGACGAGCAGTCCAGCCTCGAGGGTGTCAGCCACTTCGACTCGGGTGCGCAGCGGAATGCGGATGTCGGTGTAGCGGGTCAAGATCACATCGAAGCCCTGCTCTTCGAGGAGTGCCTCGGCAAGAAGTGCCGTCTCGAGGTTCACATCCTTTTCGGCAACACCATCGCTTGTCACCGCTCCAGGTTCAAAGCCCCCGTGACCCGGATCGAGCACCACGTGAACCCGGTCCTCGATGCTTCCACCATTGACGACCGCGGTTTGCTGGCACGGAGTTCGAACGAGGTGTCCATCGTCGGTGCGCGCAATCACGGGCAGGACAACATCGGTGGTCGAGCGCAATACACGGGGAACAGAATCGAGGGTCAACGGCGGAGCGAGAGTGCTCGTGGTCGTCGTCGTCGACGTGGTGGTGGTTGTCGTGGACGTGGTCGTCGTTGTTGTTGTCGGGGCGGTCGTTGTCGACGCTGTCGTCGGCGAGATCACCGCACGCGACGACTCACTCGATGACTCGCCGGCACATGCCGAGAGAACAACGAATAGGACTGCACAAATTGCCAACCAAGGCGGGCGCTTCACGATCACGATTCTTATGTGCCTACCTTCATATCGGTGGGATGAGTACTATCTACCTATATGAACCTTCCTACGAAAAGCGGATCAATGGGCATCATGAAGAAGCCAGGGGCATCGTTGCTGGCCCTCGGCGTCGGCCTCATTGTTGTTAGTTCGTTCATTGGGGCGATTCCCATCATCGGCGGAGTAGTTGCGCCAATCGCATTCATTGGCGGGCTCTTTGGCCTCGTCGGCGGCGGCTATCTGATCGCTCGCAGCATCCGCGGCCCACAGCGATAGGACACAGCGAACATGGCGGCAAAGAAGAGCAAGCTGGATCTGCACCCATCGGGTCGCGTCATCCTCAAAGACATCAGTCCACGCGCGTGGGAGCACCCAACCGACCGAGCAGCGCTGACCTCTCTCCAGCAAATACCTGGATTCGACGGGTTGCTCCGAAAGTTCGTCGGCACCTTCGGGGAGAAGAACGTAAAGACCATCTTCACCGCAGCCGCGGTCAAGGTCGGCCCGAAGCAGTACAGCTCGATCCACGAATCGCTCGTGCGCGTATGTGAAGTTCTCGACACCGACGTCCCACCGCTGTACATCTCCCAGACGCCGATCATCAACGCTGGCGCCTACGGCATGGACAACCCGTTTATCGTCCTCAACTCAAGCCTGATCGAGGTCGCACGTCCCGAGGAGATCGAGGTCGTGCTCGGCCACGAGGTCGCTCACATCATGAGCGAACATGCGCTGTATCGCACGCTGCTGTACATGCTGTTGATGTTCTCGAGCCGGGTCAGCCCACTCGTAGGCCAAGCCGCGCTACCGATCACTTTGGCGTTGCTCGAGTGGAGCCGCAGAGCCGAGATCAGCTGCGATCGCGCTGGGCTGGTCTCGACGCAAAGCCTTGAGCACGCCCAAGGTATGCACCTTGTCTTGGCGGGTGGAATCCGCGGACGCCGCGACGAACTCAACCTCGAAGCCTTTATCGAGCAGGCCGCGGAGTACCGAGACGCTACCGGCCTGGCCTCGTACTACCGCTTCGTAAATACGCTTGGCCGATCACACGATTTCCCCGTTATCCGCGTCGCTGAATTGAGCAACTGGCACGAGTCGGGCGAATACGAAACCATCATCGGCGGCGACTATGTAAAGACCGGCGATCCGCTCACACCATCTGAAGACATCAAGGCTGCAGGTCGCAACTTCCGCGAAAAGGCAGACAAGGTCTTCGAGGACACCGACCAGTACGTCAACGATGCGTTGACCAACTTCATCAAGTCAGCACGCGGCTACTTCGACGACTCGTCGGACTAGACCCGGCCCAAAAGCAGGAAAACCCGCCCCGCCGAGGCGGAGCGGGTACCAGCGACTAGTTACTAGACGACGGATCCGTGATCGTGCTCGTGGTGAGCGTCGTGATCATGATCGAGGCCATCAGCAGCGTGCGCCTTTTCGATTTCGGCACGGACTTCGTCCATGTCGAGTTCTTCGATCTTCGAGATGAGCTCTTCGAGAGCTTCAGCGGGAAGGGCACCGGGCTGGCGGAAAATCTGGATTCCGTCACGGAACGCCATGATCGTCGGAATTGACATGATCTCCAAGCTGCCGGAGAGGGAACGCTCCTCTTCGGTGTTCACCTTCGCAAAGGTGATATTTGGATGTGCCTCGGCAGCTGCCTCAAAGATCGGGGCAAACATCTGACATGGCCCGCACCATGACGCCCAGAAGTCGAGGATTACGATTCCGTCGGTAAGAACGGTCTCTTCAAATTTGTCGGAAGTGAGGTCGATTGCGGACATTACGGACCCTTTCTCGGCGCTCTCGGGGAGAGTACGCCATCACTTGAGTAAGAACACGGTGAGGGTAGTCCGCATTCCCAACCGGGCAATCGTCGCGAAAGAATCCGTGGTCTGTGTCCGCCTGACTAGCGCCACTGCTCTTACGAATCTGTGGAGTCTGACGCGCGATAAACGGTCATCAGACTCCACAGATTCGTAGTTCGGCTCCTTGTCAGAGGGGTTCCGTATAGTTACTCCCACTTCCCCCTGCCGCTCAGTATGAACGTAGGTATCTTTCGTGGATTCGCTCTACGAGTACGTGTCGGCTCGACACGGAGTCTTCTCTCGCGCTGAGGCCACTCGCCTCGGCCTCTCACATGGTCAGATCAGCACGCGAATCAAGAACGGCCAGTTCGTTCGCGTCGCCCCCAGTGTCTATGCAATCGCCGGTGCGCCCAATACATGGTTCCAGCGGGCACGAGTCGCGGCCCTCACCACCGGAGGTCTACTCAGCCATCGCGCAGCTGCCGCTGTGCCC
>CAZMYN010000005.1:7942-34172 GCA_964570495.1 uncultured Acidimicrobiales bacterium | reverse complement strand
TTCTCCTTCACTCGAGGAAAGCCTCGAGTTGTATGGCCCGGCACCTTGCCGGACTGTCGAGCCGACCTTCGGCTCGATTCGTGTTTGCAAGCCGTAGCTTGCTGTTTCCCAGCAATGAGCCGGGATAACCAGGTTTCCTGGTTTTTCTGTTCCCAGGAGATTTCCTGGGCAGATCCTTACACCTAGGGTCGGCCCACGGCAATCATCTGTGAGGAAATGTCCCTCACACGCGAAACAAGCGGCCGTTGGGCCGCTTGTTCTGCACTCCTACCGGCGAATTCCAAGATGGGCGATCAGATCGCGATACCGCTCGACGTCAGTGTTCATGACGTAATCGAGCAGACGGCGACGCTGGCCGACCAACATCAGGAGTCCACGACGGCTGTGATGGTCCTTCTTGTGGACCTTCAAGTGTTCGGTGAGGTGAGTAATGCGAGCGGTAAGCAACGCAATTTGCACCTCAGGAGAACCAGTATCGCCCTCAGCAAGGTCAAATGCCTTGCGGACGCTCTCCATCGTTTCTTCTTTTGGTGGGAGTACAGAATCCATGAGTCTTCCTTGGGTATAGAACCCAGCCCCGTGTGCCGTATCGGATGACACGAACACCAGAGCGGTTGCCCACGAAATGTGGACCGGGTAACTCTACCCGCACTCAGCAAAGACTCCGAGCACGGTTTCGTACTTGTTCCTGAGCGACGTGGCGGTCCGAGGTCACACACTCCCGGTTCCGAACGACACGTTGCCCGCCCACCCACACGTCGGTGACGTGGTGTGCCGAGCCAGACCACACGAGGTTGGACAAGATTTCATCGCTACTGCCAACAACGAATTCGGGATAGTCGATGTCGAGACGAATGAGGTCGGCCCACGCCCCCGGGCGCAGTTCGCCAACGTCGGTCATCCCCGCAGCTCGCGCCCCTTGTCGGGTCGCAAGGTCGATGGCTAGCGCGGCGTCCATGGCTTCGGGGTTCGTCGACGATGCTCGAGCAAGCAACGGAGCGAGCCGCAGCTCCTCCCAGAGATCCAGATTGTCGTTCGACGCTGGCCCGTCCGTCCCGATCCCGACAGCTATCCCTGCATCGATCAGCGCGGACACGTCCGCGATTCCGCTGCCCAGCTTCCCGTTCGACTGCGGGCAATGCGCGACGCCAGCACCTGCGGTTGCGAGCAGGCTTCGGTCGGCATCGTCGAGCCACACACCGTGCGCAGCCAAGGTGGGTACTTCGAGAATCCCCGAATCAGCGAGGATCTGGGTCGCGGAACGCCCGTGGTTTTTTAAAACGAGATCGCGCTCGGCCTGTGTCTCCTCAAGGTGGATGTGGATCATCGATTGCTTTTCGCGAGCAGCCTCGGCGATCACCGAGAGACGTTCGGGCGAAACGTCATAGACCGAGTGCGGGCTGAACACCGCTCGGATCTGACCGTTGGGGTCGTGGTTCTTCGCAACGAACGCGGCAACTTCGCTGACGCGGTTCTCAAAGTCGGTATCGGTCGGGAGGATGGCTGAGAGGATTCCGGCTCCGACGCAGACACGTTGGCCGGTTTCGTTTGCGGCAGCGACGATCTGATCTTCGAAGAAGTACGACTCGACCGACGTGGTGACGCCTGCACGCAGCATCTCGATCGAACCGAGAACCATCCCCCACTGCGCATCGTCGGGCGTCATCTTTCCTTCACGTGGCCAGACCGCCTCCTGGAGCCAGCGGTCGAGGGGCAGCCCATCGCCGATCGAGCGAACGAGCGTCATCGGGGTATGGGCGTGGGTGTTGACGAGGCCGGGCATCACGAGCCCGCCAATTCGTTGGGTGTCGCCGTCGAAGTCGCCGAGTTGGCCGATTGGGTCGACGGCCAGGATCCGGCCGTCAGCGTCGATGTCGATCGCTCCGTTTGAGATGACCCGTCCCGTTCCCTCTGCGGGAATGACAATGTCGGCCACCAGCCGTGTGTGTACCTCAGTCATCTGCGGCGTCCTGACTGTGGGGGTCCTTGCTGTGAGGTTCGTTCTCCTTTGGCCCTCCAGTGAGGTTCCATGCCGCAATATCTTCGCCGGTGAACATGCGCTGGGAAGCCTTGGCCGGGTCGCTCTTCGCTGCGTAGTAATGCTCAATCGTTGCGCCGACGACCGACATCAGCGGCGGCGCTGCTCGTGCCAACACCGCCATGATCTCGTCGAGCGAAAGTTCCTTCGCTCCCATGCCCGCCGCCCGGTTCGAGATGACCCCGATCGAGGCGTAGGCAATGCCGAGTTCACGGGCGAGGACGACCTCGGGGTATCCAGTCATGCCGACAAGGTCTCCCCCGAGCTGGGCCGCCATTCGAATTTCTGCGGGGCTCTCAAAACGCGGCCCGTTGAACGTGCAGTAGGTACCGCCGTCGACGATATCGATGCCAACACTGCCCGCAGCCTTGACCACGAGCTCTCGAAGCTCGGGATCGTAGGCAGTTCCCATCTCGGTGTGCTGTACAAGGCCTGGCGTATCGAAGAACGTGCCCGGCCGACCCTTGGTGAAGTCGAGGAAGTCGGAGATGGCAACCAACATGCCCGAATCGAGCCCTTCGGCCATTGCTCCACTAACCGCGGTTGCCACGATCGCGGTGACACCGAGCGCGTCGAGCGCGGCGATGTTGGCCCGGTAGTTGATGAGGTGCGGTGCCAGCGAATGGCCAACCCCATGCCGAGCCAAAAATACGACCTCGTGCGCACCTAGCCAGCGGGCTCTGGTGACGACGACTTCTCCGTACATGGTGGCGACCGTCTCGTCGACGCCGTCCTCGAGTTCAGAAACGTTGTAGAAGCCGCTTCCGGTAATTAGGCCAAGCATCCCGTGACGCTAACGAGTCTTCGAGGGTCGGGCATAGCGAAGCGTGACACGAATGATGTCGAGACCAGCGCGTATTGAGCCAACCACCGTCCCACCCACCTTTGATTGACCGGCTGCCCGGTTGTCCCAGCTCACCGGAACCTCGACAATCTCCTCAGAGCGAGCAGCGGCCTTGACCATCATTTCGGTCGGCCACCCAAAGGTCATCTCGGTCATGTCGAGCTCGGAAATCAAGTCGGCGTCAACGGCTCGGTAGGGGCCAAGATCGCTCACCGGCACACGATAGAGCAACCGCATTAGGGCAGCCGTAGCAGTGTTTCCTGCCCGTTGGTGTGCTGGCATTGCACCCGCCGCGATCTTGCCTGCACTCCGAGATCCAAGAACGAGGCGAGCCTGACCCGTGATGATTGGCTCGACCAGCGTTGGTAGTTCGCTGGGCCGAGAGCTTTGATCGCCGTCGATGTACACAATCACGGTGGCACCATCTTCGAGTGCCGCCTCGGTCCCTTTGGCGCACGCAAACCCGTAGCCGCGGCGTGGCTCGCTCACGACCAGAGCCCCAGCGCTAGCTGCACGCTCTGCGGTGTTGTCGGTAGACCCGTTGTCGGCCACGATCACTTGATCGGCCCCCGATGTGTACAACCCTTCGACGACTGCCGCGATGTTGTCGGCCTCGTCAAGTGCCGGGATCACCACCCCTACCCGATGGGTGCGCGCTGAGTCGATGTCGCTAAGCGCGTCGCTTATTCGAGGAAGCAGTGAGCGGTCGAGGCTGCTCGCCAGCCGCTCGACGTCATCGATCTCATCAATGTCGTACCACTCGCTCGCCAGAGAAACTTTGGCACCGATCTCCTCGGCGATTCGGACCGAATTCGCAAGCACGTCGGGACGCGACATCGCAACGCCAACCACCATCTCTGCCCACCGCTGCTTCCAACCAATGAGCCAATAGCCGCCATCTTCGGAAGGCCCCAGAACCACATCGACGTCAGGTGCGTCGAGCTTTTTGAAAGCATCCGTTATGTGCTGCTCGGGCAGATCGGGGCTGTCGCTGGAGATCGCAAACGCTGAGCTGTGTCCGGCCTCCAGCGCCGACGACAGAACGTGATCTAGCCGCTCGCCCAAAGTCTCACCCTCTTGCACCACGATGTGAACCCCAGGGAATGTGTGCTGGAACCACTCCACCGACCTCGGCGTGGCGGCAGCGATCATCACCGTTGCGTCGTTGCGCGAGGTGAGCCGGGCAACAATGTCGCCCAGCATTGCCTCGTAGAGAACAGCTGCGGCTTCGGGAGTTAACGCGGGGCTCAGCCGAGTCTTGGTCGTACCCGCCCGAGGCTGCTTCGCCATAATGACGAGCGCTCGGCTCATCGACTGACTCTCGACTCCTCGGTCGCCCAGGTTTGGTTCTCGAGAAGAAGTTGTGCCTTGCGGTCGCCGCGGCCTCTAAAGGTAGCGATGGCGTGAGTGATCGTTGCGAACGCCATCATCAACAAGCCAGCAGAGAAGACGCTTGCGTAGATGAAGATGCCCCAGTTCTCGTTGTTCCAGGCAAACCGGATAACGCCAAGACCGTAGAGGCCCAGGAGGAGTTCAGCGAACACGATTCGGTCGATATCAAGCTGGTAGCGACGCTTCGTCCAACTGCTTCGTTCGACGTCGCCTTCCAATCCAAACTTTGCGGTTCGCTCGAATTCGGGGTTTGGCTTCGTGAAGATCTGCATTGCGGCCCGCGCGGTGTTGAGCATCAGCCCCGACCCAAACACCGTGACCAGCAGTATTCGTGGGATCGACTTGAACCATGGACGTCCACCTTGGCGCTGGCCGCCAATGAAGAAGATCGCGGGCGCAATCGACGTCAACGCAAGCAGATAGCCAACCCCATAAAGCGTGCTGAAACCAGCATTGCTCGAACCCACCTGCACGACGAGCGGATAGATAAGCAACAGCAGCAACAACAACAAATGGATGCCGTAGGCCAGCAAATGCAGTGTGGCCTGGAACTTGGTGCCGATCGAAGCATCAGAGCGCCATACCGATGGCAACAACTTGCGAGCACATTCCATAGAGCCACGAGCCCAGCGGTGTTGTTGTCGGCGAAACCCGAGCAGCTGCACCGGCAGCTCGGCTGGCACGACCAAGTCTTCGACATAGCACGCCCGCCAACCGCGAAGATGCGCCCGGTACGACAGGTCGAGATCTTCGGTCAAGGTCTCGGCGGTCCACCCGCCGGCATCTTCGATAGCTTCGGCTCGCCAAATACCGGCGGTGCCGTTGAAGTTGAACCAATAGCCGCGGTCGCCTCGGCCAGATTGTTCGACGAGGAAATGGCCGTCGATCGCTAGCGCCTGGATCTTGGTGAGCCAGGAATAATCGCGGTTGAGATGGCCCCAACGGGCTTGCACGAACGCAATGTCGGGCTGGGCGAATTCTCCAACCGTGCGGAGCAGGAAATCTTCCGGTGGTACGAAGTCGGCGTCGAAGATCGCCACAAACTCGCCAGTCGCTGTCTTCATGCCCTCAGCCAGAGCGCCTGCCTTGTAGCCAGCGCGGTCGACCCGGTGCAGATGTTCGATGTTGATGCCGCGCGTACGAGCTTCGGCCACGATCTGGCTGATCAGTGTGGAGGTTTCGTCGGTCGAATCGTCGAGCACCTGAATCTGCAGCTTGTCGGCCGGGTAATCGAGCGCACACGCCGCGTTGATAATTCGTTCGCTTACATAGAGCTCGTTGTAGATCGGTAATTGCACCGTCACGAGAGGAAGGTCTTCGGGGTCGACCGACTGAACCGGCGGGCTGTGTCGGGGGCCGCGGCGCCAGACGCGCACTACGAAGACGACGAGGTTGACACCGAAAACGAACAACAGCAACGACGCCACCGCGTAGGTGACTGCCGTTGCTGCTTCGAGCGCTGTCAATCCAAGCACTGTTACCAGAGAAGCTTCCCAGGCGATTCTCCGCGAGCAGCGGCGATGGCTTGATCGACGCCGAGGAAGCGTCCGGCCCATCCCAAGAACACGGCGAACGACGACGTTGCGAGAATGACGTAGGTAAAGATCCATTCTTCGCCACCAAAGTAGGTGAGGAACAGACCGATGAAGAATGCTGTGGAGAGCAAGGCCGTGAGGCGAGTGAACGCACCGATCAAAAGCCCGAGGCCGAGGAAGAACTCGACGATCATCTGACTAAAGCCAATTACCGTTGGCGCCCGTAGCACCGTGTTGTCGATCAGCGAGTGGATGAAACCGAGCGACGCTCCGTTGCCGCCTTCTTCAGGGTCCAGTTGCACCCAATTGAAGAAACCTCGTAGACCCTCTTCGGAGTAGAAGTTTGGATCTTGGGTGATGTTGGACCACCAGGTGGCCAAGATGATGACCCCGAGGCTGATCCGCAAGATGGTCAGGCCCCACGCCACTTGAGTCTGCTGGTTCTTATCGAGGCCGCTCCCGGCCACGTCCATGTCCATTTTCTCCGCTGTTGTTTCCATCTCAATCATGCTTTCAGTTTTGTCCCCGCGTCTGGGAATCTACGTATAGGGCCTTTAACCCCAAATCTCCATCTCTCCACCCAAAGGTAGATCGATAATTCTCCCGTCGTTCACAAACCAGCGATCGTACGATTCTTGGTACGTGCCATCTTTCCACACCTCTTGGAGTGCAATGTTAACGGCGTCACGCCAATCGGATTGGCCTTCAGGAACACCAATGCCGAATTGCACTGCATTGTGACCGCCAGGAAGCAGTGTGAGGTTTGGGTCACCGTCGGCGAGTGAGAGCATCGTGACGTTGTCTTCGGTGTACCCCTCGACGGCGCCAGAACGCACGGCCTCGACCGCAGCTGCCTTGTCGTCGAACTCGACGAACTCGGGAGCGTCACCGCCGCGCTCATCGACGTAGCTGGTCCAGCTATCGATGGTCGAGCTGCCTGCGCTTGCGGCGACGGTCTCGCCGAAGAGCTCGTCGATCGATTCGTACTCGCCGGTGCGAACCAAGAATGACTGGTTGTCCCAGAAGTACGTGATCGAGAAGTCGATCGATTCGTCGCGTGATCGCGTGTGATTCATCGACGCCACCGACATGTCGACCTGTCCGCTCTCGAGGAAGCTGATTCGTGTGGTGCCATCGACGGGCACGAGTTCAAGCTCGACCCCGAGCTCCTCAGCCAACGCTTCGGCGAGTTCAAGGTCGAAACCAACCCATTCGCCGTCCTCGTCGATGAAGCTCACCGGCAGATTGTCGTTGCGTACACCAACACGGACGACGCCCGCTTCTTGGACCGCTTCGAGAACCGAGTCGCTCTGGGTGAGTTCGACCGACTCGGTTTCTGAGGCGGTGCCGCTCGCAGCGGAATCAACCTCACCAACAGCAGCGTCACTACCACACGCGGTAGCAACAATTGCCAGCGCCACGAGCACGAACCCGAGACGACGAAGAACACGAAACACAGAAAACTCCAACGTTGAAATAGCAAATAAGGAGGCGACTCCCGCGGGAGCACTCGAACATTATGGGCCTGACTGTATCGCTCTCGAGAGTCGATTCGGAACGTTTCGAACTTGTTCAGAGGACTCCTTGCTCGTGCGGCGGAGCACTTCCCCTGCACCCCACGCAACCACCCAATAGAGCGCACCGACGAGAAGGTACGTGCCAACCCAAAAAGGCGTGCTTTCTGCGTTCGCGTTGAGGACGAGTCGGGCATTGGTGGTCAGGTCAGCAACGCCCAGGACAACAACGACCGACGAGTCCTTGAACACCGTGATTGCTTGGGTGAGTAGTGCTGGACGCATGACTCGCAAGCTCGTGGGCACCAAGAGGGTACGCAGAATCGTGAACGGCGAAGCGCCCAAGAGCTGCGCGTCGTCGATCTGGCTGCGCGGCACGGCGCTCATGCCCGCTCGCACGACGTCTGCCTGGTACGCGCTCGAGTAGGCAACGAGCGTGATAAACGCCGATCCGAGCGCAGATGTCTCGATTCCCGGGATTCGCCCAGCACCTGCAAATTGGTGGATCAGCACCAGCAACACAATGAGTGGAATCCCGCGAATTACCTCGACCCACGCACGAGCAATCGCACGAACCCAGAACCACCTCGCGTGGTGCCCAGCAGCGACCACGACCCCGAGAGCGGTTCCAACGATCAGCGACGCCCCGGTCAACAAGATGCTGAGCAGCAACCCACCTGGTCGATTGTTGGGAAAACCGATGAGCAGCTCGGGGAGGATGCTGATGAGGAACTCGAGTTGATCAGACACGAACACTCCCCTCGCCCGCGGGCGCAATTCCGTCGCGGCGCGCCAGCCACCCCTCGATGAGACGCAACCCGACCGTCATCACCGTTGACAAGATGAGATACAAAATCGCTGCGAGCACCAGCAGGTCGGTCGCCCGGAACGTCCGGGTAATCAGTCCCTGGATTGCTTGGAAGAGTTCGGGCACCGCGACAAACGACGCGAGCGACGTGTTCTTCATGTTGTGGATCAGGCGATTGGAGATTGCGGGAAACGCTATGTAGGTGCCGGTCGGAACAACGAGCTGTCGGAGCGCGGCGCCATGGGACGTCCCGAGCGAACGAGCTGCATCTATTCGACTCGTCGGTACCGCCGAGAACCCGGATCGGAAGATCTCGGCGAGGTGGGCCCCGCTGTTGAGACTGAGCGCCAAGCCCGCAGCAATCCCGAAGTACGGGATTGCCAATCCAGTGAGGTCGCCGAGTGCGTCGATAATCGGGTTGCTGAAGAAGATCGTCCGGCGTGTCGTTGCGTCGACCACATTCGGAACAGCAAACGCGAAGAAGATCACCAGGATCAGCGCCGGAACGTTGCGGAAGATCTCGACGTAGATGCCCGCAACACGTCGTCGCAGCGGTCGGTTGCTCAACCGGCCGAGCGCGGCGAGCAACCCAAGCGCGAGCGACGCGACGCTGGTCAGCACCGTAAGTGCAATCGTAATGACCGCACCATCGATGAGCTGACCCCGCAGCTCAGGGGTTAGCCAGGCAAACACTCTGCGACCAGCACCATGTTTGTCATCGGCGGCGTGACGAGGCCGTTCGGATCGACCGATCGAACAACAAAGCCGCTCCCCTCGACCGCCTCGACCAATTCGGTTGCACTGAACAGCACGTAGGCGAGTTCGAACGTGTCCGTCGGCGTCTCAAATCGTTCGCGCAGCGTTGCGGTGGTCTCGTCAAATGAACGGGTCACCATCGTCTCGCCGAGCTGCTCCTCGGTGACCAGCGCCTCGCGAGCGCGGTCGCGTTCGGGCACTTCGATCACGACTACCCCACCGGGACGAAGGCTGGTGTTGATGCTCCTCAACACCGCGTGCGACACATCGGCGGCGGCGTCGCCGAGGGAGAGCTGCCCGAGCGTCGTGAACAGCACGAGCGCCAGGTCGAACGCGTCAGCTCGGTCAAAGTCCTCGCCTGCCACGTGAACAAATTCGACGTCGACCCCGGCCTCGTCGGCTCCGCTTCGGCTTGCGTCGATCATTGCTTCGGATGGATCGATGCCCACAACGCAATAGCCGCGGCGAGCCAACTCGATGCTGTGGCGCCCAAAGCCGCAACCCACATCGAGTACGTCACTCGTTGCCTCAGGCGCATTCGCCAATACCTTCTCGACCTCCGCAGCGCTGCGCGTCGCTGTCAACAAGGGGTGCGACAAATACGGCGACCCCCGATCAAAAAAGCTCGTCACGGGCGCTTCGGCGGTGCATGCAAATCCCCGCTCACGGTGGGGAACATCACGTTGCGCTTCTGTCAAAGGCTGTCGCGCACGTCGAGCAGCGGAAGGGCATCGCGTTTGAGCTCGGAGAGCGCCTCGAACGGAATTGCTACGTTGTCCTTTTCGACCTGGGCAGCCCAGTCTTCGAACCATTCCCGGTCGATGGCATCGACATCATCGACGATGCGCAGCCGTTCAATGTCGAAATCGGCGTGGAGCTGAGCCACTTCGGCCGCAACGCTCTCGGGCGATCGTTGTCGAAATTCCGAGCCGTGGACGGCGTCGGCACACCAGGTGCAGTTGTACGGGCAGCCACGGGTCGTCGAGATCGTCATCGAGGAGTATCCGTTGGTGTCCTCCCATGTCTGGAGGTATCGGTCCATGGCGATGAGGTCTCGCGCTGGCAAGGGAAGCTCGTCGAGATTAGCTATTGGGGGCCGCGGTCGATTGAGCGTCACCCGGCCGTCGAGGCGATACGCGATACCGAGCTCGCTGCGGCGGTGCTCGCCCGTGAGAGTTCCCTCGTCGACCATGTCGAGCAGGCGGGTCATTGTCTGCTCACCCTCGTGATGCACGACGATGTCGACGTTTTCGTCAGCGAGGTAGCTCGCCGGGTCTGCGGTTGGATCGGGACCGCCCAATACGACAGCAGCTCCCGTCGCGGCGGCCATGGCCGCAAGTTCGAGCGCCGTGTCACGGATAGGAAGGACCGACGAGACACCAACGACATCGGGGGCGTGGGTGTTCAAGGCGTCGAGAAACGCCTCGGGCCCCGGCTCAAAGGTGCCGTCAAAGATTGCGACCTCGTGACCGGCATTTCTGACCCAGCTTGCGAGGTACAGGATTCCGAGGGGGAAATACGGGCTCGATGCTGCCTGCTCTTCGGGGTTCTGCGCCAGAAAGAGCGGGTGCGCTATGAGCAGCGTGGCCATTGTGGAATGGTACCGGCAGACTTAGTTGATGTTCCGCCGCGCCGCCCCCGTTTCGCTGGCGTTAACCATCGTTGCCGTGGTCGTGGTCGCCCTTCTGGTTCGCCAACCGGAACAAATCGACGAGGATCTCTATCTCGATCGCGTCCACGGTTCGTGGGTGGCAACGATGGTCGCCAACCACTCCGGGCTCCCAATCGAGGGCATTTGGCTCGATGAGCCAGGCCCCGGCGACTCCATCGACTTGGTGCTCCTCGACCAGTGGTCGACCGACGACGACACTCATATTGAATGGCTCGACCTGCACATCTTGGAGACCCACGGCCCAGAGCCGACCTACGAGCAGATCCGAGACGAATGGGTCGACCATCTCAACGGCGACATCTGGGTGGCCACCCTCCGAGCTCGCGAGTTGATGGACGAAGGGGTCGTGCCTCCCGAGACGGGAAGCCCCGAGCTGAACCCCGAGGGTGCGTGGGCCATGGACGCTCAGCTCGAAACCGAACTCTTCGGCCTCCTAAACCCCGGCGACCCCACCGAAGCCCGCCGTCAAGCCCGACGCTTCGGCTCGATCACCAGCAGCGGCCCGGCGCTCGACGCCAGTGCGTTTTATGCGCACATGTACTCGATGGCGTTCTTCGAAGCCGACCCTGCACGCCTCATCGCCGACGCCCGCGCTAGCGAACCTGCCGCCTCGATCACCGCTCCGATCGTCGACGATGTAGTCGGCTGGGTCGCAGACAACCCCGACGACTGGCGGGCAACCCGGGCACTCATTGGCGACAAGTACGACACCGACCCCGAGTGGTGGGCCAGCCGAGTGAACTTTGCGGTCACCATCATGGCGCTGCTCTACGGCGACGGCGACCTCGACCAAACGGTGACGATTGCCGGGCTTGCGGGCTGGGATGCCGACAACAACATGACGACCTCGGCCGGGCTCATCGGCCTCATCACCGGCTTCGATGATCTACCCGAGCCGTGGGCATCGTCGACCGACATCTACTTCAACGAGGACCTGTCGGGAGATCTGCCCCAGTTCGATTCGGTTCGCAATATCGCCGAACGGACGGTGGCGCTAGGTCTTGGCGAGTAGGTCGTTTTCAGATGCAGGCTCGGTGGGCCCGAACAGAAACTTCTGACCGGCAAAGATGACAAGCCCCATTGCGAGCGTCGGCCACCATTCGACGCGACGAACCCATGCACGCTCGAAGAAAAAGTTGGGGTCCTCGTAGGTGATGTACGACAAGATGAGCGTCGCTGCGAGCCAAGCCCATGGAATGAGCGCCAACCATCGACGACTCGCCTCGGTCGACGTCGGCGTGTGAAAGAGCAATAGGGCCACGAGCAGCAAGAGGTACCACGGGTGAAACACCGGCGTGGTGAGCGTGTAGCCAGCGATCGGAAACGCCGCCAACCGCAACAGACCCAACGCGTCGTGGCGCGACCGCGCCTTGTTCCATATCCATGCCATGACCACGAAGTAGGCGGCGAAGATGATGATCATGGTGAGCATCCGAGGCTCGTTGAGCCCTTTGTCGTCGAGGCCTTGGCTGCCAACCCATTGCTCGAAACCCTGATAGATCGCCGAGTTGAACCGGAACGTCTCGGTGTACTCCTGGCCAGACCCAAAGACTCCCCTGCCAGGGCCATCGCTGAAACCAAACCCCGACCATGCAACGAACGGCGCAGTGATGACAATGAGGGTGGCCGCATACGCCAACCGCTGGGGCCAGTTCCAGCGCCAGAACAGAACCGGGGTCAACAAGACAGGAATCGGCCGAGTCAGCGTGGCGAGCCCGAGAAGGATTGGGCCGAGCAGGCTCGTCTCACTCACCTTGGGGTGAAACGTCGCCACGAGCGCAGCGACCGTGAGAAAGATCATGATCGCGTCGAGGTGTGCACCGTGAGCGACCTCGACCACAACGATCGGGTTCCACAACCACAGCACTATCCGGCTCGGCGCAATGTTCACGATCTTCAGCAAGGACATGAGACCCCACGCCGCCCCAAGTTCGAGAAGCGTCATCACCACCTGAAACCCAAACGCAGAATTGCCCAACACGAGCGATGTAAGCGAGAAGACTCCATGAGTCACTGGCAGGTACGGGCTGGCAAACGTCGGGTTGTTCACCAGTTGGCGAGCCGGGATATCGAACGCGTCGAGTTCCGGGGCGTTGATCGGCGCCTGATAGGGGCTCACACCTTCGGTGAGCAGGTTGCCTTCCCAGATGTAGCGAAAGACATCGTCGCTCAGCGTTGGCGATGTCGTGAGCAGAAGCAATCGAAAGACGATGGCCGCGCCCCAGATCCACGCCATCGGGATCGGGGTTCGCTCATTGGCCCATACCGCTCCGAGGAAGCCAGCAAAGGCCACGAAATACCAAACCATTGTCTGGGTAACGAACTCGGCTCGCAGGGTTCCATTGCCGGCATCGAGTACCGCGAGTACAACAAAGCCAACGAGCAGCAAGCTCAACGGCACCCAAGTCGCGCGCGATGGAAGTTCCAACCGAGACATCGCTGAAACGGTAGCGGCCGCTCGTCGACCACTGGTGTTCGTTCACGAAACCTTCCCGAAGAAGGCGTTGCCCGTCCTTGGTGCCCGGGTCGCCCCCCTGCGCGAGTCCCGGTACGCGATCACGTCATAGCGACAACTAACCACGCGATCAGTGCAGCCCGGAGTCAGCATCGGATTGACCCGACGAGTTCGCAAGAACTAGCTGAGGGCGGACCTTGTGTCGGCAATGTCTACTTCGAGCTGTGCTTTGAGCTCGTCGATGCCGTTGAAGCGGCGTTCGCTGCGCAAGAACGACACGAACCGCACCTGTGCCTCTTGGTCATAGAGGTCGCCAGACTCGCCGTCTGCTGGGAAGTCGAGCAGGTGCGCTTCGAGCACTGCGGCGTCGGCGTTCTCATAGAAGGTCGGACGCACGCCCACATTGACCGCTGCCCGGCGAGATACGCCGTCGGGGGTGACGTAGTGGCATGCGTACACACCGTTTGCTGGGCGGGCCATGTCGTCGGGTAGCACCACATTGGCGGTGGGGAAACCAATGGTGCGGCCTCGCTGATCGCCCTTGGTCACGATGCCACGGATCTCAAATGGCCGAGCGAGCATCGCAGCGGCGCCGACCACGTCGCCGCCAACGAGCGCTCGACGTATTGCGGTGCTCGATACCGGCTCGGTTGCGGTTTCGTCAGAGCGGATCAGTTCGAGCCCTTCGACGGTGAAACCGTTGCTCTTTCCGCGTTCGTCCAAGAATTCGAGTGTGCCCTCGCGGCCTTTGCCGAAGTTGAAGTCGCTGCCGACCAAGATTTCTTGTGCGCCGAGCCGATCGACGAACACATCGTCGACGAACCGGGCTGCGGTGGTGCTCGCGCGTTCTTCGTCGAATTCGATGACGTAGGCCACGTCGACGCCTAGCTCTTCGATGAGTTCAAGCTTGCGGGGCAGACGGGTGAGCAGCTTGGGCGCAGAGTCCGGGCGCACAACCGTTGCCGGGTGTACATCGAAGGTGACGACCGCAGAGGCAACGCCGCGAGCTTTGGCCCGCTCGATGACTTGAGAGATGACCGTCCGGTGCCCAACGTGAACACCGTCGAAGGCACCCGTCGTGAGGACGCTGGCTTCGACCCGCTGGTCGTCGCTGTCCTTGATGATCTTCACGACACGTCCTCGGGCATTGGGGTCTCGACTGTCTGCTTGGGGGGTGGTTCGGCGAGAACGACCGCTGGCTTGATCGTTCCACCTCGATGGGTTTCATAGACAGCGAGCAGCTCACCGGCCGCATCGACCAAAGGGTACGGGCCGTCGCCGGTTGCACCAATTCGAGCAGCGTCAAACACACGGCCGTAGCGAACGTCGAGAGAGGTCTCGTCGTCGACCTCAATAAGCCCGAGATCGTAAACAAACTCTGCGGCAGGCCGAAGCTCGACCTCGTCAAGCGGCGCGGCCATGTCATCGGTAAACGAACCAATTGCTGTGCGGCGCAAGCCATGGAGATGCGCCCCTCCCCCAAGGGCCGTTCCGAGGTCGGCGGCAAGCGACCGGATGTACGTGCCTGCCGAGCACTCGACAGCACAGCGCAGCACCATGGGGTCGTCGGTGGTTTCGAGGTCGAATCGGTAGACGCTGACCGGAACCGGCTTGCGTTCGATTTCGATGCCCTCGCGAGCTAGCTCGTGCAGCCGTTTTCCGTCGACCTTCTTGGCGCTGACCATCGGCGGAATCTGGTCGATGTCGCCGGTGAGCGTGAGCGCAGCCCTGCGGGCAGCGTCGATGTCGATCGGGGCCATGTCATGGGTCTTGGTGACAACGCCGGTCGAATCGAGCGAATTTGTTTCGGACCCGAACCGGATGTCGCCGGTATAAGCCTTGGGCACACCATCGAGAAATCGAAGCACCCTCGTGGCTTTACCAACACCGAGCAAAAGGACACCGGTCGCGTCGGGATCGAGCGTGCCGGAGTGACCGACCTTGCGGGTCTTGAACACTCCCCTGGCTTTGGCAACGACATCGTGCGATGTCCAGCCTTGCGGCTTGTCGACAATCGCAAAGCCCGTTGGCCCCGGGTCACGCTGCTTGCGACCCACTATTCCTCTTCGCTCGTTTCGTCGGCTTCGGGATTGCCTGGACGTTTGCGTTCCTCAGCAATGATGTCCTCGATACGACCAGCTTCACGGAGCTGGGTATCGGGCTCAAAGGACAGCGGAGGGGTGCGACGCAGCTTCGTCTGGCGCCCAATCGCTGCCTGCAGGCGCTTGCGATGCTCCTTGAACACATCGACCAATGCCTTTTCGTCCTCGGCATCGCCGAGCGCCGCGGTGAACATCACGACGGCCCGGTCGAGGCTGCGGTCGGTCTTGACGTGGGTCACGCTGACCCAGTCGAGCCGTTCGTCGTCGATCTTGGTGAGCTCCTCGGAAATGATCTCTCGCAACAGTTCGTTCAGTCGAGAGCTTCGCTGCGCCCCGGGGTCGCGCTTGTTGCCTTGTACGTGGCGGCGGCGTGAACTCATCGATCGATCTCCATCCAGGTTCGGTCGGCCGACACGACTTCGATGTCGGCGCGGGTCCAGACCAGTCGTTCGGCTTCATCGATCACCTTGGTGGCTTCTCGTGCCGATCCAGAGACGACGACGACGCCGAGTTGTGCTGCGCCAAGCACGTCCTGGTCACCCACTTCAGCCACGCTCACGCCAAGCTTTGGCAAGCGGTCGATGAGGGGTCGGACCAGCGAGCGCTTTTCCTTGAGCGATTGAACATGTCGGAGCCGGAGGCGCAGATCGAGCGCGAGCACGTGCACGGGCCAGCGGATTACGAGATCGAGCGTTCGATCTCGCGCTCCTCGTAGGTCTCGATGATGTCGCCATCTTTCAAGTCCTGGAAGTCCGACAGACCAATACCGCACTCATATCCGGCAGCGACCTCTTTGACATCTTCCTTGAAGCGGCGAAGCGAATTGACCTCGCCCTTCCAGATGATCGTGCCATCGCGAATGAAGCGAACCTTGGAGCCTCGCGTGATTACGCCGTTCTGGACGTAGCAACCAGCGATCCTGCCGATTCGAGGTACCGAGAAGATCTCTCGGACCTCGGCGTCTCCGCTGACGATCTCCTCGAATTCGGGATCGAGCATGCCGACCATTGCCGACTCGATGTCCTCGAGCAGCTTGTAGATGATCTCGTAGGTTCGAATCTCGACGTTTTCGGCCTCGGCGGATTCGCGCGCTTTGCGATCCGGACGGACGTTGAAGCCAATGATCGTTGCGTTCGATGCCGACGCGAGCGCGATGTCGTTTTCGGTGATCCCGCCGACGCCTCGGTGAACAAACGTTGGCTTGACCTCGGGTGTTTCGAGCTTGCGGAGCGAATCGGTGACCGCTTCGAGCGTGCCGTTTACATCGGCCTTGATGATCAGGTTGAGGTTTGCTGCCTCGCCACGCTGAATCTGCTCGAAGATGTCCTCGAGTCGCGCTCCACCGCTGGTGGCCGATGCGTCGCGGCCAAGGCTGGACTGGCGGTGATAGTGCTCACGGGTATCGGCAACCTTGGAGGCGACCTTCTCGCTCGGCGCAATATTGAACTCATCACCGGATTCGGCAACCTCGGAAAGACCGAGCACCTGAACTGGTGTGGAAGGGCCAGCTTCTTTGACGTTCTCGCCTTTGTCGTTGATCAGCGCACGCACACGGCCCCATGCAGCACCGGTGACCATCGGGTCGCCAACGCGCAGCGTGCCCTCTTGGACCAGGACCGTTGCGACTGGACCGCGACCAATGTCGAGGTTTGCTTCGAGCACCACGCCGCTCGCACGGTCCTCGGGATCGGCGTGAAGCTCTTCGAGCTCAGCAACAAGAATGATCTGGTCGAGAAGCTCGTCGATCCCAATGTTCTGGAGCGCAGAGACTTCCTGAGTGATCGTGTCGCCGCCGAAGGATTCGGGGATCAGGTCGTGTTCGGTGAGCTGGGACAGAACACGTTGAACGTTTGCGTTCTCGCGGTCGATCTTGTTGATCGCAACGATGATTGGAACCTCAGCTGCCTTGGCGTGGTTGAGCGCCTCGACCGTCTGCGGCATAACGCCGTCGTCAGCGGCAACGACCAAGATGACAATGTCGGTTGCCTTGGCGCCGCGAGACCGCATTGCGGTGAACGCTTCGTGACCCGGTGTATCGATGAACGTCAAGACATGGTCGTGACGGGTGGTCTGATACGCACCGATGTGCTGGGTGATTCCACCAGCCTCACCGTCGACAACATTTGCGTGACGGATCTGGTCGAGCAGCTTGGTCTTGCCGTGATCGACGTGACCCATGACGGTGATGACCGGAGGACGCAACGGAGCGTCCTCAGCGGACTCGGCTTCGTCGTCTTCGGACTCGTCCTCGATGCCGAGCATCTTGCGGAGCTCTTCTTCGTGCTCCTCGCCCGGGTCGACGAGCTTGACGTCGGCTCCGAGTTCGTCTGCGAACTTGTTGATGAGGTCGTCGCTGAGCGACTGGGTCGCGGTGACCATCTCGCCCTGCTGCATCATGAACTTCACAACATCGGCGACCGTACGGTTGAACTTCGGTCCCAGGTCGAGCGGAGTAATCGCCCGTTCGATGACGATGGTTCCAACCGGAACCGGTGCATCTTCGGAGCTGTAGCTCGGAACGTCCATTGGCTGGAGCTCATCGCGGTTACGACGCTTCCTACCCCTGCGCTTCGGCGGACGACGACCACCAGGGCCACCGGGACGACCGCCGCCAGGACGTCCACCGCCACCGCCGCCGGGACGTGCGCCAGCACCCGGAACCGGGCGCGGGCCACCACCGGGACGATTGCCACCGCCACCACTGCGCGGAGGACCTCCGGAGTAGCCACCGGGACGATTGCCACCGCCACCACCGGGAGCGGGCGCACCGGGGCGCCGACCAGGAGGAGGCGGAATGGGCTTGCCGGACTGGGAACGAGGAGGTCCAGGAGGAGGCGGAATGGGCTTACCGGACTGGGAACGAGGACCAGCCGAGGGATCTACCGGTGGCTTTGCCGGGCCGTCCTTCTTGGGATCGCTACCAATCGAGGGGGCCGGAGGAGGCTTTGATTCGGCGCTCGGTGCGTCGGTCTTTGGCGGCTTTGGCGTGGCCGTCGGTGGTGGTGGGACTGGTCCGTCAGCAACCGGCTTGCGCTCACGCTTCGACGACACGGGGCCCTTTGGCATCTCCATGTCGGGATCGATGTCGACCACAGGCGCAGGGGCCTCTGGCGGCGCAGGTTCAGGTTCAGGTTCTGCGGGAGCGGCAGCTTCGACGGGCTCGACAGCCTCGACGGGCTCGACGGGCTCGGGAGTCGGTTCTGGCTCCGGCGTTGGCTCTTCGACGGCTTTCTTCGCTGCAGCCTTCTTCGGCGGCTTCTTGGACGAAATCGCAGCCTTCTTCTCGGCTGGCGCCTTTTCTTCAGGCTTTTCGGGTTCGGGCGGCACTTCACGAACGAGGCCTTCACGCTCAGCCTTGCGGCGAACGCGGTCTGCTTGAGCGTCGACAATGCTCGATGAGTGGCTCTTCGCTCCGATTCCGAGCGCGCCGCAGAGCTCCAGGGTCTCTGCGTTAGAAATCCCTAATTCTCGTGCGAGTTCATAGACGCGTACTTTTGTTGCCAAATTCTTCTTTTCGTTTAGTGCTGCGCAGACCGCACGGGCGGTCAGCACAACAGCTTAAGGCTATTCCTCTTCAGAGGCGTTATCTGCAGCGTTAGCTTCGTCACCCGCATCAGCTTCTGATGGGGGTGCCTCCTCGTCTGCTGCGTCGGTCCAATCGTCTGCGGACAGGGCGTCGCCCCCGTCTGCGGGCTTCCATACCTGTTCTCCGGACTCGGGGTCAACCACCCATTCGCCCTCGGCCCAGTCAACATCGCCGTAGGCCTCTTCTTGGGCGAGCTGGCTTTCGCTCTTGATATCGACGCGCCAACCAGTGAGTCGCGCGGCCAAGCGGGCGTTCTGGCCTTCCTTGCCAATCGCCAACGAAAGCTGGAAATCGGGGACGATGACCTCGGCGGTGCCGGTCTCTTCGATGATTCGAACTTCTTTGACCTTGGCGGGCGAAAGCGCCTTCATCACAAAGTCGGGAAGGTCATCGGAGAACGGAACGATGTCGATCTTCTCGCCGCGCAGTTCGGTCACTACCTGGCGAACTCGTGCGCCACGGGCACCAACGCATGCGCCGACGGGGTCGACGTTTGGATCGTTGGAGTAGACGGCGATCTTGGTGCGGTGTCCCGGTTCGCGAGCACAGGCACGAATTTCAACGATGCCATCGGCGATCTCGGGTACTTCGAGCTCGAAGAGGCGGCGAACGAGCCCGGGGTGGGTTCGGCTGACCACGATCTGTGGGCCCTTGGCGGTCTTGCGAACTTCGACGATGTAGGCCTTGAGCCGAGCGTTGGGCTCGGGGCGTTCGAACATGACCTGTTCAGATTGAGGCAAGAGCGCCTCGACTCGACCGAGGTCGAGGAGGGTGTACCGAGCGTCGGTTTGCTGGATCATGCCAGTGACGATGTCGCCTTCGCGGCCCGCGTACTCTTCGTACTTGAGTTCGCGTTCGGCCTCGCGAATGCGCTGGGTCATTACCTGGCGAGCGGTCTGGGCAGCGATCCGGCCAAAGTTCTCTGGGGTGACGTCGTACTCTTCGCCGATTGGGAGGTAATCCTCGTCGGTCTCCTGGGCCATAACCCGGATGTCCATCGTTTCGGGATCGATGGTGACCCAGGCGTAGTCCTCGGCCTCAGGCATCCGCTTGTATGCCGATTCCAAGGCATCGGCGAGGGCTGCGAACAGCGCGTCGACGGAAATCCCGCGTTCGCGTGCGAGGGCCTGAAGTGCTTCGAGCATCTCGGCGTTCATGCTGGCTGGCCTTTCGTTTTGTTCTCGGGCTGCTTTGAGCCGCCCTTCTTTGGGGTTGGACCCCAGTGGAATACCGTGCGTGCCGAACGAATTTCGCCAAAGCGCAGCGTTCGGTCGCCTTCGTTCGTCTCGACGGTGATGCCGTACTCGTCGGCATCTTTGAGAATCCCCTCGGCGCGACGCTCACCCGGGACATCGGGCATTGTCTTGACCGTGATCTCTTCGCCGAGGGAGCGACGGAAGTGTTCTGGCTTTTTCAGCGGTCGTTCGACTCCGGGGCTACTGACCTCGAGGGTGAAACGGCCCGGGATTGGATCTTCGGCATCAATCATTCGAGAAACCGCTTTGGTGACTTCGAGCAGCGAATCGCTGTGGAGGCCGTCGGCTTCGTCGATGATGACCTTGAGGACGCCGTTGTTGAGATCGACGTCGACCAGTTCGCAACCAAAGTCCGACGCGATCGGTTCAATGAGTGACGTCACACGGCTAACGAGCGCAGTTGAGTTTTTGCCATCGGCTGAGTTATTACCCACGTCGTTCCCTTCTGTGTGACGAACTGGATGGGTTCACGCACAAACAACAAGAGCGTGGACTCGAAAGCCCACGCTCGCTAGTTGGAACCGGAGCTCCGTATTTGCGCGCCGTAGAACTCTAGCGGAGTTCCAACCGACTAACGCACTGTCTCACGGACGGCGACAGCAAAGCGCTCGTGGACGCCGGAAACCTTTACGTCTGTTCCGATTCGTTCGAGTGTGGGTTCGAGCGAGTCGACCGTGCGCTCGGCCCACAGGTCGACGAGGTGAATCACCACCGCAACGGCGAGCACGCTGAGACCAAGTGCGGCGTTGCGGAACGCAATCACGATCGCAACCGCGGTCAGAACCGATGCCAGTGCCCTGGCTTTGATGTGAATGTTCTTGCGTCGAGACCAGCGCACAAATACCGGCTCGCTCAGCGGAATACGGACCGTCGGGCTCTTCCAGCGCGTGACCGATCGGCCGACACGGACCGGGATTGCGCCGTCGGCAACGTTGCCGGTTACCGCGCAGATTGCGGGGAACCCTTCTTTGGCCACGGCGAGCGGTACGACGACCTCGCTGCGGCCATCGGGCTTCGCTGCGTCGGTTTCTCCCGCGTTACTCGCCATGTCAGCGTTTGCGGATCAGGTCGATCGCTGTTTCGGACGCGTTTGCGTCCTCGCCGCGCTCGTCGAGATTGCGGGCCCGATCCTCTTCGGCGGCCTTTCTCGCTGCATCGCGGGTTGATTCGGCTCGGGCCATAGTCGCCTCTTCGCCCTCTTCGTGCAGATAGATGGCCCATTCGAGAAGCTGATCGACCATCTCGTCCTCGGGAACGACAGCCACGTTGACGCCCTTGACAAACAGGTGGCCCCGCTTGTTTCCCGCAGCGATTCCAAGGTCGGCGTCGCGGGCCTCGCCGGGTCCGTTCACGACGCATCCCATAACCGCTATCTGCAACGGGATCTCTTTATCTTCGAAGGCTGCCACGGCCTCTTCGGCAACCTTGTAGACGTCGATCTCGGCACGCCCACAGCTCGGGCACGCGATCAGGTCGACGTTCTTTCGTTCGCGCAGACCCATGGCTTCGAGGAGGGTTCGACCGGCCTTTACTTCCTGAACGGGGTCGGCGGTGAGTGAGTAGCGGATGGTGTCGCCGATGCCCTCAGCGAGCAAGGTGCCAATTCCGGCGGTTGCCTTGATCGTGCCTGCGGGCGGTGGGCCTGCTTCGGTGACGCCGAGATGAAGTGGATAGTCGGTCACCTCTGAAAGCTGCCGGTACGCCTCGATCATGAGGGGCACGTTCGATGCCTTCACCGAGATTTTGACCAGATCGAAGCCGACCTCGTCGAAATAGCTGATCTCGCGCAGTGCAGATTCGACCATTGCTTCGGGGGTGACCCCTTTTTCTTCGTCGTAGAGCGACGAATCGAGCGACCCTCCGTTGACCCCGATGCGGATGGGAACCTCGCGAGCTTTGGCTTCGGCGGCGATGTTTTTGATCTTGGTCGGGTCGGTGATATTGCCGGGGTTGAGCCGTAGACAATGCACGCCGGCATCGAGTGCCGCCAACGCCATGCGGTGGTTGTTGTGGATGTCGGCGATGATCGGCACGGGAGACCGGGGAACGATTCGCGCCAAGCCTTCTGCGGCAGCGGGCTTGTTGCAGGTGCAACGGACAATGTCAGCGCCGGCTGCGGCAAGCGCATAGATCTGCTGAAGGGTCGCCTCGTGATCGGCGGTCTTGGTGATGGTCATCGACTGGACCGAGATCGGCGCTCCCCCGCCGATCGGCACGTCACCAACCATGATCTGCTTTGTTTCCTTACGAGGAAACGCTCCGTCGAAGTGCATGCACCCTCAGTGTTACTGCGGTATCTGGATGGGGTCGATGACGTCGCGAACCATTGCGATGCCACCGATCAGCATGAACAGCACAATCACCGCATAGGTCACCGGTAAGAGCTTGGCTGCATCGGCGTGATAGCGCTTGCCGCCAAAGGAACGGATTCGTTCGTAGGTGGCGATCACCATGTGCCCACCGTCGAGCGGGAGCATTGGTAGGGCGTTCAAGATGCCAAACGAAACGTTGATGAGCAACAGGAAGCCGAGGACTTCGACCCAGCCAACGTCGGCGAAGTCTCGTGCGATTTGAACGGCACCGATGATCGATACGAGACGGTTTTCGTCGACGACGATCGGGCGGATTTCGGTTATTCCGTCGCTGAGGCTCGCGGTCGAGACGGCGACCTCGGTCTCCGATGAAATTCCGAACAGGCCGAGCACACCAGCACGGGTCGCAAGGCGCTTTGGCATTTCGACAACGATGAGCGATGTGGTGTCCCATACTGCTTCGGCGCTGCCGGTAATCGAGCTTCCGATCGAGCGTGATTCGCGGAAGTCGGTGCGACCTACTCCGAGAAATCCACGAGAAGCCGACTGGAGTGGCAGCTGCTCGACGACGGTTGGATCATCGACGGCAGGCTTCACCAGTTCGCCGGGGGCGAGAAGCTGGTTGATCGTGACGAGTTCGGTTTGGAGCTCTCGGTTGAAGACCACCTCGACCTCGACGGTCTGCCCTTCGAGCGGCTTGGCCACTCGATAGAAGTCCTCGTAGGTAGTTACGGGCGTTCCGTCAACAGCGAGAACCATGTCGCCGGTGTAGAGCCCGGAGATCCGGTCGATTGGTTGACCGTCGGCTCCAAGGAAAATCTCGCCGGTCTCGGTCCGAACAAAGCCGGCACCTACATCGGTGAGAACCTCGCCGAGCGTCGTGTCGAGAACCAGGTCGTCGAAGTCGCCCCCGAGGACCGAATTGCCGTTGCCGTTCGAGTTGGGACGGGCAACGACAACCTCGATCTGTTCGCCGCGGTTGCGAGCGACCACATCGGCAAGATCTTCAAACGCTCGGGTCGAGTCTTCGCCAATGGAAACAATTCGGTCGCCTTCTTGGACGCCGATGGATTCGGCGGCACCAAACGGGACGACCTGGCCAACTTCCCATTCGGTTTCGGAGGCTTCTCCAACAGCGAAGAAGATCGCGAATCCGAGAAAGAACGCGATGACGAAGTGTGAGAGCGGACCGGCCGCGATCGTCAGCATTCGCTTGTGCCACGCGGCTTGTCGATAGGTGCGTGGCTCGTCCTTGGGGTCGACCTCTTCGAGGTTGTTCATGCCCACGATGCGTACGTATGCGCCAGCGGGGATGGCTTTGAGTCCGTAGGTCACTTCGCCACGCTTAAATGCGAAGATTCGCGGTCCAAAACCAATGAAATACTCGGTGACGAGCATGCCGGACCACTTGGCGAACCGGTAATGGCCGTATTCGTGGAACATCAAGAAGACAACGAAGGCTCCAACGATGACAAGCAGTTGCCAGCCACCGAAGATCCAGAGCGCGCCAAGAAACGCGAAGAGGCCCAGCATTCGCACGGGCTGGAATCCAAGCTCCTCTTCGGGAGCCTCAGCGCTTACGGGGTCTTGAGGGGAGGGTCCCGAAGCATCTCCGGGAATGGGGCGTTCGGCCAAGTCGGTCATTAGCTAAAGGTTCTCACGTATGTAGGTCCTAGTGGCTTCGCGCGCTCGGTAATCTGCATCGAGGACTGCCTCGAGACTGTCGGCGGGCGCACCGTCGTATGCGTTCAGCAACGCCGTGTTTACATCGGCTATTCCACTCCAGGGAATTAGCCCCTCCAAAAAGGCGTCAACGCTCACCTCGTTGGCGGCGCTCAGCCACGCGGGCGCAGCTCCTGCGGCCCGGCCAGCCTCATAGGCAAGGTCGAGGCAACGAAAGGCGTTGCGGTCAGGGGGTTCGAACTCGAGCGACAATGTTTGAGACCAGTCGATGTCGCCGTAGGGAACGTCGAATCGCTCGGGGTAGGTCAGCGAGTAGGCAATGCACAAGCGCATGTCGGGCTGGGAGAGTTGAGCGATCGTGGATCCGTCGGTATAGGCGACCATCGAGTGAACAATCGACTGTGGGTGCACGACGACTTCGATGTCGTCGTAGGGCGTTCCGTAGAGCTCGTGGGCCTCGATGACCTCAAGCCCCTTGTTCATGAGCGTCGAGGAATCGACGGTGATCTTTGGACCCATTGCCCAGGTGGGGTGTGCCAGCGCTTCGTCGACGGTGACCGAGGCAAGTTCCTCGGCGGTGCGGCCCCGAAACGGACCGCCCGACGCGGTCAGCACGAGCCGATCGACGCCTTGTCCGTCGATCGTTGCACGCAGGCACTGGTGAAGTGCGCAGTGCTCAGAGTCGACGGGGAGCAACTCGGCGCCGGGAGTGAGTCGGGCCTTTTGCACGAGCGGACCGGCCGCGATCAGCGACTCTTTGTTTGCGAGTCCGAGTCGTTTACCGCTCTCGAGTGCCCCGAGGGTGACACCCAGCCCGGCAAACCCCACTACCCCGTTGATGACGACGTCCGCGGTCGAACTTGCGTCGCGTAGTCCGGTTTCGCCGATCAACAGCTCGGGGCGAGGGCCATCGAGACCTGCCAATGCTTGGCGAGCTTGCTCGGCTCGGTCGGCGTGGGTGACGACAACCACTTCGGGGGCGAACTCGATGACCTGCTCGACGAGCGCATCAACCGAGGACCCAACGCCGAGCGCCTGCACCGTGAATTGTCCGTCGGACGCGCGAACGATGTCGAGCGTTTGCGTACCGATCGACCCCGTCGACCCCATCACTGCAACTGTCGTGGTCACAGCGAGATGTTAGCTACGAGGTGTAGAAGACGGCTTCGGCAAAGAAGTAGACGGCCGGAAGCACAAACAACAGTGCGTCGAAGCGGTCGAGGAAGCCACCGTGTCCGGGAAGGATCGAGCCCATGTCCTTGATACCCAAGTCCCGCTTGATCAGGGACTCAGCCAAGTCGCCGAGCGGCGCAACGATCGCTCCGACCGCTCCCAAGATTGCGGCTTGGAGCAGACCCGCGTTGGTTTCGAAGGGCTCGATGAACTGCAGGACTCCAAGGAACACGATTGCGGCGATGAAGCTTGCGAACGCTCCGCCGATCAGTCCTTCGACGGTCTTGTTCGGACTCACGGCTGCGAGTGGGGTTTGGCCAAAGCTGCGGCCAGCGAGGAACGCACCGACGTCGTAGCCGACGGTCACGATGATCGCTGCGAGCAGTAGCCCGGTTCCGTTGTCGCCCGGGAGGCCTGCGCGCTGGCCAATTTCGAGCATTGCGGCGCCAAAGCTGCCGAGGACGCCGATGTACACGACGCCGAGCAGCGTCACGCCGAGGTTCATCACCGGCATCTCGGTCGAGACTCCGGACAAGAACCACAGCAAACCAAATACGACCGCTAAGGCAAGAACCAACGCAACGGCTTGGGTTCCCCGGTAATAGACGGCCAAGGGCAGCGCAATCGATGCAGCCAATCCAAGGAGCGTGGCGGGCTGATAACCAGCGACTCGCAACGCGTTGTAGAACTCGCCAGCCGAGAGAGCAACGACCACCACGATGAGTGCGAGGGCGAGCAGTGGGCCGATCGTCAAGGCAACAACGGCAATTCCGAGCAGGAGTACTCCAGTGATGACCCGGGACTGCATGTCGCTGCCAGAACCGATGTCTTCGCCGAACTCTTCAGTGCCGTAGTCGGTCTGTTGCTCGTCGTAGGTGAAGAAGCGTTCGCTCGAGTCGCCGCCGATCTGCACGACCGCGGGCTCCTCGGGTGCAGGAACCGGACCTGGATCCCAGGTTTCAGGTTCAGATGCCTCGGGCTCTTGGCCTTCGCTCCACGCAGGTGCACTGGCGGACAGGTCGGACCATGCGTCGAGGTGCACGTCGTCCCCGGGCTCAACGTCGAGCGCGATTGGCTCGCCCGTTGGCATGTCGTCGCTCGTTG
>CAZMYN010000005.1:0-7842 GCA_964570495.1 uncultured Acidimicrobiales bacterium | reverse complement strand
CCGGGCTCAACGTCGAGCGCGATTGGCTCGCCCGTTGGCATGTCGTCGCTCGTTGACATGTCGTCGCTCGTTGACATGTCGTCGCTCGTTGGCATGTCGTCGCTCGTTGCCGTGAGGTCGACACTTGGCGAATCTTCACTCATGGGCGTCGACCAATCGTCAACGCTTACCGTCTCGGGTGGCTCCTGGTCGGTAGTTGGCGACCCAAAGACGCTATTTCCGGTCGTTGCCGGCGGCGGGTCCTCGTCCATGATCGGCACTGAGTCGAGAGGAAGCTCGGGATCGGCGTCGCCAAATACCGAGCTGCCCGTGGTTTCGGCGACATTGCCAAGCTCGGTATCCCCAAGGTCGGTATCCCCAAGGCTGAGTGGCACAGCGCCAGCGTCAACCGGATCGCCGAAAACCGATGAACTGTCGATCGTTTCGACGGAATCGCCGAAAACCGATGACCCGTCACCGGTCTCTGGCTCATCGCCAAAGACCGAGCGGCCACGGCCGTCATCGTCTAGCTGTTCATTGTCGTCATTCACGACGGATTCCTCCCGGCATGAGAGTAGTTGCTGACATGGGCCAGCCCCTAAACCTCAAGCAGATCCTTCTCTTTGGCGTCACGTGCTGAGTCGATTTCGCCTTCCGCCGAGCGAGTGCGTTCGTCGAGCGATTTCTCGGCCCGCTCGATGTCATCCTCGCCAACACCATCGACATCATCGAGATCCTTGCGCGCGCCGCGCCGGAAACCACGAATCTTTCCCTTGCCGTCCTCCGCCATTGAATTAACGACCTTGACCAGTTCTTTGCGCCGTTCTTCGGTGAGCGGCGGGAACGAGAGCCGAATTGCCCGGCCGTCGGTCGAGGGGTTCAGACCCAAATCGGAATTACGGATCGCCTTCTCGATCGCCTCGACGTTGGCAGCGTCGTGCGGAGTAATGATCAGCTGGCGGGCCTCGGGAACCGAGAAGGTTGCAAGCTCTTGCAACGTCATGGGCACGCCATAGGCCTCGACATGAAGCTTCTCAACAAACGACGAGCTTGCGCGTCCGGTTCGGATGGTCGCCATTTCGCGCCGTGTGTGCGAGACGGCGCCCTCCATCTTGGACTCGGTGTCCTCGATAATCAGTTCGATCATTTCGTTCATGTCACCACCTCACCGGGAGGCCCACGGAGTGGGCTTGGAATATTGTTGCTGATCGCACGTGAAAACGGCTACTCAGCTCTGAACGAGTGTTCCGACCGACTCGCCACGCAAGAGCCGTTGCACCGCGTGATCTTCGAGCAGATCGAACATCACAATCGGTAGGTCGTTTTCCATGCAGAGCGTGATGGCGGTCGTATCCATGGCCTTTAGGCCCTTCTGGACGACCTCGAGGTGGGTGACTTGGTCGAGCTTGGTCGCCGTCGGGTCGAGCTTGGGATCAGCAGTGTAGATACCACCGAGCCCCGAGTGTGTTCCCTTCATCATGACGCCAGCTTCGATCTCGACGGCACGAAGCGCCGCTGCGGTATCGGTCGTGAAGAACGGGTTGCCCGTTCCACCGGCAAAGACGACAACACGGTCCTTCTCGAGGTGGCGAATCGCCCGACGCCGAATGTACGGCTCGGCGACTTGCGACATGTGAATGGCGCTCATGACCCGTGTGGGCTGGCCGCCACGCTCAAGGCGATCCTGAAGTGCCAACGCGTTGATTACTGTCGCCAGCATTCCCATGTAGTCGGCTTGTGACCGGTCCATGCCTGCACCGGCGCCTGCCTGACCACGCCAAATGTTGCCCGCACCAACGACAATGCCAATGCTGACGTCGAACGCTTCGCGGACCGCAACGATGTCGCTTGCAATCGATTGGACGGTGTCGCCATCGATTGACTGAGATCCCTTGCCAGCGAACGCCTCGCCTGACACCTTCAGCAAAATCCGTCCCCATCGAGGCGTTTCCTTGCTGGCGGTATCAGACATGTCGTTCTCTCCTGTCACTGGCTTCCCTGGCGGGAAACCCTATTGCTGGCGGTGGCTTCTACGGGGGACCTACGCGCCGAGGAATGCTTGCTCGAACGACACGATGGTTCCGCCATTGAGCGAATCGGCAACCGATGTCTTATCACCGTTGAGACCCTGCTCAAGGAGCACCTGCTCGGCAAACCAACGCGACAGCTTGCCGTCGACGATCTTTTCGAGCATTTCTTCGGGCTTGCCTTCGGCGCGGGTGAGCTCGGTGAGAGTCTCTCGCTCCTTCTCGGCGACTGCGGGATCGATCTCTTCACGCGACAACCCCAATGGCTTCGCGAACGCAATGTGCAGCGCCACCATGTGGAGCAGTTCAGCGTCGACACCGTTGCCCTCGACGATGACCGCGTTTACGCCACGGCCATCCTGCTTGTGAAGGTAGACATCCATGATGTTGCCGTCGCCTGGAGCGACCCGGGTGACGAGCCCAAGCTCGATGTTTTCCTTCTTCGTGAGCTGCAGCTCTTCGATCGCTGCCTGATGTCCGGCCGCGGCGTCGGGGCCGTTGGCGAGGACGTCGGTTGCGATCGCGTCGAGCGTTGCCAAGAAGTCGTCGGACTTCGCAGCGAAGTCGGTCTCACTCTTGAGATGCACGATCGCCGCCGCGCCGTCACCTTCGAGGAGCGCTACCGCGCCCTCGGCGTTGTCGCGGTCGGTGCGGGTTGCGGCCTTTGCCAAACCCTTTTCACGAAGGACCTTGCGGGCCTCGTCCATATCGCCCTCGGCTTCGGTCAAAGCCTTCTTTGCGTCCATCATTCCTGCGCCGGTTGCGTCGCGCAGTGCCTTGATGTCGGCTACGGAGATATCTGCCATGTCGTCGTCTCTCTCTTCTTCTTCGGGTCGGGGGGTCTACTCGGTGGCTGCTTCGTCGGCGCCAGCTTCTTCAGCAGGCGCTTCAGCGGCAGCTTCTTCGACAGCTTCTTCGACAGCTGGCTCTTCAGCAGCTGCTTCGGGCTCGGGAGTTGCGTTCTCCTCGGCCTCTTTCTCTTCAGCGATACGGGCTTCGCGCTCTTGGGCAGCGATTGTTGCTGCTGCCCGAGCCTCGGCCTGGGCTGCATCGTGTGCGGCCTGCTCTTCAGCGGATCGCTCCGCTGGCTTTGCCTCAGCAGCAGGGGCCGGAACGCCTGCCATTTCGGCCTTCTTGGCACGGATGAAGTGCCCTTCAAGAACAGCGTCGCTGATGACTCGGCTCATGAGGTCGCCAGCACGAATTGCGTCGTCGTTGCCCGGAATGACGTAATCGACAAGATCGGGGTCACAGTTGGTATCGACGACCGCCACGAGCGGCAGACCGAGCTTGTTTGCCTCGGTTACTGCAGTGTGCTCGAGCTTGGTGTCGAGGACGAACACCGCATCGGGGGCCTTGGTGAGGTGGCGGATTCCGCCGAGGTTGCGTTCGAGCTTCGCGAGCTCGCGCGACTTCATCAGCGCTTCCTTCTTCGGCATTGCGTCGAACTCGCCCGAGTCCTGCATGCGCTGGTATTCCTTCATCTTGTCGACGCGCTTTTGGATGGTCTGGAAGTTTGTGAGCATGCCACCGAGCCAACGTTGGTTGACGTAGGGCATCCCGGAGCGCTCGGCGTGCTGCTGGATCGAGTCCTGTGCCTGGCGCTTGGTTCCAACGAACAAGATGGTGCCGCCGTTCGCGGTGAGATCGCGTACGTAGGTGTAGGCGTCCTCGAGACGGTTGAGCGTCTGGTTGAGGTCGATGATGTAAATACCGTTGCGCTCGCCGTGAATGAACCGCTTCATCTTCGGGTTCCAGCGCCGGGTCTGATGCCCGAAGTGCACGCCCGCGTCAAGCAACTGCTTCATCGTGATGACTGCCATTGATCTACCTTCCCTGCGGTTTCGAGGAAGCAGCTCAGGCGCCGGAGGCGACCGCAGGAGAGCTGCCAGGATTCGCTAACCAGCTGCATGGCTGCAGCCGTTGGGCAAACTTTGCCCACGGAACAGGCTAGTGGGCGACCAGTCGAACGACGACTCTGTAGGCAACGAAGAGTGTCTCGGGGTCGAAGTAGACACCGTTTCGCCTGGCGGTGAAGTGGATCGTGTGACCCGCGACCGCGATGACCTGCCCCTTTTCGATTGACTCGCCCGCCGAGACAAGCAGCGAATCGACGAACCCGACCGTTGTTCGCAGGGTCGAGTCGTGTTGGATCGTGACGAACAAGTTGCCGCCCACCTGTCCGGCGAACGTGACCGTCCCCTTCGATGATGCACGCACGATCTGGCCGGGTTCGGTGTCGTACTCGAGGCCCCGGTTGCCGGGCGCAAAGGGCCCTGCGGGTGGGCGAAACGGGTCGATGATCGGTGCATCGACCGGCGGGTCGTGCGTCTCGGGTACATCAACGGGTTGACGAGAAACCTCGGCAGGCAGGGCGACTGCGCCTTGCTGACCAACCAGTGCAAAGCACGCGCAAAGAACGAGCGCACAAAGAACACGCCGCATGGGAAACCCCTAGTTCATGAGAAACAACGGGGGAAGTGCCTAAAACGTAACGCGGATCTCGACCAGAAGTGTCGAGAATTATGCCGGGCTGTACTCGTTAGCGGTAAGGCGGCTGCGCAGACGCAGAACCGACTTGGTGTGGATCTGGCACACACGGCTCTCGGTTACACCCAAGACCTGACCAATTTCCGCGAGGGTGAGTCCCTCGTAGTAATACAAGGTGAGGACGATCTTCTCGCGCTCGCTCATGTTGTTGATCGACTCTGCGAGGAGCTGACGCATCTCTTCGATTTCGAAGCTGCCAACGGGACCATCGCCCTTGTCGGGGATGGTGTCGCCGAGCGTCATCGAGTCGCCACGTTCGCCACCGGAGAGCATTTCATCGAGGGCGACTACGCCAACGAAAGAGATCTTGGTGAACATTGTTTCGAGCTCGTCGGTGCTGATGTCGAGCGCATCTGCGAGTTCTTCGTCCGATGGGGCACGTCCAAGTTTGGCTTCGAGCTTTGCGTTCGCATGCTCGATGCGCTTTGCCTTGCTGCGAACAGAGCGGGGAACCCAGTCCATCGAGCGGAGCTCGTCAAGCATTGCGCCCTTGATGCGCGAGATTGCGTAGGTTTCGAATTTGTAGCCACGCTCAGGATCAAACTTGTCGATCGCATCGATAAGCCCGAAGATTCCATACGAGACAAGGTCGGCTTGCTCGACGTTCTGCGGCAGGCCCGCAGCAACTCGAGAGCCCACATACTTCACCAATGGCGAGTAGTGAACAATCAGCTGATCGCGCACCTCACGCGTTGGTGAGTCGCTGTAGTCGCGCCACAAACCTTCAGCGCGTATCTTGTCTTTTTCGTCCACTATTCGGTCCCCAGAGACTCTTCTGCCGCCTGCTATGCCCGCGGATGACTCGACCGATGAACCCGTTGTAAGCGTTCCTTGCTTACATGCGTGTAAATCTGTGTGGTCGACAAATCCGAGTGGCCTAGCAACTCCTGCACTGTTCTCAGATCGGCACCACCGTCCAAAAGATGAGTAGCAAATGTGTGGCGTAGCGCGTGCGGATGCGTCGGCGTGGGCGATCTCCGATCGAGAATTCGCCGCACATCACGGGGGCCAAGACGGTTGTGACGCTGATTCAGGAACAACGGATTGCTCGATTCGGTGATGGTCACATTTTTGAGGTGTGTGGCGATCGCGTCGACGGCCGGAGCGCTGAGCGGGACAATGCGCTCTTTCTCTCCCTTTCCCCACACTCGTAGGACCCCGGCGGAAAGATCGACCGAATCGGTGTTTAGGTCGCAGACCTCGCTGACTCGCAACCCCGAGCCGTAGAGCAATTCGAGAACAGCGTCGTCGCGCTGTCGGATTGGCGAGGTGCTGTTGGGAGTCGCCCGCGGGGAGGGGTCATCGCCGAGCAGTTCACCGAGGTCTTTGTCGGTGAGCACATTAGGAAGTCGCGAGGATGCTCCGGGTGTCGAGAGCCCCACGGTTGGATCGCTCTCGACGAGGCCATCCATGCGAGCCCAGCGAAAGAAGCGACGAATCGCACTCATCTTTCGACTGATCGTGCGCCGCGCATACGAGCGCTGGTCGAGATACGCGAGGTAGCGACGAACAACCCGGCGATCAACCGCGCTGAACTCACCCACACCAACCTCATCGAGCCACGACACGAAGGCAACAAGGTCACGGCGGTAGACGCGTGCGGTTGCCGGGCTGACGCCGGTAAGTGAACCCGTGAAGGCATCGATGTGCTCGATCACCCCATCGACGGTAGTCCGAGCAGACCGCGCATTGCGTGAGGCTGTTCACCGAACGCGTTCGATCCATGGCCCCGTGCGCGCACAAAGCCCACTCCCAACCAGGCGCTCTATCTCGATTGCTACCTCGGTTGCGGGGAGGGACAACTTGACGCAGATCTGCTCGAGCGTCATCGCTGTCCACCCCATTGCGTCGAGCACCGCTGACGACACCTCGCTGGGGTCAGCTGAGTCGACGGGGGTTGGCCGCACGTGACCAATCAGCGCGAGCACATCGTCGACGCCGAGAATCGGGGTCGCCCCATCGGCGAGCAGCCGGTTCGTGCCCGCTGCTGCATTCGAGGTGATCGGCCCCGGCACCGCTCCCACCGGGATATCGCGTAGCTGTGCTTCGTCGACGGTGATCAGCGAGCCGCCCGACTCGTGCGACTCGATCACGATCACCGCATCGCTCAGCCCGGCGATAATGCGATTGCGTGCCGGGAAGCGCCACTTGTCTGGCCCGACGCCCGGGGGCGTCTCGCTGAGCAGCGTGCCCGACGTCGAGATGTCACGCCACAGGCCTGCATTGCGTTTGGGATAGATGATGTCGAGGCCACTGCCGACGACCCCGACCGGCCGGCCAACCTCGACCGGCGCAACCGACAGCGCACCCCGATGAGCCGCCGCGTCGATTCCGAGCGCCAAACCTGACACGACCGACACGCCAGCGTCGGTGAGCAGCGCCGCGATCTCGAAGGCACAGCGCTGTCCGTAGGCAGTGCAGTTGCGGGTGCCCACGATCGCGACCGTCGGCCCCGGCGAAAGTGGCTCTCCCAACGAAAAGAGCATCTGAGGAGCCTCGATGTCGTTCGCGAGACGTTCGGGGTAGCTGTTCGACCCGAGCTCCTCGACACGGATCCCGAGAGACGTGATCGCGTCCCAATGCGCTTCGACCGACATCTGGTTGGCAGCCACCTGCCAGCGTTGACGAACGGTTGAACTAATGGTGTCGAGTTCGATGCGGCCCGAACGCAACCGCTCCCACATCGCTGGCGCGTCGCCGTGTTCGAGCAGCACATTCAGGCGCGCTGGCCCCATGCCGGGCAACGCGAGCAAAGCAACGATCCACGCTTCGTACGGCAGCTCGGCCGTTTCGGGCGCGCTCATCGTCCGAACCCAAAGGGATCGATGCGCAATGACATTGCAAGACACAGCTGCTCGACGGAGACCGAATCGTCGTCGTGATTACCAAGATCGGCGATCGTTCGCGCCACGGCTCGGACGCGACCCACCCCTCTGGCCGACAATCGACCTTGCTCGACCGCAGACGCAAGGATCGCCCGCGCCCCATCGGACAAGGGGGCGACTGCATCGAGCTCGGCTGGGTCGAGCGCCGAGTTGAGCCGACCACTGCGCGAAATTGCCTTCTGGCGCGCAATCGCTACCCGCTCGGCCATCTCCGCACTCGACTCACCCGACGGTGAGCCAAACAACTCCGATGCGTCGGGGCGTTGCACTCCTATTCGCAGATCGAACCGGTCGAGCAGCGGCCCCGAAACGCGCCGGTGATATCTCGACCGGGAGGCGTCGCTGCAGCGGCACGCGCCAGGAGCGCCCGACTCGCCGCACGGGCACGGGTTCATCGAGGC
>CAZMYN010000004.1:0-34263 GCA_964570495.1 uncultured Acidimicrobiales bacterium | reverse complement strand
CCGGAACTTCCTCCACCGAAGCCGCCGCCAAAACCACCGCCACCTCCGCCGCCCCAGCCGCCGCCGCGGTGTCGGCGTCCTCCGCCGTGTCCGCGAAAGCCACCGCCGCCGATGATGATGCCGCCCCCGAAGCCTCCACCGAATCCACCGCGGCCGTTGTGGCGTTGGCGTCGCTGCGCTTCGCGGTAGAGCTCGTCCGCAGTCACTTCGATGCGTTGGGCTTCACTCGACGCTGCCTTGGGGTCGGACTCAACAAGGCTGTTCACCGATCGCAACTTGGTGCGCAGCTGGTCGATGTCGGCTTGGGCTTGTCGGGCTTGTCGTGAGGAGAACATGTGGCTTTGGGTGTGGCGGTCAGCCCGGTCGACCGCCACGGTTGCCGATCGAATCTCGCTCAACGCGGCGTTGCGGGCCCGCTCGCGTTCACCGACGGTGGCTTTGAACTCGCCCAGTTCGGTATTGACGATCGATTCGACCTGGCCCGCTAGCTCCATTGCCCGAAGTGAGTCTGCCGGTGCCTGACGAAGCGAGCCCTCGGCCTCTTGTTGAAGCTGCTCGACTCGACGGGCGACCTCGGGAGCCCGAGATGGGACGTCGTGGCGATGCTCACTCACATAGTTGATGAGCAGTCGGGCGTCGTCGGCCGAAGCCGCGACCGCCGAGGGCGCTCCCTCTTTGGCAGCTGCGAGCAAAACGTCGAGCTCATCGAGTTCGTCGAGAAGTTCGTCGGCGAGGTCGATCGAGGTCTGCGCTTTGTCGAGCTCGGCGTTGACGAGCCGCATTACTGCGAGGTCGCGCGGGATGTCGCCGAGCCCCTCTGCGGTCATGGCGCTCTGCTCGGCGCGGGCGAGTTGACGATCTGCCTCGTCGGGATGCTGGAGTACCGAGGAGAACGAGTCGGTCGCATGATCGTTGGCCCACCCCGACATGATCGAGCGAAGCTGGATGGCACGGCCGCGCTGGCCTTGGATCTCGGGATTGATGTTCGAGCGACGTGCGATTGTTTCGCGGTGGTGTTCATCGAGCGACTCGAGGTTTCCGGCGACCAAGGCAATCTCTTCGGCGACAGGCCGCAGGTCTTGCTCCATTGCATCGACGTCGATTCGCATGGCGAACGGATCGAGCGAATCGAGTTGCCCGGCAAGCTCGGCGAGGCGCTTCCTGCCCGACTCGACCTCCCAGCCCTCAGCCGCCCGGGCATCAGCAGCGTCGAGTCCAGACGAGACCTTCGCGGTTGCCTCGCGGTGCTGCGCCGCCAGCGCGTCCGGCTTTCCTCGGAGCTCTTCGATGATCTCCTCGAGGTGGGTCACTTCAACCTCGGCTGCTTCGACGATCGCTAGCGCGTTGTTGACGTGCCCTTCGACCTCGGTTTGATCGTCGATTGAGTACTTGGCAACGTCCTCGACGGTCACTTCACTCACCGGCGACCACGCCTCGTAGAGCGCGCGCGACGCCTCGGCAGCTTTCAGCTGTGCCTCGTTGAGCCGTGACATTGCGTTGCCGGTGATTCGCCCGCCCGCAATCGTCGCCTCCTGTTCGGCATCGAACCAGCGTCCCTGCACGTCGGTGACACGACCGGAGTGTTCGCCGAATCGCGCAGCGGCAACCTCGCCACGCGACGAACGGGTCCGGTTCTTCGTGTAAATCCATGCGCCGCCGCCCACGAGCGCTGCGGTTCCGAGGATTCCACCGGTGACGGGGACCGCGAAATTCGGCGGGGTCGTGCCCAGGCCTTCGACCGTTCCACCGACACCGCTCGACAGGCCAGCGCCGATCTCACCGTTCGCAAAGAACGTGTTCATGCGTCCAATGATGTCGTTTGCATCATCATCGAGCCGCTCATCGAGATCATCGCCATAGGCGACGACGGTATGACGGTCACCGGTCGACACGGCGAGCAGGACAACGTTGTCGGCCACATTTGCCGGGCTGGAGAAGATCCCTGGGCACTCGGCACGGACTTGGCCGGCGAGCCGCACGTCATTACTTCCGTCGCCGCCGACGATCTGGTCGGTCGCATAGACCGCAAAGTCGACACCGGTCTCCTCCTCGGCGGACTGAATCGCTGCAGCCAGACCCGCCGGGTCGCTCAGCAAATCCAAGTTGCCGGTTAGATCGCACGCATCTGCCTGAGCCACCGCGGGCGGAGCCGCAACAACAAACAACGACACGAGCGCAAAGAAGGCCAGCAGGATCGAACGAAAACGTGACATGGCAGAGACCCTAGCGATTTTCCGAATCGGCCGGTCGCGTTCCCCCTACTGGCAACAACGCCACCAGCACTCAGGTGACGGGCGTCACGCAACGCGCGAAAGTTCTTTTGAAATCGCGCGACTTTTTGTGGTTGTTACCCGTCAGTAGCATCGTGAAGGGAAATACCGACAGCACCACTACCGAAAACCCACTGGGGATGAACCTGTCCAGCGGACAGACAGCGAAGCTTGTTTTGTGGGTCTCCATTTCGATGGTGCTGGCAGCAATTTTGGCGATTGCACTCGCATCGCCGGTCATGACGGCGCTAGGCATGGCCAGCCTCATCGGTTAGCCATCCCGCAACACGATCTCGCTATGGCAGCGAGGGCGGGATGGCCCCTTCCACACCTACAACCCGCTCGACTCACTCAAAGAGTGCGGGCGCGACGCGGCGTAGTTCACCTTCGATTGCGGTGGTGAGCGCGAGCGCAAACGTGCGGGTCAGGTGCGCCTCGTCACGGCGAACCCAGAGGCTGTCGATGACAGCCGGGCAATGTGCCGCGTCACAGAAGTAGTCCGTGAGATCGAGGGTTGCCACCCCCGCGCTTTGCGCGGAGTCGGCGAGCACTTGGCCGTGGATCATCGCGCTAGTCCGATCGGTCGCGCACGCCGACAGGTCGCCGCGCAGTGTGGTCGAACAGTCGACGCCGACGATCTTGCCGCGTGGGACTGGCATGAACATCGCTGCGGGAGTTCCCGATTCACCCAGCGCACGAAACGCCGGGTCGTAGAGCTCGCGGAGCTCTTCGGGCTGGCTCTCGATCGCAGGCGGCGGCGGGCCCGTCAACACCAAGGCAGCATCTTCTTCGTCAACCAATTCGGGTAGCCGGTCCATCGCGTTTGCGAGCCATTGACCGCACGCCTCGGACTGCCCCTCGCTCTCGGCGATACGACAACCATCGTGTTGCACATAGATCAAACGCCAACCGTGCTCGCTCGCCAAGGAATCAATCGCCGGCGCCCAGTGAGCCAGGTGGCTGTTGCCAATCAGGATGATCGATTGCTCCGACGATGCATCCCCAGCAACGCACTCGGTGTAGCGGGTCGAATGCAGCGTCTCGAAGCAGCCATTGGAATATCCAAGGGGTACGTCATAGCGAAGCGAACCGGCTTCGGGCTGAACCTGCTCAGCAACAAGCTGCACGCCCGCGACCTCGGTGACAGGTTCGGGGGTCTCGGGGGTTCGGACAATGCCGGTGGTCGAGGTGAGCAGCACGAAGCCAATCCCAAAACCGGCCAAACTCACCGCACCTGCCCCGAGCAGCGTTGGCCAGATAGCGAGTGGTGAGTTCCCGCTCGATCTCAGGGGAGTTTCGATGAACGAATACGACAGCATCGCGGGCACGACCGATATCGCAACAGCGAGGAGGCCAACGGGCCAGGTGAGGGGCCCATTGACGGCGACGGCTAGCCACAGCACGGGCCAGTGCCACAGATAGATCGAGTAGGAACGCGCTCCCACCCACTGCATGGGTCGGGCACTTAGCACCGAGCCAAGCCGCGTTGACTCGACGTTTGCTTGGAGCACACGAGAACGCAGTAGCACGACGGTCGCGATCGTCGGAACGAGCGCGGCATAGCCCGGGTACGCGGTCGAGTCGTCAAAGACGAAGGCCGAGATGATGATCACGCTCAACCCAAGTACGGGGCTCGCGCGTCCAACGCGCTCGTGCCATCGCTCACGCAACACGAGTGGAGACCGGCGCGTGGAGACAAGTGCGGCCAGCCCGCCGAGCGACATCTCCCAGACGCGGGTAGTCGTGACGAAGTAGGCGCGATCAGGAGCGATCGAGGTCAACCGAATCGACCAGATCAGTGACGCTGCCGTGACGAGCGCGATCACGGCGATGAGGGCGAATCGAGAGCGCTTTGCGATGACGGCCACACCGAGCAAGAGCAGAGGCCAGAACGCATAGAACTGTTCCTCTACCGACAAGGACCAGAAGTGAAGGACCGGGCTGGCCGCGTCGCTAGAGCCTTGGTAACTCACCGACCGTTCGGCATAGAGCCAATTGACGACATAGAGCGCGCTGCGCTGGATGTCCCAGGAGATGGAGCGGCCGTAGATCTGGGGAAGCACGAGCGAGGGCAACCATCGCGGAACGATGTAGAGCACCAGGCCAACGAATGAGAGCACGGTGAATGACGCCGGAAGCAACCGGCGCGCACGCTTGGCGTAGAAACGCGTGAGCGAAATCGTCCCGGTCTGTTCGATTTCCCGGGCGAGAATTCCGGTGATCAGATACCCCGACAGTACGAAGAAGACGTCGACGCCGACATAGCCACCGGACACGCCCGGCACGCCGGCGTGGTAGAGCACCACAAGCGCGACAGCAAGCGCGCGCAGTCCTTCAATGTCGCGCCGGAAACCGTGAGTTGGAGTGGGCTTCACATAGGTCAATCGGCCTAGGCGGACTCACCTTGAATAAACCGTGAGCTCAGCTCTCCGACGAGGGAATCAGCGCAACTTGAAGGAACCGCAGCAACTCGGCGCGGCGGGCAGCCAACGACCGAAGACTCGGCTCCAGACCCATTGCACGCAACACCTCGACCTCGGTCGCAACGCCCATGATCGTCGAGTAGAGCGAGAAGAGAAGTAGCTGCGCATCATCGCCGCGCACCCTGCCGTCCTTCAACGCAATCTCGAGCGAGTGTTGGGCGGCATTTACGTGGTGGGCAAGCCGCGAGGAAAGCTGCACGGCAACCGTGGAGTCGGGCCGTGAGGCCTCGCGCAAAAGCCCGAGCAATGCGGGACGTTGCAGCGCAAGACGAAACACGACTCGGACGGTTCCCTCGACCTGGCCCCAGACATCGTTTGGATCGACTCGACGGACTACCGAGTCCAACTCGTCAATGAATCGGTCGGCAGCCTCGTCGACGACCGCTTCAAGCAGAACGGTCTTTGAGTTGAGGTGATACAGAATCGACTGTTTTATCAATCCGAGGGATCGAGCAAGCGCGTCGAGCGACGTTCCAGAAACACCGGTTGTACCGAAAGAATCGAGAGCGGTGTCGAGAATGCGCTGGCGGGTGCTCACAGGTAGAACGATAGGCACACGGCGGCCTCTCTACCAATTGGTAAAGATTTGTCTACCAATTGGTAGACATTCGTGATCGCTGCTAAAACGGTGAGGTGATCAGCGAGAGTCTTGCGGGTAAACGCATCGCCGTCACCGGTTCAACCGGTTTCCTCGGCACTGCTCTGGTCGAGCGACTTCTCCGCTCGGTGCCGGACTGCGAACTCATCCTGCTCGTGCGCCCCGGGCGCCGAGGAGCCCAAGCTCGCGTGGCTCGCGATGTCCTCAAGAACGACGCGTTTACACGCCTGCGACAAGAGCTTGGCAAAGACGGCTTCGACGAAATGGCCGCCAGGCGTGTCCAAGCTGTTGCCGGAGATGTCGGAACCGACGGGCTCGGCCTCAGCGACGAGGACCTCGCCATCTGGTTGAGCGCGGACACCATCATCCACTCCGCCGCCACCGTCTCGTTTGACTCACCGCTCGACACCGCCGTCGAAGTGAACCTGCTCGGACCACAACGAATCGTCAACCTGTCCAACGAACACGGTGTGACACCTCATCTCGTTGCGGTCTCGACGTGCTACGTGGCGGGCAGCCGCCGCGGGTCGGCACCCGAACAACTCGTCAACGAGAGCGCCTACTTCGTCGACGTCGACTGGCGACGCGAGGTCGCAGCGGCTCGCCGCTCGCGCCTCGACGAAGAGAACGCCAGCCGTCAGCCCGAACAACTCAAAGCCTTCCGAGCCGAAGCCCAACGCGAGCTTGGCGCTGTCGGCACCCCCGCGCTGGCAGCCAAGACCGAGTCGATTCGCCAAACCTGGGTCAATGACCAAATGGTGGCCATCGGTCGAGCCCGAGCATCGTCGCTCGGATTCCCCGACGCGTACGCCTACACCAAAGCCCTCGGCGAGCTCGCCGTTGTCGAGGTTGCCGGCGATGTACCCGTGTCGATCGTGCGACCGTCGATCATCGAGTCGGCATGGTCTGAACCAAGCCCCGGCTGGATCAAGGGCTTCCGCATGGCCGAGCCCGTCATCATCTCCTATGCCCGCGGCTTGCTCAGCGAATTCCCCGGAGTCCCCGAGGGAGTCGTCGACGTAATCCCGGTCGACATGGTGGTGGCCGCCATCGTCGCTGTTGCCGCGCGTGGACCCAAGCCCGACGGCACCACCGACGTCACCCAAGTCGCGTCAGGCACAGCAAACCCGCTCCGCTACAAGAACCTGGTCGACTACGCCGAGGACTGGTTCACGCACAACCCCATCTATGACGACCTCGGCCAACCAATCGCCGTTGCGGCATGGCAGTTCCCCGGTCGCGGCAGAGTCGAGCGCCAGCTGCAACGAGCGCGCGGCTCACTTGAACGAGCCGACCAAGTACTAGAGAAATTGCCGCTGCGCGGGCGAGCATCCGAATACGCAATGCGCCTCCAGGCACGCAAGGAACTCCTCGACCAAGCATCGGGATATGTCGAGCTGTACGGCGCCTACGCCGAGTGCGAGGCGCTCTACGGACTCGACAACCTTCTGTCACTGTGGGAGTCGCTTCCTGTCGAAGATCAAGAAACCTTCGGTTTCGACCCCCGGGCCATCGACTGGAAGCACTACGTCCAGAACGTGCACCTGCCCTCCGTCGTGCGCCAGGCCCGAGCAAAGACCACCCCGGGCAAGAAGACCGGCCCGTCTCGCAGTACGCGACTTCGCAGTCAGGTGCTTTCCGAGGACCGCCAGCTGGCCGTGTTCGACCTTGAAAACACGATCATCGCGTCGAATGTGGTCACCTCGTACGCGTGGCTTGCGACCCGCAACCTCTCGTCGTCAGAACGAGCACGGTTCGCTGTTCGCACGCTGGCGAAGGGGCCAGGATGGTTGGCCCTCGACCGCAAGGACCGCAGCGATTTCCTCCGCAGCTTTTACCGCAACTACGCAGGCGCTCCCCCCAGCCAGATCGACGCCGACGCTCAAGAACTGTTGAGCGACTACCTGCTGTCCCAATCGTTCCCCGCGGCGATTCGCCGGATTCGACAACATCGCGACCTCGGCCATCGAACCCTGCTGATAACGGGTGCGCTCGATTTCGTGATCGAACCGCTCCGCCCGCTCTTTGACGACATCATCTCGGCCGAGATGGGCGAACGCGACGGCCGCTACACCGGCGGCATGACCGCCGTTCCGCCTACAGCGGAGAACCGTTACCAAGTGCTGGTCGACTACGCCGAAGCCAACGAGATCGACCTGAGCGAGGCGGTTGCCTACGCCGACTCTTCTAGCGACCTGCCAATGCTCGAAGCTGTCGGCTTCCCCGTAGCGGTCAACCCCGAAACAAAGCTGGCTGCAATTGCACGCAAGCGCGGCTGGCTCGTCGAAGACTTCCGAAAGCAGCCGGGCGCCCCACGCCGGCTCGTACCTATTGCACCTCGAACCGGTGCGCGCCAAGAACAACTGCTGAGTTCGATCATCAATCGAGGATCGGGACTCACAAAGGAGAAAGTCCGCCGATGAGCCCCCGTAAGGCACCACGACCTGGTCTCGTTCTCGATGTCGACGCCTCGACCCCTCCGATCTTGTTTCACCACGGCGAGAACTTCCGGATGGAGAAGCTTCCCGTCGGACGGTCGCGGATCATCTATCCCGCAGAACCAATCCGAGGCATCGAGGATCCCGATCAGGCCATCCGCGACGCTCTCGAAAACCCGATCGACAGCGACCCGTTGCGCGCCTTGTTGTTCGCGGGAATGAAGCTCACGATCGCGTTCGACGACATCAGCCTTCCTTTGCCACCAATGCGCAAGCCCGACATCCGCCAGCGCGTCATCGAAGCAGTTCTCGATATCGCCGCCGAAGTCGGTGTCGACGACGTCCACTTGATCGCGGCCCTGGCGCTGCATCGCCGCATGACCGAAGACGAACTGCGCCATGCGGTCGGCGACCGCGTGTACGACGCATTCGCGCCGAGCGGCCGGTTGTACAACCACGACGCCGAAGACCCCGAAGGGATGACCCACCTCGGAGAGACCGCCCACGGTGAAGAGGTCCAGATGTCTCGGCGAGCTGTCGAGAGCGACCTGACCGTCTATGTCAACATCAACCTCGTCTCCATGGACGGCGGCCACAAGAGTACCGCTACCGGCCTGTCGGGATATACGGCACTGCGCCACCATCACAACGTCGACACCATGCAGAAGTCCAAGTCGTTTATGGACCCACCGAATTCAGAACTACACACCAAGAACTGGCGACAGGGCGACGTAATCCGCAACGCCGGCGTGAAGATCTTCCAGATCGAGACCACGGTCAACAACAACACCTTCGGCGAGTCCGGTCCCCTGTCGATGCTCCAAAAGCGCGAGTGGGAATGGACGGCTCGAGATCGAGCGATGTTCTTGTCAATGCAGGGCGGGCTCAACTACATGTCCGACGGAGCACGACGTCGGGTCTTTCAAAGTTGGAAGGCACCGTACGGGCTCACCTCGGTCCAGGCTGGAGAAATCGAAGCCGTCCACAAGGTGACAACCGAGAACACCCTCGCTCAGCACCTCGTTCCCGTCGAAGGCCAAACCGACATCATGACGATGGGCCTTCCGTACATTTGCCCGTACAACGTCAACTCGGTCATGAACCCGATTCTCGTAGCGGTGCTCGGGCTTGGCTACTTCTTCAACATGTACCGGGGCAAGCCGCTCGTACGTGAGGGCGGTGTGCTCATCATGAGCCATCCAACTCCGTGGGACTTCCACCCCGTCCACCATCCGAGCTACATCGACTTCTTCGAACAGGTCCTCGCCGAGACGACGGACCCTCACGAAATAGAGCGCAAGTACGAAAAGCAGTACGCCGAGGACGAGTGGTATCGACACCTGTACCGGACGAGCTACGCCTACCACGGCGTGCACCCGTTCTACATGTGGTACTGGTGCAGCCATGCCCTCCAGCACCTCGGTTCGGTCATCGTGGTGGGTGGAAACTCCCGTGCGGTTAGACGCCTCGGCTTCCGTCCAGCATCGACGCTCCAGGACGCACTCGAAATGGCCACCGACACCGTTGGTCCGCAACCGACGATCACGCACTATCACAACCCTCCAATGCTCATGGCGGACGTGACATGACCAACACCGTCGTCAAGGATCTTTCCTCGTATCGAAAGCGAATCACCCGTCGCCTGGCTGGCGCCGACGTGCCGCTCGTTGGCCGCGTGCGGCGCCCGCTGCAGGCGCTCCCGTTTCCGTTCACTCCCCCGACGGTTCCTCAAAGCGTTGAGGTCCCCGAAAAACGCGGCACGACGGGAACCGACTTTCCGACCGACTGGGCCCGCACCGAAGGCGCTCGCCGAGCTCGTGCGGTGATGATCGACACGATCGTCAAACCGCTCATGACCGGCCTTGCTCAGCCGACGATTCGCGGTCTTGACCGACTCCACGACCTCGAGGGTCCGGCAGTCTTTGCTGCCAACCATCACAGCCATGTCGACACGCCATTGCTGTTGGTTTCGTTGCCAACACCGTGGCGCCATCGCGCCGTTGTTGGCGCAGCTGCGGACTACTTCTTTAGCACGCGAGTTACCGGGGCGTTGTCAGCGCTGGTCATTGGAGCGGTTCCCATTGATCGGAGCCGGGTCAGCCGGAGCTCGACAGACCTCGCGAGGGAACTGATCGACGAAGGCTGGTCGTTGGTCGTGTTTCCCGAAGGTGGCCGCAGCCCCGATGGCTGGGGACAACCGTTCCAGGGCGGCGCAGCCTTCATCGCCAGGCGAGCTGGCGTTCCGGTCGTACCGGTACACATCGAAGGTACGGGGCGGATCCTTCGAAAGGGCAAGAGCACACCCACCCCGAGCCGCACGACGGTCACGTTCGCGAGCCCGCTGAAATGCGGGGCCGACGAGGACGTTCGGTCGTTCAACAATCGCATCGAAGCAAAGGTGGCCGAGCTCTCCGATGAGGCCATGACGAACTGGTGGGATGCGCGCAAGCGAGCCCACGCCGGTGAGACTCCGTTGCTGACCGGACCACAGACCGCTAGCTGGCGACGCGTCTGGGAGCTCGATAGCGAGCAGCCTCGCAAAGCAGTATCTCGCGCCTCGCGCTGGCCGAATCGTTCGTCGCTGCGCTAGTTCCCTAACGAACGGTCGCACACGCGGCCATCGCGTCGGCCTCGAAGGCGTCTAGTCCAAGCCCGAGGCTCGGATTTGCAAGCACGTGCCATGCCTCGACGCTCGCCAGGTGCTCGACAATGCACGCCGCTCGCTCGGGTGAACGGCCGAACAATTCCAACTGTTGATCAGCCGCAGCGATGAGAGCGTCCTGGTCGAACTCGCCATCTTCACTTTCGGCTACCTGTTGGACTTCCCCACCCTCTTCGCCATCATCGGTCGACACACGTGCGTCGACGGCAGGCCCGACGGACCCGACGACCGCGCCATCCTCGGTGACCGACAACACCTCGACGCGAACACAACGGTTCGACGCGGTGAGAAAGGCCTCCTGATGTTCGGGGCCACGAGTCTGTTGAGGGTTGGCGGCGTCGAGTTGACCCAACGCGACAAGCGTGTCGGCCATACATGCAGCCTCCACTTCGGAGACCCCGGTCGTCTGCAGAGCAGTCACGGCATCATCGCGAGCGAACGTCTCTGAGGCGCACGCGCTCAACACCAGGCTCAACACAGCACAAGTAGCGATAGTGATTTGGCGAAACACCTAGTGCCATTCGGCATCCCAACTCAGCCCTTAAGCAAGCGGCCCACCGGCTAAGCTTGCAACGTTTGCTCACCATGAGAGGTTTCCCCCTGTGGCCGTCTTCGCCAATACCCCCATCGAATTGATCAACGAGGTTTACAGCACGCTCGATGAGCGCCTCGCTGTCGGACGCGAGCGGCTCGGTCGGGCATTGACGTACACCGAGAAGATTCTGATCAACCACCTCGACGATGTCGATGCTGGCGGGATGGAGCGCGGGGTGAGCTACACCGATCTTCGCCCTGACCGCGTTGCTATGCAGGACGCAACCGCACAGATGGCGTGGCTGCAATTCATGACCGCGGGGCTCACCAAGACCGCCGTACCGACCACGACCCACAGCGATCACCTCATCCAAGCTCGCGTCGACAGCGACACCGATCTTGCGGCAGCGATCGTCACCAACAAAGAGGTCTACGACTTTCTCCAAGATGTGAGCGCCAAGTACGGCGGCGGCTTCTGGGCGCCCGGCTCGGGAATCATCCACCAGGTCGTGCTCGAGAACTACGCGTTCCCGGGCGGCATGATGCTCGGCACCGATAGCCATACGCCGAATGCTGGCGGCCTCGCCATGATCGCTGTCGGTGTCGGCGGCGCGGATGCTGTCGACGTGATGACCGGCTTCCCATGGAACGTCCGTTGGCCAAAGGCAATCGGCGTACATCTCACGGGCGAGCTCAGCGGATGGGCTGCTCCCAAGGATGTCATCTTGAAGGTCGCCGAGATCCTGACCGTCAAGGGTGGTACCGGCGCGATCGTCGAGTACTTCGGGCCCGGAGCCGAAAGCCTCTCCGCAACGGGCAAGGCAACGATCTGCAACATGGGTGCCGAGATCGGCGCGACCACTTCGCTGTTTGCCTACGACGACGCAACAAGTCGCTACCTCAAGGCCACCGGACGTGAAGAAATCGACGATGCCGCGCGCAAGGTTGCCCATCACTTGCGTGCCGACGACGAGGTCTACGCAAACCCCGCCGAGTATTTCGACCAGGTCATCGAGATCGATCTCAACACCCTCGAACCGCTGATCAATGGCCCCCACACCCCCGACCTTGCTCGTCCGCTCAGCCAACTCGGTGCCGATGCCGACCTCAACGGCTGGCCACGAGAGATTTCGGCTGCGCTCATTGGCTCGTGCACGAACTCCTCTTACGAGGACATCAGCCGCGCCGCATCGATCGCACGCGACGCTGCAGCCAAGGGCCTCAGCGCAAAGGTGCCATTCATGGTCACTCCCGGTTCAGAGGCCACCATGCGAACCATCGAACGCGACGGCTTCCTCTCGGACCTCGAAGCCATCGGTGGAGTCGTGCTCGCCAATGCGTGTGGCCCATGCATTGGGCAGTGGAAGCGCGATGACCGCGAGGGCAAGGAGGGCACCGCCAACAGCATCGTGACCTCGTACAACCGCAACTTCCCAAAGCGCAACGACGGCGATGCCGCAACGCTCGCCTTCGTCACGTCTCCGGAGACCACCGTCGCCCTCGCGTTGGCCGGAACGCTCGGGTTCGACCCGAAGACCGACACGCTTACCAACGACGCTGGTGAAGAGGTTTCACTCAACGTCGAAGCCGCAATCGAGCTCCCCACTTCGGGCTTTGAGGATGGAACATCGATGTTCATCGCACCGCCCGACGACGGCGCCGATATCGAGGTCACCATTTCCCCCGACTCCGATCGCATCCAGGCCCTGACTCCGTTCCCGGCGTGGGACGGAAAGGACTACCTCGAACTGCCGATCTTGGGCAAGGGCGTCGGCAAGGTCACCACCGATCACATCTCGATGGCTGGTCCATGGCTCAAGTACCGCGGTCACCTCGAGAACATCTCCGGCAACCTGTACCTCGGTGTCGTCAACGCCTACACCGGCGAAAGCGAACTGGCGGTCGACCCCTCCGACGGCGAGACGAAGAGCTACCCAAACATCGCGAAGAGCCTCCACGAACAAGGCATCAACTGGGTGTTCATTGGCGAGGAGAACGTTGGCGAGGGCTCAAGTCGCGAACATGCGGCGATGGAGCCACGGTTCCGCGGCTGTCACGCCGTGTTCGCGAAATCCTTCGCCCGCATCCACGAAACCAACCTGAAGAAGCAGGGCGTCTTGGCCTTGACGTTCGCTGATCCCGACTTCTGGGACACGATCGGCGAGGGTGACACCATTTCAATCACCGGGCTCAGCGAGTTGGCGCCGGGCAAGCCAGTGGACTGCGTTCTGCACAAAGCCGATGGCGAGAGCATCGAGTTTCAAGCAAACCAGACGCTCTCGCAGGATCAGATCGAATGGTTCCACGCCGGTTCGGCGCTGAACCTGATCCGTCAACAGACGGCGGGCTAGTCCAGTCCAATGGACCTACGTCAGCTGAACGCAATCGTTGCGGTTTCAGAACATCGAAGCTTCTCGGCCGCGGCGCGCGCTCTCCACACCGTGCAGTCGAACGTGTCGACCCACGTCGCGCGCCTCGAGCGTGAGCTCGACGCTGTGCTCGTCGACCGGCGCACCGGTGAACTCACCGCCGAGGGCGAGATTGTCGTGTTGCGGGCGTTGCGCATCAAGGCTGAACTCCAGGCCATTCCCGCCGACGTGTCGGCGCTGCGCGACGACATTCGCGGCACCGTGCGCTTCGGCATCATCGGAACAACGGGGCGCTGGCTCGTACCCGCACTGCTGAGCGCTCTCAAAGAGCAGTTTCCTGGGGTTCATTTGGTTGTTGTCGATGCAACGACCACCGGTTTGCTGCCGCAGCTTCAAAGCGGCCAACTCACGATGGCGGTTCTCAACTTGCCGTTGAGCGAACCCGAACTGGCCTCTGAACCACTCTTTGACGAAGAACGAATTCTGATCGTCCCGAACGATCATCCACTCGCCAAAAGCAACCGCATCCCGCTCAAGGAACTCGAGAAGCACGAGCTCGTTTTGCCTCCCGAGGGAACGTTGTTTCGAAACGAGGTCGACGAAGCAGCTGACGAGCAGGGCATTGTTCTTACACCGGCTGCCGAGCTCGACGGTATGCGACTTCTGGCCTCGCTTGCGTTTCAGGGATACGCGCCCGCCCTCGTGCCCGCAACCGCAGCGCCCTTTGGCGAGGGTGAGTCATGGAGCATCGTCAATGTCGACGACATCCCAACCCGAAGCGTTGGTCTGGCGTACCGCCGCTGGACGACTCTTCCCGCCCCTGCCAGGGCGGTCCAACAGGTGATTGGCGAAGTCGTCGTAGCACGAGGCGAACAACAGCCCGGCCTTCACGTCACCATCGCCGAGGAAACCTAGCGTGACCGATCTTTCCACCGAAGAGGTCGTTGGTACCCACGAGTCGATCGAGCGAAGCAGCCGCAAGATCGAGCGGGGTTCCGACGGACGACGACGGGTCGTGGTGCGACTCGCCGCACACGATGGCGCGCCGATTACAACGACCGATGCCCAACTGATTGCGTCGGGCGCATCAAACGCACACGACCAGGGAATCCCACTCGTTATCGAGTTTCGCGGCAATGGCCCCGCTGCCGAAGACGAACTCGCGGTCACGTTCGCTCTGGGCGCTGCTGCCAGCGGCCTCACAGCATGTTCGGGACGAGTCCCGCTCGTTGGCATCTTGGAAGGAGACGCTGTTGCGGGCCCGGCCCTGCTACTCGGACTGCTCGATCACGTGATTGTGGTCGAGGCAAGCCACGCCTTTGTGAGCGGCCCAACAATGGTGAGCGAATTCACCGGCGTCGAATTCAATCGCACCGAATTGGGCGGCCCATCGGTCCTGTCGAGCAAGGCCGGTTTGGCCACCACCATCGTGCCGACTCTCGAGGCCGCGCACGAGTTCGTCGACGAACTGCTCTCCATCCTTCCCCCGAACAACGAGGAACCTCCGCCCGTTCTTCCAAGCTCGGATCCAATTCAGCGCCCCGTTCCCGACGCAGGTGCGGTCGTGCCAGAGTCCGCCACTGGCGCCTACGACGTTCGTGACGTCATTGGCGAGGTTGTCGACGACGGCTGGTTTGTCGAACTCCGAGCCGCCTTTGCGACCAACCTTGTGACCGGCGTTGCGATCATTGGTGGCCTACCCGTGGGGATCGTCGCGAACCAGCCAATGTCGATCGCCGGAACCCTCGACATTCCTTCTTCGCAAAAGGGTGCCCGTTTCGTTGCCTTCTGCGACGCGTTCAATCTGCCGCTCGTGACCTTCGTCGACACCTCGGGCTTCTACCCCGGAAAAGACCTCGAATGGCGCGGAATGATCCGCTACGGCGCCCAGCTCGCGTTCGCCTACGCCCGTGCCACCGTGCCCCGGATCAACGTGACGTTGCGCAAGTCATACGGCGGCGCGTACATCGTCATGGACTCGAAGAACATGGGCAACGATCTTGCCCTCGCGTGGCCCACGGCCGAGATTGCGGTCATGGGAGCAAAGGGTGCGGTGGAGATTCTTCACCGCGGCGCGACCGACGAGGAACGAGCCGAGCTCGAAGCAGCCTATGAAGAGCGGCTCTTGAACCCATTCGTCGCGGCGGAGCGAGGAACCGTCGACGCGGTGATCACGCCCGAACAGACCCGCAGCGAGGTCGCGATGGCGCTTCAGCTACTCGCCTCGAAACGCGAGCAGCTGCCCCGCCGCAGACACGACAACACTCCCTTGTGACTCCTGTTGGTTGATTTCGATTTAATGCACCTGCGGGGCACGCTGGCGCATATAGTTAGTGCGGTTGCAACCACTCAATGGGGAGTCGGTTTGGCCATCCAGCCTTTCCAATTCACACCGTCGCGAAGCAGCCGGTGAAGAAGACCCAGGAGTCCCTGTGAGCGAGAGCATCACCATTACCGACAACCGCACCGGAGAGAGCGTCGAAGTCCCGCTCGTCAACGGTGCGATTGATGCAACCGCCTGGAAGAAGTTCCTTCCCGGCACGTGGTTTCTGGATCCAGCCTTCAGTACGACCGCGAGCACCGAATCGGCCATCACCTTTCTCGACGGCGCGAACGGGGTCCTCCAGTACCGGGGCTACCCAATCGACCAGCTCGCCGAGCAATCCACCCACCTCGAGAGCGCCTACCTGTTGTTGAATGGCGAACTGCCGAGCGCAGACGAGCTCGCCGACTGGACCGCGGACATCACGCTCCACACCTACCTGCACGAGAACTTCAGGCGTCGCATCCACGACGCCTTCCACTACGACGCCCACCCAATGGGCTTGCTCACCTCGAGCGTTGCTGGACTTTCAACCTTCTATCCGAGCTCCAAAGAGATCGAAGATCCCGAGGTCCGCAAGCGTCAGATCGTTCGACTTATCGCCAAGATGCCAACGCTTGCTGCTGCGGCGTACCGGTTCAACCGTGGCTTGCCGTTCGTGTTCCCACGCAACGACCTCGACTATGCGTCGAACTTCTTGTCGATGATGTTCTCGATTGCTGAGGACGATTACGAACCAGACCCGGCCCTGAAGCGGGCAATGGAAATCCTCTTCATCTTGCACGCCGACCACGAACAGAACTGTTCGACGACGACCGCACGAGTTGTGGGCTCGGCGCACGCCGACCCCTACGTGTCCGTCGCTGCGGCGTGTGCAGCCTTGTATGGCCCACGCCATGGCGGCGCCAACGAGGCCGTGCTGCGCATGCTTGCCGAAATCGGCAGCTATGAGAACGTGCCGGCCTACGTCGAACGGGTCAAGGGCGGCGAAGAACGCTTGATGGGCTTTGGCCACCGCGTGTACAAGAACTTCGACCCGCGTGCTCAGATCATCAAGAGCGCTGCCCATGACGTGTTCAAGGTCACCGGCCAGAACCCACTGCTCGACATTGCGCTCAAGCTCGAAGAGGTTGCATTGGCCGACCCGTACTTCATCGACCGGAAGCTCTACCCGAACGTCGACTTCTACTCGGGCCTGATCTACCAATCGATGGGCTTCCCGGTCGAGATGTTCACGGTACTCTTTGCGATTCCGCGAACGGTTGGTTGGCTTGCTCACTGGCAGGAAATGCTCGAGCAGGAAAGCCGGATTGCTCGTCCTCGCCAGGTCTACACCGGTGAATCCAGCCGCGACTACGTGCCTGTCGCGAAGCGCTAGGCCAATTCGCCTGACCAGGCCGATGGGGCTCCTTGCACTCCGCGGGTTACGCTGAGGTCAGATGATGCTTACGGCGATTCGCGGCAATCTTCACGGCAGACACTTGCGAGCGATTGCGACACTTACCGCAGTCGGATTGGTCGCTGTTCTGCTGCAACCATCGACCGCGTCCGCAACCACGGCCGATGCGCCAACTCCGTCGCTCCAGTTCGACGCGCCCGAAGTTGTGAGCCAGGTCAGCGAAATCACCATTAGCGATGCCGATGTCGAAGCCATTGCGACCGACCCTCGCACAGTCCCACCGGGCACGAGCATCAACGTAGAAGTCCACGGAACGAACCTCGACGACGTCCGCTCTGCGATCGATGTGGTCGGCGGCGTTGTGTATGGCATGGTCCCCGGCTTCTTTGTCGAGGCGCGGATTCCCGCGGAGAAGCTCCAGGAGCTCAACGATTCAGACAGCGTGACCCGGGTGTCCAGCGTGACTTTGGCCAGCAGCGCGGCACCCCGTGCACTGACCACGAACACGGCACTGCTTTCGACGGTGGAAGGGTCGCTTCAGATGGCGCCTTGGCATAGCGTTGGCCACACCGGGGCAGGCCAGAAGATAGGAATCCTCGACATCTTCGGAACCGAGCAACTCGAGTTCGCAATCGCCGAGGGCCGGCTTCCCGCTCCCTCGGGGACGTTCTGTCAGACCAGCGGTAGCTCGTGCTCAATTACCTTCCGCAACGGTGGACCTCACGGCGTTTCTGTAGCCGAAATCATCCATCGAATGGCCCCCGACGCAGAGCTCTACTTCGCAACGGTGGCGACCTTGAGCGACCTCTCGGCCGCGATCGAATGGTTCGCCGAGCAAGGCGTCACGATTATCAACCGTTCGGAGACTTCCGAGTTCGACGGTCCTGGTGACGGCACGGGCCCAACCGCGGCGCTGGTCGATCGAGCGGTAGAGCTCGACATGATTTGGGTCGCCGCCGCGGGCAACGCCGCGGGATCACCGGGCCGCAACGGCCAGAACTGGGTGGGATCGTTCAACGACCCTGACGGCAACGGCTTCCACAACTGGGCCGACGGATCCGAGCGAATGGGATTCGCCTGCGGGTTCATCCTCGGAATGCGCTGGGACGACTGGGATGACACCTCGATCGCCACCGACTACGACATCTTCATCTACGACGAGTTGACCGACCGGTTCCCCGAAGCTCGCGGCGAGAACACCCAGAATGAACCAGCTCACCGCCCACTCGAACACATTGGGACGAGGTGCTCAGGGCCGAGCGATCGGGACTACCTTTCCATCCGACTCTTCGACGACGTCGAGCCAGACGGGGCCGACGTCATCCAGATCCTTGGCAACCAAACCCCAATGGACGAATGGTCCAATGAGGGTTCTGCAACAGGGCCAGGTGCCGATTCGGCAAGCCCCGGTTCGGTGACGGTCGGCGCGACCGAGACGGCTCTCGACCTGACGCTGGCCAACTATTCCTCGCACGGACCCACCTTCGACGGCCGAAACGGCATCGACATCGCTGCACCGTCGTGCTTGCCGATTCCGGACTTCTTCAGTTTCTGCTTCTCGGGAACAAGCGCGAGCGCTCCGGTGATCACCGGGGCTCTAGGCGTTCTGCGCGGCGCTCTCATTATCGAAAGCGCGACCGACACGGCGTCGATCATCCCCGACATCACTGTTGACTTGGGCGCACCCGGACCTGACCCCGAATATGGCTACGGTTCGCTACAGATGCCCTCCCCTGGCTTCTTTGGAGCACGGACGTTCCTTCCCGAATGCAACGGCGTTCCAGCCACGCTCGTTGGCACGACCGGCGACGACGTGCTCGACGGAACCGACGGCCCTGACGTGATTGTCGGTCTACGTGGAAACGACACCATTCGCGGGCTGGGCGGCGACGATCTCATCTGTGGCGGTTTCGGCGACGACACGATCGACGGTGGACTCGGAAACGACGAGATCTCAGCGGGACCTGGTGCGGACATTGCGCGAGGCCGAGAGGGAGCCGATGTGATCCTCGGCGGCCACGGTCATGACGACATTGAAGGAAACGCCGGCAACGACGAGGTCCGAGGATTTACCGGCCGCGACTACGTCAAGGGCGGCCTCGGCGACGACCTCGTCTTCGGCGGCGCTGGTACCGATCGAATCGTCGGAGGCAAGGGCATCGACGAGCTCTTCGGCGGCAACGCCGTCGACTATTGCCGTGAAGTACCCGAACCCGGAGAGACCGCGGTCAGCTGCCGCCGCTAGCCCAGCGTTGAAAATCTGTGGTCTGTCAGCCGCGAATACGCGGCTCAGCAACCACAGATTTTCAGGGGAGGGCGATTTCGGTGGGGCCTTGACCTGCGGTCCAGTGTTTGCGGCACCGAAGCTCGTAGCTCACATCGGGGGCACGCTCAGGATCGTCGACGACGACGAGATCGCCCTCATATACCTGGACTCCGTCAACGATTCGGGCGTTGTGGGTCGCTCGTTCGCCGCACCAGCAGCGCGCCTCGCATTGGATTGCCTCAGACACATCAGCAAGCTCGAGTAATCGAGCCGAGGCCTCGAAGAGGCGGCCGCGAAAGTCGGTGAGCAGGCCGAAGGCAAAGACTTCGAGACCGAAATCATCGACGGCCTGGGCCAACTGTTCGATTTGCCGTGTCGTGTAGAACTGCACCTCATCACAAACCAGGTAGTCGAGTGGATTTCCGTCAGCCTCGGCAATGACCCGCAGGTCGAGCGAGGGGTCAACGACAACAGCCTCGGCGCTTGCACCTAGCCGAGTGCTCACTCGTGCGCCCTTGCGATCGAGCTTGCTACACAGCGCACCGCGTAAGCCGCCGTGTGTCAGGTTGTGATGGATCTGGAGCGCTTGGGTGGACTTACCCGACCCCATGGTGCCAAAGGAGAAGCGCAGCACTCCCGTGGCCTCGGCCGGTCGCCGCCGCGTTCCAGGAATTGTCTGCTGGATCGGGATTGGTGAATCGATTTCGGCGGTCATGTGTTCAGTCGCTATCGCGAAGCGTCATGAACAACCGCTAGAGGAACCGCAGTCGCGGCAGGCATAGCAGGATCCAGCACGAACCATCTGGGTGCCGCATTGGCCGCAGAACGGTGCGCTGGAGACCAGTCCGCTGGGTGGGTCGGCGGGAACGTCTTGACCCTGAACGGTTTGGGTGGTGGCCTCGACAACGCCGGGCAGGGTTGGCTCGGTGCGCTCCCCTACCGTCAAGATGTTGCGTGCCTTGCGGTCCTCTACGGGCATGTACTCGACAGCGAGCCGCCGGAACAGGTAATCCATCAGACTCGAGGCCAGGCGTAGTTCGGCGTCGTCGGTCATTCCGGCGGGCTCGAATCGCATGCCGACGAAGGCGTCGACGAACGCGCTGAGCGGCACGCCGAATTGCAGACCGTGGCTGACCGAGATCGCAAAGGCATCCATAATTCCAGCGAGCGTCGATCCCTGCTTGGAGACGCGGATGAAGAGTTCACCTGGGCGGCCGTCTTCGTATTCGCCCACCGTGACGAAGCCCTTGCAATCAGCGACCCGGAATTCCATGGTGCGCGATGTGCGCGAGCGAGGGAGGCGCTCGCGTTCAGGGACCGGAGTCCCCACGGCCGCGACGGTTTCAGAGGCAGAGTCCGCAGCATCGGTAGCTGCTGACTTGGCGCTCAGGGGTTGGCCGACCTTGCAGTTGTCTCGATAGAGCGCAACTGCCTTCAGGCCGAGCTTCCAGCCATCGATCATGATTTGTTCAAACTCATCGACCGTTGCGGATTCGGGAGTGTTGACCGTCTTTGAAATTGCTCCCGACAAGAACGGCTGCACTGCTGCCATCATCGTGATGTGTCCGCCGGGCGCAATAACGTTGTCGCCCATCGAGCAGGCAAAGACGTCAACGTGATCGTCACCAAGCCCAGGAGCACCGATAACCGAACCGGTCTCAACGACGTGGGCTTCGATCTCGGAAACCGCAGCCTCGTCGTAACCGAGGTGACGCAGCGCTCGCCCAACACCTTGGTTGGCAATCTGCATTGTTCCGCCACCGACGAGCTTCTTCATCTTCACGAGGCCAAGGTCGGGTTCGATTCCGGTCGTGTCGCAATCCATGAGGAAGCTAATCGTGCCCGTCGGGGCAAGGACTGTTGCCTGAGCGTTGCGAACACCGTGTTTGGCGGCCCCGATGCACGTGTCGTCCCATGCAGCGTGGGCTGCGGTGAGAAGCTCGGTTGGAACCAGTTCGGCGTTGAGGTCATCGACAGCACCGCGATGCATGCCAAGGACGCGCTGAACGTTCTCGGCATCGTCGTCGTAACCGTCGAAGGTGCCCACGCGAGCAGCGAGTCGGGTCGACATGTTGTACGCCGAGCCACCCATAACTGCCGTGACGGCTCCAGCAATCGCACGTCCGCGATCGGAGTCGTACGGGGCGCCAGCAGACATCAGCAACGCTCCGAGGTTGCTGTAGCCAAGACCGAGCTGACGGAAGCGCCGCGCGTTGTCGCCAATCGCTTCGGTTGGATAGTCGGCAGGGCCAACGAGGATGTCTTGGGCGGTTATGGCAATGTCGACAGCTGCAACGAACTCGTCGATCTCAAAGACCCGGCCGGTCTCTTCGGGCCGATGGAAGGCCAGCAGGTTGAGGCTCGCCAAGTTGCAGGCGCTGTTGTCGAGGTGCATGTATTCGCTGCACGGATTACTGCCATTGATTCGACCTGCGCCCGGCGTCGTGTGCCACTGGTTGATCGTGGTGTCGTATTGGATGCCGGGGTCGGCGCATTCCCATGCGGCGGTCGCAATCTCACGCAGGAGCTCACGAGCCGGTACCGACCGAAGGACCTCGCCGGTCTTTACCGACGTGAGTTCCCACTGCTCGCCCGCTTCGACGGCACGCATGAACTCGTCGGTGACTCGAACCGAGTTGTTGGCGTTCTGGTATTGGATGGAGAAGGAGTCCGCGCCGTCGAGGTCCATGTCGAAGCCGGCATCACGAAGCGCTCGTGCCTTGCGCTCTTCTTTTGCCTTGCACCAAACAAACTCGTGAATATCGGGATGGTCGATGTCGAGCATCACCATCTTGGCGGCGCGGCGGGTCTTGCCGCCGCTCTTGATAGTTCCCGCCGACGCGTCGGCGCCGCGCATGAAACTGACAGGGCCTGATGCCGTGCCGCCGCCTTCGAGCGGTTCGACCGACGAACGAATCGAGCTGAGGTTGACCCCCGCGCCCGAACCGCCCTTGAAGATCATTCCTTCTTCGGCGTACCAGTTCAGAATCGAGCCCATCGTGTCCTCGACCGCCAAGATGAAGCACGCCGAGGCCTGTTGTGGCACACCGGGAACACCAATGTTGAACCACACTGGGCTGTTGAAGGCCATGCGTTGCGAGACGATCAAGAAGGTGAGTTCGTCGGTGAAGATCGCTGCTTCATCATCACTGGCGAAGTAGCCGCCCTCGATGCCCCATTGGGTTATGGTCTGCACCACTCGATCGACGACTTGGCGAAGCGAGGTCTCGCGTTCGGCTGTGCCTGGCGTTCCGCGGAAGTACTTCTGCGCCAAGATATTGGTCGCGTTGACCGACCAGCCAACAGGCACCTCGACGTCGGTCTGCTCAAAGGCGACGGACCCATCGCGCCAATCGTGAATCCGTGCGTCGCGGCGCTCCCAGTCGAACTGGTCGTATACGGACTTACCCTCCGACGTGTGTACACGGCGCAGACCAAGAACTGATTCAACCGATGGTGAGCTAAGAGACATGAGCAGTCCTTACCGGGGCCGAGATCACGGCGGTAGCCGAGGTCATTGGTACTAGGGAACGAGATGTGCGGAATTTTGTCAACGTTGGGGCCCCTCAAGTTGTTCCGTGATTCACGGCGTTCGCGTAGGCAGACCGGGAGGGTTCTCGGGGGTCAGCTCCTGCGACAAGCCCGCCCACAAGACCTCCAGCGTGCCTGAGTCCCCTCCCGGCTGCGGCGTTCAGGATAGACACGGTGCCCTGTGGGTCAAAAGAGGACGAGTTGTGAATATGCAGTGGATTAGTCGCGTGTTTTCCACATATACGCCCTCTCGACGAGTTATTCGACACCGGGAGAGTTCCGATAGCGTTGCAAATCATGGACAAACTTTTCCCGAGCCCTGTGGAGAACGTAGATCCGGTCGAGTTGTACGCGGCCGATAATCGACCAGGGCCACCCGGTCGGCCGTGGGTTCTCACCAACATGATCTCCTCGATCGACGGCGCTGTTGTGGTCGATGGACTGTCCGGCGGGTTGGGTGGACCTGCCGACAAGGCTGTTTTTCGGGCGATCCGCGGGGTCGCCGACGTGATCGTTGCGGCTTCGGGCACCGTCGTTGCCGAAAATTATGGACCTCCCCAAACACCCGACCACATCCAGAAGATGCGGGTCGAGCGAGGCCAAGACCCGTTGCCGAGAATCGCAATCGTCACGAACTCGGCAAAGATCGACCCCGCTCATTCCGTGTTCGACCCGGCATCTCGACCGATATTGGTCACCCGTGAACAGGCCGAAGCATCCCGAGTCGACGCGATCGCAGCAGTCGCTGAGGTCATCAAAGCCGGATCGGACACGGTCGACCTCGGAGCCATGCTGGTCGAGCTCGGAAAGCGGGGAGCCAAGACGGTTCTCGTGGAAGGCGGCCCGACGCTCAACGCTGCGTTTGTGGCCGAAGACTTGGTCGATGAATTCTGTTTGTCGTTTGCCCCAATTCTCGTTGGCGGCAATGGTCCACGGGCCGTGGGCGCCATGGACAGCTCACCCGCCTATCCAATGAGCCTTGATCGTGTTTTGCACGAGGATGGTTTGTTGTTCCATCGTTACCTGCGAAACCGAACATGACTACCCGCGGATTGTCGAGTGGTCGATGATGATCCGCTGACCAATGTCGAGCGAAGAGCCGCCCGAACGTTCCTTCAGCGCATCGACGATCGGGCGGATATCTTCGCCGGGTCGAGCCATCTGCGATGCAATGGCCCATAGCGTGTCGCCGGGCTGAACCACATATACCTCGATCGCATCGTCGAGAACCGAAACCGCCGACACCGGCTCTATTGGGCTGTTCGCTGCGGCCCCGCCTCCCCAACCAACCAGACCAGCAATGATGCCAACAGCAACGATTGCCGCCAGGAACAGGTTGATCGAAGTGCCCCTGTGTGCACGTGGCGCCGTGGGTGTAGAGGTAGCAGTGGCACGTGTAGAGGTGGCTGCCGGTGGTGCGGCGCTTGGAGTAAAGGTCATGGTCATCAGTATTCTCCTGGGGTGTGACACTCACCTGAAACTCGTTGAAACCATTGGGTTTTTAGCGATGTTTCTGGATCGATCGAGTCGGACTGGCCTCCACCCTGCTTCACGATTTGTCCCTCGCCTTAGCGAGAACGCCCCCCGCCGTAGCGAGAAGTTCGTGAAGGTCCTTGACCGGGTACGGTTGTTCGGCGAACATGTGTTTGGCGAACTTCCGTTCCCCAGTTATAGTACGAACAGTTGTACGATGCAACGTCAAATTCGAAAGTTTGTTCGATTCGCTCGCACAGCCACAACTATGCAACCCAGCCAGACATCCCACGACAACGCGGCTTTACCTCTGCCCTACACGAAAGCAACTTCATGAGCGGTACCAACCTCACCGAACGGCAACAGTCGATACTCGATTTCATCGACTCTCAGAACCGCGAACTCGGCTATCCCCCGTCGGTTCGCGAGATCGGCAAGGCGGTCGGGCTTACCTCACCGTCCACCGTGCATAGCCACCTGAACACGCTGCAAAAGCTCGGCTACCTTCGCCGGGATCCATCAAAGCCACGAGCGATCGAGGTTCGCTACGATCCGAACTCCGGTGCGGTCATCGAGCGCGCTGCGGTCACGCACGTTCCGCTCGTTGGCGACGTTGCTGCGGGCACCGACGTGCTCGCTCACGAGAACGTCGAAGAACTCATGCCCCTACCGGCCGAGTTCACCGGTGACGGCGAGCTGTACATGCTGCGGGTTCGCGGCGACTCGATGATCAACGCCGGAATCCACGATGGCGACTTCGTCGTCGTACGCCGTCAAGACACCGCAACGAGCGGCGAAATCGTGATCGCTGGTATCCCCGGCGGCGAAGCCACCGTCAAGACCTACACGACCGCAGGAAAGACCGTCACGTTGCTTCCGGCCAACGACAGCCTCAAGCCAATGGTCTACAACGCCGGCGAGGTCGAGGTCTACGGCAAGGTCGTCACTGTACTGCGCCGTTACTAGAACGGTTTGCGCCGTTACTAGAACGGTTTGCGCCGTTACTAGACGCCAGTAGTTAGAAGTTCTTCAAGGGCTGAGTAGGCCATCACCAAGGGCACCTCATCGAGGTGCTCTTGTTGCGTGTGGGCCAAGGTCGCGTCGCCCGGGCCAAAGTTAACCGCCGGGATCCCCTGCTCGGCAAAGAAGGCAACGTCGGTCCAGCCAAGCTTTGCGCGAACCAAGATGTTGTTGCGTCCAATAAACGACGCCATCACCGGGTGACGCAGATCGGGTTTGGCCGCTGGCGACATGTCGGTGATCTCGAAGGTGTCGTCATCGTCCATAAAAGGCCCAACGACCGAACGAACATAGGCCTCGGCCTCCTCGGGTGATCGATCGGGAGCAAAGCGATGGTTGATCGTGACCGACGCGACGTCGGGAACGACGTTTCCGGCAACCCCACCGTCGACGAACACTGCCTGAACAGCCTCGCGATACTTGCATCCATCGATGACGGGCTCGCGGTAGTCCAGGTCATCGAGCGTTGCGAGCAGCGCTCCGAGGCGGTGAATGGCGTTACGTCCCATCCAGGGGCGAGCTGTGTGCGCCCGCGCTCCGTGCAACGTGATCTTTGCCCGCATCGTGCCTTGGCAACCAGCTTCGACGACCGCATCGGTCGGTTCGCCAAGAATCGCGACATCGGCGGCCAACAGTTCGGGAACTTCGGCGAACAACTCTCGTAGGCCGTTGTGTTCAAGGGCGACCTCTTCGCGGGCGTACAACACGTAGGTGACGTCGACGGCGGGCTCACGTACCGTCCGTGCGAGTTCCAACATGACCGCCAGTCCGCCCTTCATGTCCGCAGAACCCAACCCGTGGAGAACCGAGCCATCGATTCGCGCCGTCGCGTTGTCGTTAGCCGGCACCGTGTCGAGGTGGCCAGCGAGTGCTACCCGGAACTTCCGGCCCAAGTTGGTGCGCGCCACGATGTTGTTGCCGACTCGCACCACCTCAAGGCCATCGATCTTGCGGAGTTGCTCTTCGAACCAGTCGGCGATTGGCCCCTCGTCAAAGCTGACAGAAGCCATGTCGACAAGGTCGGCGGTGAGGTGTAGCAGGGGGTGTGCCATAGGCGAAGGTTAACGGCCTTGTTCGTTCGCCAGTCGCTGTTCGAGCTCCGCGATCGCGGCGTCGTCTTGGACCACGGCGATACGGACGTAATTGCTCGACACCTCGCCATAGAACTCACCCGGTGAGACGATGAGCCCGAAGCGATCCGCGAGCTCTTCAGCGAGCGTCCAGCCATCGCCTGTCGGGGTCTTCACCCACAGATAGAAGCCGCCGCCAGGCATCGGTGCGTCGAGTCCGATCTTGGCGAGGAAACTGATCATTGCTTCCATGCGGCGCCGATACGCAGCCTTTTGGGCTTCGACGTGATCCTGGTCGCCCAGGGCCACCGCAGCTGCATGCTGGGACGGCCCGGGCATCATCGCTCCCACGTGCTTGCGGATCTCTTTGAGCCAGTGGACGAGCTCGTGATCGCCGGCGTAGTACCCGGCACGCACGCCGGCCAGGTTCGAACGCTTCGACAAGCTGTGTACGGCCAGAACTCCCTCCGAGCCATGTTGGAGAATTGTTTGCTTGGGTCCATCCCAGGTGAATTCGATGTAGCACTCGTCGCTCACGACTGGAACGTTGTTCGCTCGGCCCCAGTTCGCGGCTTGCGCCAGATCGTCGAGCCCACCAGCAGGATTGCCGGGCGTATTGATCCACAACAGCAAGGCCCGGTCAGCATCTTCGGGATCGATCTGGTCGAGACGGAGTCGCCACTCGTCGTCGACGGGAACCGGAACCGCACGACAGCCCGCTAGCTCGGCTCCCATGGCATAGCTCGGGTAGCTCACCGCGGGATACAGCACCGTGTCTTTCGACGGATCGCGCAGGTGAAGCCAGTGAGGCAGCCCCGACACGAACTCTTTCAAGCCAACCGTCGCAGCAACATCGTCGATCGAGATAGTTACGCCGCACTGGGACTCCAGCCAGTCGGCGACAGCCCGGCGAAACTCGACAGACCCAATCGATGGCGGATAGCCGCGCTCGGCGTTCGAATCCCCCAACGCGTCGATCACTGCATCTGGCGGCGGGTCGTGGGGAGCCCCGATCGACATGTCGATGATCGAACCATGGCGCTCGGTGGCGCGTGCTTTGTACTGGTTTAACCGGTCGTATGGATATGGCGGGAGCACGAACTCGTTCACGCCATCAGCCTAAACGCTCCGCAGCACCCTCTAGGACGGTGGATCTTCCCATGGCTCGACAACCTCTTCGATCACGCTTGTTCCAATCAGCCATTCGCGCAGGCGGCCCTTCGAGTCGGGATCGAGTCGTGCCCGCACGGTGATGCCGGTCTCGGAGGCGAGCTCGGTTAGGACCTGACCTTCGCGGTGGACCTTGGCCAAAATGTCGCCACGATCGTAAGGAATGTTCAGTTCGACCAGTTCGGTGAGCGAGCGCAGTCGGTTGCTGACCGTCTCGAGCAGGACATCGATTCCCTCACCGGTGTGCGCAGACACCGCAACCGCGCCCGGGTGGCGGCCGAGCAACCCATCGACGTCGGGCTCGACATCAATCTTGTTGAAGACCATCAGCTCCGGTACGTCGGTTGCCCCGATGGCGCGCAATGTTTGGCGGACGGCGTCGATGTTCCCTTGCACATCGGGTGCCGACGCATCGACGACGTGCAACAAGAGATCGGCATCGATCACCACGTCGAGCGTGCTCTTGAACGCCTCGACGAGTTGTGTGGGCAGTTTGCGAACAAAGCCGACAGTGTCGGTCAAGAACACCATCTCGCCACCGCGCATCGAGAGCTTGCGAGTGGTGGCATCGAGCGTGGCGAAGAGGCGATCCTCGGCGAGCACATCGGCGTTGGTAACCCGGTTGAGCACCGAGGACTTGCCAGCGTTGGTGTAGCCCACGAGCGCAACGCGCCGATTCGATGTGCGTTTGCGAGCCTTCGATTGCACCTCGCGGTTCTTGGCAAGCTTGCGCAAGTCCTCTTCGAGCTTGTGGACCCGACGCACCAGGCGTCGCCGATCAACTTCGAGCTGGGTTTCGCCCGGACCACGAGTGCCGATACCGCCACCTTGCTGAGAGAACGTTCGCGCCGAGCTTCGAAGGCGAGGTAACCGGTACTTCAACTGTGCGAGTTCGACCTGTGCCTTACCTTCGGTGCTCGACGCATTCTGGGCAAAGATGTCGAGAATCACCGCTGTCCTGTCGAGTGCGGAACGTCCGAGGATCTTTTCGAGATTGCCTTGTTGGGCTGGTGAGAGTTCGTCGTCGAACACCACCGTGTCGGAGTCAACAGCAAGCGAGATGTCTTTGATCTCTTGGGCCTTGCCCTTGCCCACGAAGGTCGCTGGGTCGGGGGCTCGACGCCGCTGATGGACGCGTCCGACCTCGTCGGCGCCGGCAGTGTCGACCAATAGAGCGAGTTCATCGAGCGATGCATCGGTCTCATCGGCGCTGCCGTCGGGCATGGTCACACCAACCAGCACGATCCGTTCACGAAACGAGCGATCGATAAGGCCCGACGATTCGCCGCCGAACTCCCCAAACGCTCCACGGTGATCGGAATGGTGTTGACGCTGCCCATCGCTGCGATCGGCGTTGTCACCCACGTGGAACCTCGATGCTTGCAACGAAGGTCGCCGTGCCGTTCAAGACCGCGCTGGACTGCTCGGTCGCCGCAACATCGACCGTTGCCGCTCCGCCCGGCATCGATACCAATACGTGTTGACCTACCAAGCCCCACTCGTGGGCTCGTTGGGCTGCAACCGTTGCACCAGAGCCGCACGCCTGAGTAATCCCCGCGCCTCGTTCCCACACCGCCAACTCGATTGCATCTTCACCGGTGCGACGAATGAAGTGTGCATTGACCCCATGAGGAAAGTGAGACTCGATCTGTGGTCCGACGAGTGCCAGGTCGATTTCGCTCGGCTCAGCCACTTCGAGAACAACGTGGGGGTTGCCCACGGCGCCGATCGTCCACTGTTTGACCTCGGGCACGCCGACGACGTTCGTGAGGAAGTCGTCTTGGTGGGGCGAGTCGCCTGCGGTTACGGGCCCCATGTCCGTCGAACCGTGGCTGACCGCTGGATCGTCACTCGGTGCAAGCGTGCATGCGCGAATTCCGGCAAGAGTGTCGACCTCGATGTCGAGTTCTTGCACACCACGACGCATCGCAAGTGCCTGAACAAAACAGCGCAGACCGTTTCCAGAGATCTCGGCCGTCGACCCGTCCGCGTTGAACAGCCGCATTACCGGCGTCGATCCCGCATCGATCCCAAAGATCAAGCCGTCAGCCCCCACTCCGGTGCTGCGATTGCAAAGTTCGACCGCAAGTTCGCTCGCGCGCGGGGGTACCTCGTCAACGAACGTGACGAGAAAGTCGTTTCCGAGGCCGTGATGTTTGGTCAGATGCATCCTCTCCAGTATGTACGAGCGGATTTGGAACCATCACTCGTGCTGTAGAAAGAGCCCGATCGCGTTGAGGAACGACGCGGTGCTTCAGCCAGCGGGCTGACCGAGTAGCGCCACCGCGCGAGCAATAGCAGCATCGTGGTCGACGACACCCGACGCGTCGATGTCTACCCAGGTGATTCTCGGGTCGCGGATGAACCACTTCATTTGACGACGGGCGAAGCGTCTGGTCCGCACGCGGGCGGTTTCGAGTGCGCTGTCGAGAGCTACGCCGTCCTCGATGTGTGAGAGCAGCTCGCGATATCCGAGCGCCTGTCTTGCCGTCTTGCCAATCGGGCGGTCGCGCTCGACCAGCGACCGGGTTTCGTCGAGAAAGCCCTGCTCCATTTGCACCTCGTAGCGGGCGTTTATCCGTTCGATCATGAGTTCGCGATCGAGCCGCAGACCAAGCAGACGGAACGGCACCTCGGGATAGTCCTCCATGCCCGGCCCAAACGACGAGAACGGGCGACCCGAGCCGAGCGTGACCTCGAGGGCACGTAACAACCTGCGGTCGTTGTTGGCGTCCATCCGCGAAGCAGCGAGCGGATCCAGCCGTACCAGCTCTTCATACAACGCTGGTAGGTCGTTGCTGCGTGCTTCTAGCTCGCTACGAACCTCGGGGTATCGGCCCGGCAGTTCCAAGGCATCGATGACCGAGCGCAAATACAGGCCAGTTCCTCCGACCAGAATCGGCGTCACTCCCCTATTGGCCAGGTCGCTGGCGATCTCGCGCCAGGCGGTCTGGAACATCGACACGTCGAAGTCGTCGGCAGGATCGGACAGATCGATCAGATGGTGTGGCACGGCTGCTTGCTCGGCAGCACTTGGCTTGGCCGTACCGATGTCCATCTCTCGATACACCTGCATCGAGTCGATCGAGACGAGCTCGACATTGTCGAGCTCGGTAGCCAACGCCATGGCCACGCTCGACTTGCCTGAAGCTGTCGGCCCCAGAATGCACAGTGGAGGCGTGGAAAAGGCGTGGGCGTTCATCGGAAGGCTGCGAGCACGCCGTACCAGTCGAGGGCGAGTCCGAGCGGCTGGCCTCCTCCCGCTTCGACGTACGCGTCGAGGAAAGTGATTGCGACCTCGCCGGTGAACGTCTCTGAAATCGAGCGAATCGCAATGGACAGGTCGCGTTCGGGCGGGTCAAAGCCGAGCACGTCGGATTCGTCGAAATGCGCAACCGAGTTATCCAAGGTCACGTTCGCAACGATGGGCGCTCCGTGAGTCACGACCGGAGCCGAGACGGTTGGCGGGGTGCTCAGTTGGCTACGGACAGCCGCGTGGGAGACCCGTGTGAATGGAGCGGGCAGCGGGTCCTCGGAGTCGAGCCAGCGAAGCGCGTTGTCGGTCTCGGCTGGGGTGCGCGGTTCGAGTCCTTCGGGCACGGTGCTGCTATGAAAGCCCGCAAGCCCAATGCCCAGGGCGCGTGCGAGAGGCAGGGGGTTCTGGGCGAATTGTGAATCGGTTGCTCGGCCGGTCAGCTTCAACTGAGCGAGCTCAGCCGGCAATGACGGGAATTTTGGTTCGAACACGTGGTCCTCGGAGAACTTCGCTCAGCTCACCGAGCAGGTAGTGGGACTTGGCCGTGGTGATCTCGACCGCTGCGAGAGATCCGGCCTTGAGCTCCCCCTCGAAGTGGACCAACTTGTTTTGCCGGGTGCGTCCGCTGACGACTCCAGGGTTGCGTCGCGACGGCCCCTCGACGACGACCTCTTCGATTCGCCCGACGCGTTCGGCGTGCTTTCGAGCTGCCGAACGTTCGATCACCCGACGGAGCCGTTCCATACGCTCCTTGGTGACCTCCTTGGGGAGGAAGTCCTCCTGCATCTCGGCGGCCTCGGTGCCTTCGCGTGGCGAGAAGACGTAGGTGTAGGCCGAGTCGTACTGCGCGTGCGCGGCAACCTCAAGGGTTTTGACGAAGTCTTCTTCGGTCTCGCCGGGAAAGCCAATGATGATGTCGGTGGTGACCGCGAGGTCGTCGATACCGGCATAGGCAGCGTCCAGCCGTTCGAGATAGCGCTCGGCGGTGTAACCGCGGTGCATCTGTTTCAGTATCTCGTCGCTGCCCGATTGCAGCGGGAAGTGCAGGTGGTTACACACCGTGTCGACTTGTGCCATCGCCGCAATGGTGTCTTCGCGCAGATCCTTTGGATGCGGACTGGTAAAGCGCACTCGCTCGATGCCTTCTACAGCGCCGGTTGAGCGCAGGAGGTCTGCGAAAAGCGGACGGCCACGACGACGATCGTCGATCCAGAGTTCACCTGCCTCGTGGGCGTCGAATTCGTCGGCGTCGCGGCCACCGAGCTTCAGCGTGATATCTCGACCGTAGCTGTTGACGTTCTGCCCGAGGAGCGTGATCTCCGTGACCCCATCTTTCGCGAGGTGTTCGACTTCGCGAACCAGGTCGCCGAACGGGCGCGAAATTTCTGGCCCACGCACCGACGGCACGATGCAGAAGGCGCAACTGTTGTCACAGCCGATCTGGATCGTGACCCACGCAGCATGGTCGACCTCACGTTTCTCCGGGAGCGCACTCGGAAACGCGGCGTGTTCAGCATCGACCGCTGCTTCGAGAATTTCGACGATCTGGCCCTGTTCGCGACTTTCAGCGAGCAGTTCGGCTGCTCGATGGACGTTGTGGGTACCAAAGACAACGTCGACATGACCGGCCTTCTCGCCGACGAGATCTTTGTCCTTTTGTGCCAGGCAGCCGCCGACAGCGATCTGCATGTCCGGACGCCTTGCCTTCTCGGCCTTGAGATCGCCGAGTGCCGCGTACAGCTTGTTGTCGGCGTTCTCGCGAATGCAGCAGGTATTCAACATGACGACGTCGGCGTCGGACACGTCGGTTGTTGACTCGTAGCCTTCGGATTCGAGCAGGCCAGCAATGCGCTCGGAGTCGTGTTCGTTCATCTGGCACCCGTAGGTGCGCAAGAGGTACTTCTTCACGTCTTCAACTCTAACAACACGCACAAAACACCGGATGCCCGTCGCGGCAGCGACGGGCATCTGATGTCTTGGAGGGGAAATATCACCTGAACGACACAAGGTCGATGCGGTGTTACCTTCCTATCCTTCGGACCGGTGGTACGTCAATGAAGTTTTTCAGGTCGATCTTGGCTGGTTTAGTAGCTAGACGAACCGCGAGGCGGTGAAATGTCCGCGGTTCCATAAGAAAATTGACATTCGCGAGCGACTGATCTTGGCCAGCACTCTCTATTCGAAGGTTGCCGTATCCAAAGGCTTCACCGGCAGTTGTTCGGTCGAGGACCAGGTCGGTCACCCTAGTGACGGGTAGCGAGGCAACCCGCAGACCCAGAAGCCCCGTGGCCTCGATGACGCGGCGATTGGTGAGATAGCGGAGCTCGTATTTCCACCATCGAAGGATGCAGACCGACAAGCGAGCAAGAAACCAGAGTCCAACGCCGGGCAGTAACACTGCCGGATCGATCTGGTTGGTCAACATCACGTAGCCAACAATCACCGCTCCAATGAGTGCGCTAAATCCCCATTCGCGAGCCTGCACCCAACGCCATGCGACGATCAACGACAAAACAATGAGCAACAGGGTCGGATTTGGCCCAGAAAGGTTGGGGCGCACCATCGCGGCAATGACGACAACCAGGACAGCGAGTGTCTCGATCAGCGGTTCGAACAGGCTCATGGCGTGCTTGGGCGCCCGGTAATAGACAATCTCATCGGAGATCAGTACGTCCTCATCGCGCGGCGGCGCGAAGAGGAGGCGCATCTGATCGCCAAAGTTCGGCTTCTGCGCAACGTACCCTGCGGGTGGAGTCCGGTTCGGGACTCGATTGGTCACAGGCCGACGACTGCGAGCGCCTGAGTTACTGCTCCGTCGCCGGCAAGCCCACGCAAGAAGTCGAGGATTGCATTGGCGAGGCCACCGACCATCGCCAAGAAGTCGTTTCCTCTACGGCCGGTTTCCGATGCGTTCAGCGAAATGAGATACAGCACAAACAGCGCGAGTAGCGGGTAACCGAAGCGTTTTGTCATGAGGGGTCCTCCAACGGGAATACGTTGGGCCCTGCCAGTAACGAATTCGTTACTCGCCTCCACCTGCCAAGAACCACGCTACCACCACTGAATAACACAAAGGGTGCATTTGTTCGCGCCCTACGTGTTACATCGATGTAATTTGCCTACCAAGATTGGTAGGTAGGGGAAAACGCGAACACCCGACCCCACGCTTGGTGGAGTCGGGTGCATGTACTACTACGCCGCGTCAGTCATCGAGCAAAATGGGCTCGTCATCGGCCTCGGTGAATTCATCTTCAGCAACGTCGGATTCTTCGGCTTCTGGGCTCGGCATGACCAATTTCGTGACCCGATCGGTGATCTCGACCATGATTTCGGGGTTTTCGATCAAGAAGTCTTTCGCCTTCTCACGGCCCTGACCGAGTTGTTCACCTTCGTAGGTGTAC
>CAZMYN010000003.1:32454-38418 GCA_964570495.1 uncultured Acidimicrobiales bacterium | reverse complement strand
AGCTGGTTTATTTTCAACAACTCACGCTTTGCGTTTCCGTCCCTGAAACGCACGGGCAGCGAGAACTACCAGCTCTTTGTCTGGATCGTGCTGATTGCCATCATCGCTGCGATTGCTGTTGGGGTATGGCGAACCCTGGTCTTCAACAAGACCGGCGCTCCGCACCGGCGAGTTCTGTGGGGGCTCGGCGCCTTTGTTGCGATCGTCGTCATTGCCTACTTCGTTCTCGGCCGGCCAGTAACGGCCTCCATACCGAGCATCGATTCGCGGGGGCGAGTCATCACCGACGGCATTCGCATGCAAATGCCGTACGCCGCACTGACCTTTGCACTGGTGATCTACACCTCGACGCACATCTCCGAGATCGTGCGTGGCTCGATCCTGGCCGTACACAAAGGCCAAGAGGAAGCCGGCAACGCACTGGCGCTCTCGACCGTGCAGAAGTATCGCTTTGTGATCTTGCCCCAAGCCTTCCGAGTCGCCTTCCCGCCGCTGATTAGCCAGATGCTGAACTTTGCGAAGAACAGCTCCTTGGCGCTTCCCATCGGCTTCACCGAAACAACGGCGTCTGTGCAGAATCTCTTTGGCCAGTCTCAGCCGGCACCTCAGCTGTTGTTGATTCTGGCGCTGTTGTATTTGTCTATCTCGCTCGTGCTCTCCGCGGTTGGCAATGTGATCAACCGACGACTGCAACTGGTGGGGAGGTAGATCGTGGTAGCACCTGTAGGAGATCCCGGTCTCAGTTCTGAGTTGCCGATCGTTCCGCTCGATTCGACACCGCCAAGCCAGAAGCTGCCTCCTGGCGAATGGGTGAAGAAGAACCTCTTCTCCACTCCGTTTAACTCGTTCATCACCCTCGTGGTCGGAGCGTTGGCTATCGCGTTGGCGTTCTTTGCCATTCGGTGGCTCATCGACTCGGATTTCGAGATCATTCGCACCAACCTCGCCAACTTCATGGTCGGACGATTCGACCGTGGAGAACTGTGGCGGCTTTGGGTGTCGGGATATGTGTTCTTGGCTGCCATCGGGCTGACGACGGGCGCCCTGGCTCGTTCGAGTCACGAGCTGGCGCTCACCCAGGAACTCGAATCGACGAAGGAACCTTTCTCCAGCTTGTTCCGACGCTTTTGGGCGATCATCGCGATCATTTTTCTCTTCGTCAGTTTTGCTCGGACCGTGCTTCCATTCATTGGTGTAGCTGCAATCTTCCCCGTCATCGTGATCGCTCGCGAAGCTGGTTGGCGGTTGCCCGCATCGCTCCGCCGCTCGGCGGCGTTTATTGGCGCAACGCTGGTCGTGATCTCGGTGCTCGTCATTGCCGGTACGTCCAACCTTGGCGGCATCATTCTTGGCTTCATTACCTTTGTGTGGGTCGCGACCGAACTTGGACGCCGCGTCGTAACCGGAGGGCTCGTCGGCGTGGCAACACGCCTTGGCCCGGCCCTCGTGGCTGGGCTCGTCGTGTGGTTTATTGTCCGCTCCATTGGGTTCGAAGGCTTTGGCTGGGAAGACTGGGGCGGGCTCCACGTCACCTTGTTCACCGCCATCATTGGCATTGTCGCCGGTCTCCCATTTGGCATCTTGCTCGCACTCGGTCGCCGCTCGGACCTGCCGGTGCTCAAGACCGCGTCGGTCATCTTTATCGAGTTCGTGCGTGGCGTGCCGCTCATTTCGCTGCTGTTCGCATCGAGCTTTTTGCTTCCCTTGTTCCTCCCGATCAATCTGACTATCCCCGCCGACCTGACGTTGGCAATCGTCGTCATCACGATGTTCAGCTCGGCCTACATTGCCGAGATCGTCCGAGGTGGCCTTCAGGCGGTACCGAAGGGCCAGACCGAGGCGGCACAAGCATCGGGAATGTCTGCGTACAACGTGCAACGCCTGATCGTTCTTCCCCAGGCCCTCCGCGCCGTGATCCCGGCCATGGTTGGACAGTTCATCTCGCTGCTCAAGGACACGTCGCTGCTCTCGATCATCAGCATCACCGAGTTCCTTCGAGTCTCCGATATTGCGAACGCCCAGACGGACTTCGTCGGCAGAGGCCTCTTCGGAATCACTTATCTATTCGTGGCACTGGGCTATTGGGCCTTTGCCTCTACCTTGTCCAAAGAGAGCCGCAGGCTCGAAGCGAAATTGGGAGTTGGAACGCGATGAGCAATGCCTCAATCAATTCAGATGCCACCCAGGTCGGTGGCACCGGAAGCGTGATGATCGATGTCGAGCACGTCGACAAATTCTTCGGCGACTTCCAAGCCCTGCATGGGATCGACATGAAGGTCGGCGAACAGGAAGTTGTTGTCGTTATCGGCCCGTCAGGTTCGGGCAAGTCGACGCTCATTCGTTGCATCAACCGTCTCGAACGTCACGACCGCGGCATGATCACCGTGGACGGTGTCGAACTGTCCGACGACGTGAAGTCGATCCAGAACATCCGTCGCGAGACCGGCATGGTGTTCCAGAGCTTCAACCTGTTCCCGCACCTCACCGTGCTCGACAACATCACCCTCGCGCCGCGCAACGTCCGCAACATTGCAAAGGCCGAAGCTGAGGCGACCGCCTTCGAACTGCTCGAACGTGTCAAGATCCCGGACCAGGCCTACAAGTTCCCGGGCCAGCTTTCCGGCGGTCAGCAACAGCGTGTCGCGATTGCCCGCTCGCTGGCTATGAAGCCCAAGGTCATCCTCTTTGACGAGCCCACCTCGGCGCTCGATCCCGAGATGATCAAAGAGGTTCTCGACACGATGAAGGACCTCGCAAATGAGGGTATGACCATGATCGTCGTCACCCACGAGATGGGCTTTGCCCGCGAGGTTGCCGACCGGGTTGTCTTTATGGCTGACGGCGAAATTGTCGAAGTCGGGACCCCGGAGCATTTCTTCACAAATCCGCAAGAAGACCGGACAAAGCTCTTCCTGAGCCAAATTTTGTGACGGGTTCGTGTCAATAGGTGGCTCAGGGGAGTGAACCCCTGATTCGTCCGTACACCCAAGGACTACAATTAGTTCATGTTGCCGGTGTACATCTTCTGTGCTGTTCTTGGCATCCCTCTTGTGCTCTTGTTCGCGGCCGGTGGCACCGATGCCGACGGCGGCTTTGACCTTGAGGCAGGCGCCGACGTCGACCTCGATTTTGGTTCAGACGTCGACATCTCGTCGGGCGTTGGCGACATCACGGCGCTCTTTCGTCGGATCCCGGTGAGCTCCTATGCCATGTTTCTTGCCTTCTTTGGCGGTTCGGGAATCCTCGGCACCGTCTTCGATGTCGGGTTTGTCGGCACTCTCATCCTCGCGGTCGTACTGGGCGTGCTGGCAGCCTTCACGAACACCGCCCTCTTTAGCTATCTACGCAACACCGATTCGGACAGCACGCTGACGGACCGCCAGATCGAAGGCCGGGTCGCCACCGTGAACGTGCCTATCGAGGGCGACAAGCGCGGTCGCATTTGGTTCGATACCGGAAACGAACGAGTGCAACTCACTGCGGGCTCCCTGCTCCCCGACGACCAGAGCTTTGGGCTTGGCGAACAAGTGGTGATTGTCAAGATGGCGAACGGCGTTGCCCAGGTAATGCCGGTCGATCCGGAGCTGTCCGACTGACAGCACCTATCAATTTTTAAAGGCTTGCCTGTTTTACCGACGGGTATAGGAATGCGGTGGGAACCGCCGAAAGGGGTACAGAGAATATGGAACCGTTTGTAGCTATCTTTGCTGCTGCCATTGTGTTGATGATCGTGGCAGCGATCTTCATTGTGAAGAGCTTGATCATCATCTGTCCACCAAACCGGGTGGCGATTATCTCGGGGCGAAGCAAGACCACGAATGGCACCACTGTGGGCTATCGCACGCTCAAGGGTGGGCGCACGCTGCGCATCCCGCTGCTCGAGCAGGTGTCCTGGATGGACCTCAACAACATTCCGCTCGAAGTGTCGGTTCTGAACGCCTATTCAAAGGGTGCAATTCCGCTAAACGTGCAAGGCATTGCGAACGTCAAGGTGTCGAGCCAAGACTCGCTCCTGGCCAATTCAGTCGAGCGCTTTCTCAACCAACCGCATCAGACGATCGCCCAGATCGCGAAGGAAACTCTCGAAGCGAACCTTCGTGGTGTTCTTGCAACGCTGACCCCTGAGGAGGTCAACGAGGATCGCCTCAAGTTCTCGCAGGTTCTCATCGAAGAGGCCGACGACGACATCAAGACAATGGGTCTCGAACTCGACGTGCTCAAGATTCAGAACGTCACCGACGAAGTCGGCTACCTCGACGCTGTTGGACGTCGCCGTACCGCAGACGTCCTCAAGTCAGCACGCGTGACCGAAGCCGCGAAGCAAGCTGAAGCCGAACAAGCCGAGGCCGATTCTCAGCAAATGGCTCAGATCGCGCGGGCCCAGGCTGAGCGCAAGATCGTCGAAGAGCAGAACTTGCTCCGTGTTCGTCAAGCTGAGCTCGACGGTGTTGCTCGTGCCAAGGAAGAAGAGGCCCGCGTTGCCGGCGAGAAGGCAAAGGCCGTTGCCGAGCAGGAACTCGAGCTCGAGCGAATCGAGCTCGAGAAGCGTCGCCTTCAGGCCGACGTTGTTCTCCCAGCCCAGGCCGACCTTGAGGCCCGTCAGTTGCAGGCTCGTGCCGATGCGGCGCACATTGTTGAGGAAGGTGTTGCCCAGGTCGAGGTCTTCCAGCGGCTCACCGACCAGTACAAGGCAGCGGGTAACGACGCTCACGACATCTTTGTATTGAACATGTTGCCCGAGCTGATCGATCAGATCGTCTCGACGGTCAACAACATCGACATCGACAAGATGACCGTCATCGACGCTGGTGGCGATGGCCAAGCCCTTCCCGGGATTGCCAAGCAGCTCCCCGCCTCGGTCATCGCTATCGCCGAGCAGATCGAAACCGCGACCGGTGTCGACATCATGGGTCCATTGCGACAGCGCATGACTCCTGGGGCCGAGTCGGATCAGCCAGCGCTACCGCCTGCGTCCACCACAGCAGCACCGCAGATCGACGCACCGGAGACAGCTACTGAGCCCACACCGGTAGACGCTCAGCGCGAGGCGTAACTCAGAGTTTGGTTAAAGGACCCATTCGCGAACTATCGTTCGGCGGGCGGGATTCCGCCCGCTGAACAACCTCGTTAGCAAGGAACTAGTTCGTGACGCGTGTACTTGGCATCGATATTGGCGGCTCTGGAATGAAAGCGGCCGAGGTGGACACCGAGGCTGGTGAGATGCTCACCGACCGCTTCCGGCTCGATACGCCCAAACCCGCAACCCCTGAAGCCATGGCCGAAGTTGTGGGCGAGATCGTCAAGCACTTCTCGTGGACCGGCCCGGTGGGCGTTGGATTCCCTGGCGTGGTCGTCAACGGCATTGTTCGCACGGCAGCGAATCTCGACAAGTCGTGGATCGACACCGACGGCGACAAGATCTTCACCGACGTTGCGGGCTGCGACGTGGTGATGATCAACGATGCCGATGCTGCCGGGCTTGCCGAGGTTCGCTTTGGCGCTGCCGAGGACGTCAAGGGCACGGTCATCTTGTTGACGCTGGGAACTGGCATTGGTTCGGCGGTCTTTACCGACGGCAAGCTTGTGGCCAACACCGAATTCGGGCACATGGTGCTCGGCGGAAAGATCGCCGAGGAGCGTGCGTCGTCCCGCATCAAGACCGAGAAAGACCTCTCCTTCAAGAAGTGGGGCAAGCAGGTCGAGAAGGTGCTTCAAGAAATGGAGAAGCTCTTTTGGCCTGAGCTGTTTGTCTTGGGAGGTGGCATCAGCAAGGAGTTCGACGATTTCAAAGAGTTCCTCGACGATGTCCGCACCCCGGTCGTTGCTGCAGAGGCGCTCAACAAGGCTGGCATCGTCGGTGCTGCACTTGCTCAGGACCGCTAACTCGCTCAGACATAGCTGTAACTCGCTCAGACATAGCTGTAACTCGCTCAGACATAGCTGTAACTCGCTCAGACATAGCTG
>CAZMYN010000003.1:27073-32354 GCA_964570495.1 uncultured Acidimicrobiales bacterium | reverse complement strand
TCAGACATAGCTGTAACTCGCTCAGACATAGCTGTAACTCGCTCAGACATAGCTGAGTGGCAGCGCGGTCGTGCGCTTCATCTCCTCCATCACAAATGAGCTACGGACGTCGTAGAGGTCGATGAACTCGATCAAGCGCAGGTAGAACTCGTCGTAGGCATCCATGTCCGGCACCACGACCTTCAACAGGTAGTCGAGTTCGCCGCTTGTCCGGTACGCCTCGACAACCTCTTCAAAGCGATCGACCGTCTCCAAGAACTTTGCGGTCCACTCCGCGTTGTGTTCGTTCGTTCGGATCAGAACCAACGCCGTGAGCGCCAGGTTGACCGATCGCGGCTCGATCAACGCCACGCGTTGGGTGATTACACCGTCGCGCTCGAGATTCTGAATTCGCCTCCAGCACGGTGTCGCCGTCAGCCCGACAGCGTCGGCAATATCGCGTACCGATGCCGACGCATCGCTCTGCAAAGCCTGCAGGATTGCTTTGTCGATATCATCCATGCTGCAATTCTAAACTATAGAACTGCTCTTTGGTAGTACAAAACATCACCCACGCAGAGTGTGGGTAGCAAAGTTGCAACCACATGCTCGGCCTACTGTTCTACAGTTTCACTATGAACCTGCGGGAAAAATTCACTGAGCATCCAGCGTCTGTGGACGAGACCTACTTCGAGCACATGCGCTTTGCTGCTGGCATGTCACGGCGACTTCTCCGTGCCGCAGTGTGCTGTGGCATTCATGCAGTGGCCCCATGGAGGCACTGCACCACGGGTAGTGATGCAATCAAGGAAATGCACTCGATCGTCACCGCTGGCGCACGCGCCGATGACGCCGTGCACGCCGCCTAGCAAACCTGGCTCTACGCCTGGCGCATTCGGGCGTACGTTGGCTTAATCACGTCGTTTATCAACGCGAGGCGTTCTTCGAAGGGCAAGAACGCGCTCTTCATGGCGTTCACGGTTAGCCATTGGAGATCGAGGAGATCCCACCCAAAGACCTCGACCATGTTCCTCATCTCTTTGCTCATCGAGATATCGCTCATCAGCCGATTGTCGGTATTGAGGGTCACCCTGAACTTGAGGTCCTTGAAGAGCTTGATTGGATGATCGGCGAGATCATGCACCACGCCGGTGTGCAGGTTCGAAGAGGGGCAGACCTCGAGAGGGATGCGCCGGTCGCGAATGTACGCCGCGAGTCTCCCGAGGCTGATCTCGCCGTCGGGATGGATCGTAATGTCGTCGATAACGCGCACGCCGTGACCCAGTCGTTCCGCACCACAGAACTGCAAGGCCTTCCAGATCGAGCGCGGCCCATAGGCTTCGCCCGCGTGAATCGTGAAGTGAAAGTTCTCGCGCTGGGCGTACTGGAACGCGAGCATGTGGTCGTCGGGCGGGTAGCCCGCTTCAGGCCCCGCAATGTCAAAGCCAACAACGCCACGGTCACGCCAACGCACGGCGAGTTGAGAGACCTCAAGGCTTTGCGACATTTGCCTCATCGCTGAACAAATCGTCCGAACGGTGAGCGGAGTACCAGCCGTGGCATCGTCGAATCCGCTGGTGACCGCCTCGACCACCGCATCCATCGACATGCCCTTGTCGACGTGGAGTTCGGGAGCGAAGCGAATCTCGGCATAGACGACCCCGTCGGCAAGGAGGTCCTCGGCGGCCTCACGGGCCACTCGGTGCAGGGCGTCCACGGACTGCATGACGCCGGTGGTGTGAGCGAAGGTGTCGAGGTAGAGCACGAGATCTTTGCGGTCCGCGCCCCGCTTCATCCATTCCGCGAGCTCGACAGGGTCGGTCGTGGGAAGGCCGCGATAGCCGGTCTCGTCGGCAAGTTCGATAACCGTCTCGGGACGAAGACCGCCATCGAGATGGTCGTGCAGGAGCACCTTCGGTGCTTCGAGTAGCTGTGCGTCGGTGATCGTCATGTGATGTAGCCCGTCCTACGTGGAGACCATGGACAGACTCTAGCGATCCGACGTACGACGCTGGCCAACCTCTCGTGGGGCCTCAAGAACCTCGCTGAGCTGGGCCACCGAGTCGATGAGATGAGTGTGCGGCGCAGCTTCGAGGGCAACGGTCGCGGCGTGGCCACTGCGAACTCCGACCACGAGGCCAGCCCCGGCCCGGTTGCCGGCGACAAGATCGGTCGGGCTGTCACCCACGATGGTTACTTGGCTGACGCTGTCTATCCGCAGTTCGAGAATTGCTTGCAACAACAGGTCAGGAGCGGGGTGTCCGCGGCGTACGCCGTGAGCCGACAGCGTCGCGGCAAATCGGTCGGTCCATCCCATATGCGACAGAACCGAGCGTCGAACTTCGACCGTAAAGCTCGTGGTGACCGCGAGGAGTATGCCTTGGCTGCCGAGGGCTTCAAGCACGTCGCCCGCACCCTCTATCTCGGTCATTTCGGGCACCGCAGACAAGATGCTGTCGTCGAAGGCCCATGTTGCTTCCTCGGCCAGGACCGGATCTCCCAGTACCTCGCTAAGGACGACCAGTGTCGGGCGACCCCGCAGCGCATCGACGCGCTGACGGGCGGCGGAGAACTCGTCACTGTCGGGTGTGAGGCCGACATCTTTGAGCGCTGCATCGTACGCGCGGGCAACAATTCCTGAGTCCTCGATGAGGGTTCCCATGAGGTCGAAGACAACGAGTTGGACGTTTGCGCCCTCAACCGGCATGGTCATGACGCTAAGAGTGTCACACGATCCGTTGATTCAACGTCATGAGGCGGCGCGGGTCTTTCGCAGAATCGGGTCGGCGGTCTCGAGAACCTTGTCGGTCATACGAAAAATGCGCCCCGCCGCACCGGGAGTTTGTCCGTCCACGAGGTTGCCCATGACCTGAAGCGTGATCTTGGCGATTGCGTCGGTGCCGACGGCGAGCTTCAAACCCGACCGCAGGATCCATGGGTGGCCAATGAGAAAGCTAAAGCGGCGACCGGTACTCAAGAAGGCGTCGAAGCGCTCACCTACTTCAGTGTCGTAGCGTGTCGCTGCTGTTGCGGGGTCGTCGAGAAATAGATCAGCGGCCAACATTCCGCTCTCGAGGCCGTAGTCGATTCCCTCGCCGTTCATCGGGTTGATCAGGCCTGCTGCGTCACCGATCGCGACCCAGCCAGGGCCGTGTCGTTGTTGCGCGCTCATCGGTAGCCGCCAGGCTCGCGGGCGCTCCACGAATTCACCCAACCCCCAGGACTCTTGGACCAGCGACCGGTAGTCATCCAAGAGCGTGTTGAGGTTGAGCTTCTTGAAGCCACGCATCGTGCTGAGCGCCCCCGCTCCAATGTTCACGGTGCCGTCGCCAGCGGGGAACATCCAGCCATAGCCGGGGACAGCGGTCCCGTTCTCGTCGGTCAGCGTGAGGCACGCTTCCAAATGTTGATCCGCGTGGCGCTCCGATGGGGCATAGGCGCGAATCGCAAGCCCGAAGGGCTCGTCCGCGACCCGATCGGTGCCCAACATCTTGGCTACCTTCCCGGGGGCACCGGTGGCCACGATCGTCATTGGTGCGCTCCACCGCATTGGGCCAGCTTCGACTCCGGTAACCCGATCACCGTCGAGAATCGGCAGTGCCTCGGTGTCCCAGATGACTTCTGCGCCAGCTTCGGTAGCCGCATCGATCAGTGCTGCGTCCAGGCGGCGTCGAGGCCAGACGGCGCCGTGGTTCGGAAAGCGAGTGCCGCTCGGCCAGTCGAGTTCACGCACGGTCGAGTTCGCCATCATGCGAAGACCACGAATGTGATGGGCTCCATCGAGGGGGATTTCGAGAGCGTTGAGCGCCGCGATTGCCCGAGGAGTAAGACCGTCGCCACAGACCTTGTCTCGCCCGTATGGGGCTTTGTCGAACACGACGACCCGGGCTCCGCCACGTGCAGCTTGAGTGGCTGCTGCGGCTCCTGCTGGCCCCGCTCCAATCACCAAAAGATCGGCAGACATATTTGTCATATGTTCAGCATGCCGTCGAACACATTGGATTGTTCGGTTGTTTGGGGGTTACCTTATTGATATGAGGGGGACATTGCGGGTCGGGTGCGCTATGTGGACTCACCCTGCCTGGCCGGGACGAAGCCTGAGCCGGGTTCGAGGTCGCAACGCTCTCGCGTCCTATGCCGCGGCGCTGCCAGCGGTCGAGGGAAACACCACCTTCTACGGGTTGCCGACCCCGGAAAACGCGCAACGATGGGCAGAGTCCACGCCCGATGACTTCCGGTTCATGTTCAAGCTTCCGCGCACGATCACCCATCAGCGCAAGCTCCGAAACACCGAGGAACTTGTTGCTGAATTCTTCGACGTACTTGAACCCTGCTTGTCGCGAATGAGCCCCGTACTGGTGCAACTGCCGTCAGCGTTTGGTCCCGAGTCCCTCGATGTGCTCGAGAGCTTCCTTCGAGAAGCCCCCGACGTTGTGCGCTACGCCGTCGAGGTGCGTCACCCGAGCTTCTTTGAAGATCGCGACCGGGAGCGTCGGTTGAACGACCTGTTGTTCTCCGTGGGAGTGGATCGTGTCATGTTCGACGCGCGTGCGGTCTTTGCGGGACCTTGCATCACTGCGGCCGAGCGCGAAGCATTCTCTAACAAGCCAAACCTGCCCGTACGTGCTGTCTCGACCGCCGACTCGCCAGTCGTGCGCTTCATTGGCCAGTCAGCACCCGAGGCGAACCCACCATTTTGGCAGCCGTGGGTGGGGACGGTGAGTCGCTGGTTGGCTGAGGGTAAGTCCCCAACGGTATTCATTCACACTCCTGACAATTCTGATGCTGTCGATCTTGCGCGAAAGTTCCACGAGGAGGTTCGGGCCGTAGCCGAAGGCGTTGAGCCACTCGCACCGAGCCCTCGCGAGGTCGCGCAGAAATTGTTCTGAGCGGCTTCTTACAACTTGGGAAACGACCCTCAAATGGGTGTCAAGATCAGCGGACCCGTGCCGTACTTTAGAAATATGTCACCCCGTCGCGCCTGGCTAGTCGGCTTTGCGCTCGTTCTCGCCGCATGCGGTGGGGAAACGAGCGAAGTTGTAGATGCGGCGCCCGCGGCCTCGACCACGTCGCAAGCACCGGTGTTCGACGAGCCCGATGCTGAACCTGTTGTTGAAGAACCGGCCGCGCCGGAAGTTCCAGCGGCGTCGGAGGAATCTGAGCCCAACACGTCATTGCCCGCACGTCAGGCAGGAGTGCCTGGCGATCTTGAGGCCGACAGCACCGAAGCCGAGCCCGAGTCACCAGAGACCACGTCTGCGGAAACGCCAACGAGTACTGCGCCAACAACGACAACGCCAAC
>CAZMYN010000003.1:7368-26973 GCA_964570495.1 uncultured Acidimicrobiales bacterium | reverse complement strand
CGCCAACAACGACAACGCCAACGAGTACTGCGCCAACAACGACTACGACAGCAGCGACAGCAACTACCGACGACTCTCCCGAGGCCCTCGCCAGCGCTGCGGACACAACCACTACCGCAGCGCCAGCATCAACAACTGCGCCCACGACTACCACGACAACTCGCGCGCCGACAACGACAACGCGACCTCCAACGACGACGACCACAACCACGACGACTACTACGACCACCACCACAACGACGGTTGCGCCGGGCGTGATGGTCGATTTGGTTGGCGGCGGTCAGCTCGACCTCAACTCACTTGAGGGTCAGGACGTTGTGTACTGGTTCTGGGCTCCGTGGTGACCATTCTGTGTCCGAGAAGCCAGTGCGGTCGCACAGGTAGCACAAGCAAATCCCGATGTGACCTTCGTGGGCGTCGGGTCTCAAGACTCCGCAGCGTCGATTGCCAACTTTGTCTCCAGTAGGGGAGTGGACGGATTCGCCCACATCAGTGATGTCTCCGGAGATGTCTGGCGCATGTTCGAGATCTCTGGGCAGCCAGCGTACGTTTTCGTGTCGGCCAATGGCTCTGAGGCTCGCTTCGGATCGCTCGACGAGGGCGAAATCCAAAGCAACATCAACAATCTGTTCGGTTAGAACCCCAGCAAGGGAAAATCGGTCCGGCGCAGCCAGTTGTCGTCGGGGTAGTTCGCCGACGCTTCGATGCAGTGAAGCGAGAACGCCAACCGCGGGTCGCTCGATTTGTTCGGCGCGCTCCGGTGCGGAAGCGACCCGTGAAGTGCAATCAGGGTTCCCGCGTCCGCTTCGAGCGGAACCCACCCGTCTTCGGGATAGGGGGTGTCGTCGAGCGAAATCATCTCGGTGCCTGCATTGTTCGCCGTTCGGACAAAGCGGCTCTTGACCGGGATCGTGTGGCCACCGGGAAGCGCCCACAGACAGCCGTTCTCGACGGTTGCATCGTCGATCGCCAGCCAGAAACCAATAACGCTCTGCGGCTCGGTCCACAAGAACGTGTGATCGGTGTGTGGGCTGACCTCGCCCCCGATCTCCGGGTTCTTGAAGATGACCATCGACTGCAACAACAGCGGGTCCGTCATCGCGATGGCCCGGGCCGCGGCCGCGAAGGCGCCACCGCGACACACAGCCCCGATGCCGTCATCGAGATCGTGCATAGCGTGGCCGATCTTGTTGATGCTCTGTCGCTTCTCGACGAGGAGGCCACCGGTCGAGTCGAGCGTCCCCTCCTCGAAGAAAAAGCGGATCTTGTCGCCCGAGGTCAAGAAATACTCATCGCGCCCATGGCTCTGGTCGTCGGTCGAAAAGACCGTCGATACCCCGGACGGGTCGAACTCGTCGATGAGGCCATCGATGCTGGCCCGCAGTGTGTCGAGCTCGCTAGGCGACACCGCGTTGGGAAAGAGCGCGACACCGTTCCCGTGAAAATCTTCTGCTGCAAAGGAAGGCACTATTCGCCCCTTCGATACGGCTGAGCCAAGGCTTGAGGTGTGCGGAGCCGTTGGGCAAAGAAGACCAACACCAAGAGCACCAGCACGTATGGCAAGACATTGCTCCACCAGCTCGGGACCGTCTCTGAAGACGCCCACCACACGAGCGAGAGGACCGCGAGGATTCCAGCGAGGATCGAGTCGGCCTTGCGACGCCTCGTTAGGGCCCACGCCCCGACACCCAGGAGGACGACCGTGTTGACGAGCAACAGCGCGTGCGATGCCGTGCCGTCGAGGTCCTTGAGGTCGAGTCCGAAGACGTATCCAAACAGCAACGCTCCCACCAGCACGCCGCCCGGGCGCCAGTTTCCAAAGATCAGTGCCGCAAGCCCAATGAAGCCACGGCCGGCGCTGTTGCCACCTTGAAACAGGCCCGACAGTTCCGTCGAAATAAATGCTCCGCCAAGGCCAGCGAGAACGCCCGAGATGATGACGCCGATGTACTTGTACCGGACGATATCGATGCCTTGGGCTTCGCCTGCCTTTGGGTTCTCGCCCGCAATGCGGAGGCGAAGTCCGAACCGGGTCCGCCAGATCAGCCATCCGGTGAACGGCACGAGCAGCAGGGCAGCTACCGCCACCCAATGGGTTCCCCGCAAGAGGCCACGCAACAGATTGGACGTATCGCTGACGAACCACAGATCAAGGTTCGAAATGGCCAACAACAGATCGGGAGATTCCCAGCCAAAGATGTTGCCGCCCGCAATGAACGGGAGATCGAAGTCGCCGACCGATCGGGTACTCGGTGATGTCGTGGGCGAGTTCCAGATTTCATCGGACAGATACCGGGTGAGCGCCGGAGCAAGAATATTGATCGCGACTCCCGAGATGATGTGATCGACATTGAACGTCACGGTCGCGAACGCATGGAGCAAGCCACCAATGCCGCCACCGGCCATACCGACCAAAAGTCCAATCCAGGGTCCGAATTCGATCGACCCCCAGGCCCCGAACCACATACCCAAGATGAGCATCCCTTCGAGGCCGATATTGACGACTCCAGAGCGTTCACTAAAGAGACCGCCGAGCCCGGCCAGGAAGATCGGCACTCCCCAGCGCAGCATCTCGCGCGAGGTCGAGACCTGGGTCAGTCGTTCCGTGCCGGTGAGGGACTGGACGATGGTGAGCAGCAGAATTCCAAGGAGCGCATACATTGGCCAGCGCGCCCACGCGGGAAGATCGGTCAGTGCCTTCATGACGACACTTTCTCGGCGGGCTCGGTTGCACGCAGCGCTTCAGCTGTCGCGCGAGCCTCCTCGCTCTCCTGGGCTCGCTTGGTCACGCCGTAGGCAATCACCGCTGCGAGCAAGATGATGCCCTGCATGATGTTGACGATCTCTTTGGTCGCTGCCTGGGTGTTTTGCAAGATACCGGCCGACACGTCGAGGAAAGCAAACAACAGCGCGGAGAAGACCATGCCGAGGGGGTGGTTGCGGCCAAGGAGCGCAACGGCGATTCCTGCGAAGCCGAGGCCCTGAATTGGGTCGGGCGGAAACTTGGCCTCTTCGGTGAGCTCGACCATTCCAATGAGGCCAGCAACAGCTCCGGAGAGAACCATTGCCCACACGATCATGCGCTTGGGCGGTACGCCACCTGCCGAGGCCGCGAACGGGTTCAGGCCACTGGCACGAAGATCAAACCCGAACCGCATTCGTGTCAAGAGCAGGTGGTAGATGACGCCGACCGCAATGGCGACGAGCAACATTCCCGTGAGTTCTTTACCAAGGCGGAGGTCGCGGGTGAAGATCTGGAGGAGACCGTTGATGTTTGGAACAAGCCCGGTCTCATCGATTGGGTTTGTGCCGAGCGTTGTCGAGGTAAAGGTATCTCCCTGCTCGGCCTGCCATGCCTGTTGAAGCCACGCGATCAACCCGATGACCGCAATGGAGTTCAACATGATCGTCGAGATCACCTCGTTGACGCCCCGGGTAACGAGGAGAACGCCGGCGATTCCCGAGTAGGCAGCACCGACCAGCATCGCCACGACCATGATCAGCGGAATGTGCAGGATTGCCGGGAGCGATACGAGGCTTCCTACTTGGGCGGCAATGAGAAACGCAATCAGGTATTGGCCTTCGACTCCAATGTTGAAAAGGTTCATCCGAAAGCCGATAGCGGCAGCGACTGCGGAGAGATAGAACGGCGTTGCACGGTTCAAGATGTCGACTTGGGTTTCGAGCCTGGAGGCGTGGCCCAACATGTCGCCGAAGGCCTCGATCGGGTTCGATCCGAACAGCAATAGCGCGATCGACGAGATGATCAGTGTGAGAACGAACGCCCCAACAGGAGCGGCAAGGATGAAGGCGATCTTTCGCATTATGCCGATCCACCAGTGTGCTGAGTGGCCGCTCCGGTCATGTAGGCACCGAGGTCGCGGGGAGTTACTTGCTCAGGCGTCAGCTCGGCGACCAGGCGGCCACGGAGCATCACCACGATCTTGTCCGATAGGCCAATGAGCTCGTCCAGATCTGCTGAGATCAAGAGCGTCGCAAGACCGTTTCGACGAGCGTTGCGGATGTCCTCCCATACCGCTGCCTGGGCCCCGACATCGATGCCCCGAGTCGGGTGCGATGCAATGAGTAGCGACGGGTCCGAGAGCAGCTCGCGCCCGAGGATCAGCTTTTGCTGGTTGCCTCCTGAGAGGGCTCGTGCCGAGACGTTGATGTTCGGTGTGCGAACATCGAACTCTTCTCGAATTCGTTCGGTCTGCGTTCGAGAGCCTTCGCGGTTGAGGAACCACTTTGAGCCGTGTGGTGCTTGGGTTTGGTGGCCGAGCGCCGCGTTCTCCCACAGCGGTGCATCGAGTATGAGGCCTTCGCGATGGCGGTCCTCGGGAACGTAGGCAACGCCCAGCTCACGTCGACGGCGAACCGACAGCGAGGTGATGTCGTCGCCGAGGAGCTTCACCTGGCCGCCTTCGACAGGTGCTGTCCCAATGATCGCGTCGACGAGCTGGCCTTGCCCGTTTCCTTCAACGCCTGCAATGCCGAGGATCTCGCCGCGGTGAATCGTGAGGTTGATGTCTTCGATGACCACTCGTCCATCGCCGTCGGCCACCGACACATTGACCATTTCGAGGGCGCGCTCATCGGTAACGGTCGATACCCGGGTCTCGGGGGTTGGTAGCTCGCTACCGACCATCAGCTCGGCAAGGTCGTGGGCGGTCACGCCGTCGTTTGGCAACGTGGCCACGGTCTTACCGTGACGCAGCACCGTGATGGTGTCGGAAATTTCTAGTACTTCATCGAGCTTGTGATCGATAAAGATGATGGTTGCTCCAGAGGCCTTTAGTTCGCGCATGTTCTCGAACAACGCTTCGACCTCTTGGGGGACGAGCACTGCGGTCGGTTCGTCGAGAATCAAGACCTCGGCGCCACGAAACAACACTTTGATGATCTCGACTCGTTGTCGTTCGCCGACTTCGAGCGTTTCAACGAGGTCGTTCGGGTCGATGCTGAGCCCGTAGCTCTCCGCCACTGCAGATAAGTGCTCTCTCGCGAAGGCAAAGTCGATTCGGCCGCCGGACTGTGTTGGTTCTGCTCCGAGGATGACGTTCTCGAGGACCGTCAGTTGGTCGGCGAGCATGAAGTGCTGGTGCACCATCCCTATGCCGCGCGCGATCGCGTCGTTGGGGGAGTCGAAGTCCACGAGGTCGCCGTCGACTTTCATGGTTCCCTCATCGGGTGCCTGCATGCCGTACAGGATCTTCATCAGCGTCGATTTCCCGGCGCCGTTCTCTCCGCAGATTGCGTGAATCTGACCCTTCTCGACGGTCAGGTTGACGTTGTCGTTCGCGATGACTCCGGGGAATCGTTTGGTGATGCCGGTGAGCTCGATTGCTGGCGCCATCGTGTGCAGCTGCCCTCCCTGGAGCGGATCGACACGCCCAAGAAACGACGTTGACCGGACCCTACCCGATTGCTCCGAAGAGGAGAAAAGCGGGAGAGTCCGGTCGTGTCATGTTCTTTGTCGGTCGGTGGACCGGCCTCGAATCAGCCGCCAACCTCGGTTGGGTCTGTCGGAACCGTAACCTCGCCACTCACGATCGAGGCTTTAGCTGCCTCGAGGTCGTCGATGATGTCATCGACAAAGCCGCCGCTCGTCGAGTAGCCAACGCCGTCGACCGAAAGGTCATAGACATTCGGGCCAGCAACGAACGTACCGTTCTCTTGGGCCTGGAGAATTTCAAACACTGCTACGTCGACACGCTTGAGCATCGAGGTGAGTACGAACTCCTGCAAGCTTGGGTCGACTGCACCGATGGTGTTGAACTGATCGGAGTCAACGCCGATGCCCCATACCTTTGAGCCAGAGTCGTCGGTGAAGTCGGCTGCTGCCTGGAACATGCCGTTACCCGCGCCGCCCGCAGCGTGGTAGATGATGTCAGCGCCTTCTTCGTACATCGTGGTTGCGATTACCTGGGCACGGTCTGGCTGGTTGAAGCCAGCAAAGTCGGGTGCGTCGGTGATGTACTCGGCAACGATCTCGATGTCGGGGTTAACCGAAAGAGCGCCAGCTCGGAAACCGGCTTCGAACTTCTCGATGAGGCCGAAGCAGCAGACGCCGCCAATGAAGCCGAGCTCGTCGGTCTCGGTTGTCAGGGCAGCTGCCACGCCGACAAGGTATGAGCCTTGTTCTTCTGCGAAGACGAGTCCTGCCACGTTGGGACCATATGGCTCGGCGAAACCGGTGTCTGGATCGAGCATGGCCGAGTCGATGACAGCGAAGTTCGTGTCGGGGTTCTCGGCCGCAGCCGCAGCCGCGTCTGCTTCGAAGAGAAAGCCAACGCCGATAGCCAGTGGGTTGTCGTCAGCTGCGAGCTGGAGAAGCTCGCCACGGTTGTCGCCGGCATCGTTGGGAGATGCGTCGGTAAAGCTGACTCCGAGAGCAGAGCCAGCAACCTCGAGGCCACAGGCTGCCGAATCGTTGAAGGACAGGTCGCCACGGCCACCAATGTCGTAAACGAGACCGACCGAGCCGCCGGTATCGGTGCTCACGCCGTCGGCTGACGGGATGTCTGGGCAGCCCGCCACGGCGTTGCTGTTGGTTGCTCCGCCACAGCTCACCGCGATCAGACTGAAGATCGCTAATAGGATTGGAAACTTTTTGCGCATGTTGCTGCCCCTCCGGCTTCGTTCGCGCCGGCGACAAAAAACTGTCACCGCTGGTTTGGACGTAAGTTAGCCAGAGTTGTCGTCCCCGCGCACAGCGAGAGACCAAAACAACGTGCAGCGGTTTGTTTTGTCACGCGCTGGTCAGCGCAGGACCTAGCTATTTGGAGAGATCGCTCGTCTGTGGATTTTGCTCATCCACCGAAGCGCGACGGCGCAGTAGCCAATTGCCGATCGGGATAGTTGCAACGATCACCAGAGATGCCGCGGCAATGATCAGCACGATCACCATTAGAACGATGGCGAAGTCGCCGACGATGCTCACTGGCGCGCTCGTGCAGCTCGATTAGCTGTTGCGGCCCATGTTGGGCTTGCGGCCGTGGTTTGCCTTTGAACGGCGAGCCTTGGCCTTCTTCTTCTGCGTGCGCTTCGACATAGAGATCAAGGCTAGCTCGGGCGCAACGTTTCCTGACAATTACACGGGTGTCGAAGTCTGGCGAAAAATTGTAAAGCGCCGTGCAGGTGGCGGGATACCTGCACAGCGCTTACAGATATACCGACGCGCGAGCGTTGCAATTGGTCGCGGGAAATGTTGAAAAAGTTCTAGCTTGCTGTTTTTTCAACGGTCCACGACAGCAATTCGTCTGCGGTCCAGGTGTTGATGATGTTTTTCGGGTCGACCCCGCAGCGCACGGCTTTGTCGCAGCCATATGACTGCCACTCCAAATGGCCGGGGGCATGTGCGTCGGTGTCGATGGCGATGTAGCAGTCCCAAACGACTGCGAGCTCGAGAAGTTCCTCGGGTGGGTCTTGACGTTCGGGGCGGCAATTGATCTCGACTGCGGTGTCGAATTGTTTGCACGCCGCAAACACCAGCTCGGCATCGAATTCGGAGGGCTCTCGGCCGGTGCCGGAGAGCTTGCGGTTCGTCATGTGGCCAAGGATGTCGACGTGGGGATTGGCGACTGCGGTGACCATTCGCGTGGTCATGGCAGGAGCCGGCATGCGCATTTTGCTGTGGACCGAGGCCACGACCACGTCGAGTTGTTCGAGCATGTGGTCGGCGAGGTCGAGGCTGCCGTCTTCGAAGATGTCGACCTCCATCCCTGACAGAATCCGGAACGGTGCCAACGAGTTGTTCAGCTGATCGAGTTCGTCGAGCTGTTTGAGTAGGCGCTCTTCGCTCAACCCATGGGCGACGGTGAGGCGCGCCGAGTGATCGGTGGCCACCACGTATTCGTGGCCGAGCTTCCGTGCTGTTCTGGCCATTGTTTCGAGCGGGGCGCCGCCGTCGGACCAGGTGCTGTGCATGTGGCAGTCGCCGCGCAGCTGTGCTCGAAGGTCAGCGCCGATACCTGGCTGGAGCTGGGTCTGCGCGTCGAGTGTTGCGAGGTATCCGTCGTCGATGCCGTGGATTGCTTCGGTAATGACCGTGCCTGTGCTCTTGCCAATTCCCGAGATCGCGGTGATCGTGCCAGCGCGTGCACGAGCTTCGGTTTCGTCGGCGCCCAAGTCGGTGACCGCGTCGATTGCGTTCTTGAATGCTCGCACCTTGTTCGACGGCGCGAGATCCCGGTCGAGCAAATAGATCGCACGCTCCAAAGCCTCAACCGGTGTCATCGCTACACGTTAAACCTGAACTCCATGACGTCGCCGTCTTGGACGATGTAGTCCTTGCCTTCGGAGCGCACCAAGCCTTTGTCGCGAGCAGCAGCCCACGACCCAGCGTCGACGAGGTCCTTCCAGTTGATGGTCTCGGCTCGGATAAACCCTCGCTCGAAGTCGGTGTGGATGACCCCTGCGGCTTGGGGAGCGGTCGAGCCTGCACGGAACGTCCACGCTCGACTCTCTTTCTCGCCGGTGGTCAGATAGGTACGCAATCCCATGAGCTCGTAGGCGGCTTGAATGAAACGAGGCATTGCGCCTTCGCCGAGGCCGAGACCTTCGAGGAGCTCCGCGCGTTCGTCGTCGTCGAGTTGGGCTGCTTCGGCTTCGAGTTGAACGCTCGCCGCAATGACCTGGGCTCCGCCCAACGCCTCGCTCACCGGAGCTGCGAGGGCCTCACCTTCCTCGAGCTGGTTCTCGCCGATGTTGACGACCGCGAGAACTGGCTTGTTCGTGAGAAAGAAGAAGGGCTTGAGTTCGTCGCGGTCGGCTTTACTGAGGTCGCTCTTGTACAGCGGCGTGCCGTCACCCAGCGTTTCAACGACTTTTTCAAGAAGCGCGGTCTCGCCTTCCTTGGACTTGTCGACGCGCGCCGCCCGACCGACTTTCTCCAGCTGCTTTTCCGCGGCATCGAGATCGGCGAGGGCGAGTTCGGTTTCGACAACACCGAGGTGCTCGAGTGGGTCGGTGGGGCCCGGGACGTCGTCGTCGGGGAACGCCCGCAGGACAAAGACGATCGCATCGACCTCACGAATACCTGCGAGGAATTTGTTGCCGAGGCCTTCACCTTGACTTGCGCCCTCGACCAATCCGCCGATGTCGTTGAACTGCACGCTTGCATGGATGGTCTTTGCCGAGCCCGACATTTCCGAAAGCGCATCGAGTCGATCGTCGAACACTTTGGCGACGCCGACATTCGGGTCGGGGGTTGCAAATGCGTACGGCGCAGCGAGCGCGCCTCCGCCGGCGAGCGCGTTGAATAACGACGACTTTCCAGCGTTTGGTAGACCAACAAACCCAAAGCGTTCCATAGGGCTACTGAGGCTAGTGAGTCATTGGCGCTTCCCCATGGCTTTCTGGCTTTGTGGTGAGTGGACCTAGACTTCGCTCATGGCTTGGTTGGTCCATGACGGGACGGTTTTGGCATCGCTTGAGCGTGCTGAAACAGTCCGTTCTCGGGTCGTTGGGTTGCTGGGCCGGAGCGAGTTTGAAGGGGCGCTTCTCATCGATAAAACCAAGGGTGTCCACACACTTGGGATGAAATTCCCGATCGATGTCGCGTTCTGCGATTCGGACTTGAAGATCATCCGGATCGTGACCATGCCAGAACATCGGGTGTCGAGAATCGAGTTCGCAGCCAAGTGCGCAATCGAAACCGAGGCAGGGCGCTTTCGACATTGGCAGATCGAGGCGGGAGATCAACTGGAGATCCGCGGCGACCTTGGTGCCCAGGACCTGAACGGGTGATCGAGCACAGCCAAGTCGACCGGGGACCGATGCTTGTTTTGGTGGCCACGCCGATCGGGAACCTGGGCGACATATCCCAGCGCGCCATCGAAGAACTGACAAAGGCCGACTCGATCGCGTGTGAGGACACTCGACGAACCGGTTCGCTCCTCGCTCGATTCGGGATTGGCCACGATCCGTTCATCGTCTGCAACGAGCACACCGAAACAGCTGCTGGCGAAGAGATCGTGGCGCGGATCGCGGCGGGTCAACGGGTGGTGTTGGTCTCCGACGCCGGCACGCCAGCAGTGTCAGATCCTGGCCAGCGCGTGGTGGAGGCGGTGGTTGCCGCAGGCCAGATGGTCGAGAGCATCCCTGGCCCCAGCGCCGCTCTCGTTGGATTGACCGTCAGCGGCTTTGCGACCGACCGATTCTGCGTCGAGGGTTTCTTGCCCCGAAAGGGGAGCGCCCGTACCGAACGGATTTCAGCGTTGGCGACCGAAGAACGAACAGCGGTCTTGTTCGAGGCACCGCATCGACTCGTGCGAACGATCAGCGATCTCGCCGGCGTTCTCGGTGGCGAACGACGGGTCGCGCTGGCACGCGAACTCACGAAGCGATTCGAACAGGTATGGCGGGGTTCGTTGGCCGAGGCAATCTCGCATCTCAAAGAAGTTGAACCCCGCGGTGAGTACGTTGTCGTGCTTGCCGGTGCGCAGGTCGAACCAATCACCGAAGAGCAGCTGACCAGCGCGCTACGAGCCGAGCTCGCGTCCGGATCGACACGGCGCGACGCGATCGACACCGTGGTTGCAAACACGGGCGCGAAAAAGCGCCAGGTCTACGACCTGGCGCTGTCTCTTGTCGATAATGATCGACATCCCTAGTTAGCGGTAACTCGTGGACACTGAAGGTCCACATCCCTAGTTGCTTACTTGGCAGCCGCAGCTGCCTTTGCCCTCGCTTGTGCTTCGCGCTGCAGCTTGCGGCGCTCGCGGCGGATCTTGCGGCGTTCGTCCTCGGTGAGGCCACCCCAGATGCCAGCGTCCTGGTTCGTCATCAGCGCGTACTCAAGGCACTCGACCTGAACCGAGCACGTGTCGCACACCGCCTTTGCGTTTGCGATGTGTTCGATCGCAGGGCCGGTTTGGCCTACTGGAAAGAACAAGTCTGGGTTGGTGTCCCGGCACGCTGCACCGGTTCGCCAGACTCGAGGTTCGGCCGATTCCGGGGTAGGGAAAATCGACGCACTATCCGAAAGTTGTATTGACACGTTTCCTCCACGTGATCCAACACGTTCTATGCCCATGCCGCCCAGCATGCCTAGAACGAGTTGGTGAAGCCCAATGTACTTTCGGCCAACGAGCCGATCAAGCATTTTCTCGCTTTTAGTGGCGCGCGAACTACGCAGAGTGTTACACCCGTGTAATTTGGGAGTGCGAAAACCTAAGCGGATTGGGCGTGGATGTCGCTACTCTCGACTAGATGACTCTCGTTATTGCGCACCGCGGAGCCTCAAAGGCTCACAAGGAAAACACGATCGAAGCCTTTGCGGCCGCGGCCGAGATGGGCGCCGACTGGGTCGAACTCGATGTCCGGCACACCCGCTGCGACAACATTGTTGTGCACCATGACGCGCACACATCGAACGGCGAACTCATCCGGGCGCAGTCGCTGGCAGAGCTTCCCGACGACATCCCCACGCTCGAACAGGTCCTTGACGTCTGTGGCGACATGGGAGTCAACATCGAGATCAAGAACGACTCGGGCGAAGATCATTTCGATCCCGAGCACCTGATGGTTCCGCCGATCGTCAAGATCGCCAGGGCCTCGCTCAGCCGCGACAAAGTGCTGATCTCCTCGTTCGACATGGGAGCGATCAATGCCGTCCACGACGTTGACAAAGCAATGCCGACCGGGTTCTTGACCAACGACGACATTGGCGTTGATGTTGCGGTCGGGCGAGCGAGCGCTCACGGTCACGTTGCCATCAACCCGTGGGACGACATGGTCACGCCACGTTTGGTTGCTGCTTCACACGAGGCTGACCTCGACATGTACGTGTGGACAGTCGACGAGCCCGATCGAATGATCGAGCTCGCCGAAATGGGTGTCACCGGAATCATCACCAACGTTCCTGACGTCGGTGTTGCCACGCTGCGCTAGTTGAAGATCTGCGCTTCGCTAGGCGTCGACGGCCTCGGAATCGGCCGAGTCAGCGTCTGTCGAGTCAGCGTGTGCCGAGTCAAGGTGAGCAATGATCTTTCCGAACGCCGAGCGAACCTGCTGGGCGTCGATCTGGAAGCTGTTGTGGAGCACCTTGCGATCGGGGCCGATCAGAACCGTCCATGGCGTTCCGCCGGTCAGGTAGTCAGCCATGATCGTGGGTGGATGGCCCGAGTCCTGGCCAAGTGGGATGTCTTCGAGACCGTGTCGTGCAACGGACTCTCGAGCCTTCTCGGCGGTGTTGACGTCGTGGCCTTCGAATACGGTCTGCACGGCAATGAACTGGACCCGGTCCAACAAGCCGTCCTCTCGTAGTCCGTCACGCAGTTCGGCGATAGCGGGGAAGCCGTGGCTGTGACAGCCAGGGCACCATGACTGGAAGTTGTAGAGCACGATCAGCGGAGCTTCGATGTCGGCGAGCTTCAGGTCTTTCCCATCGGTGTTCTCCAACCATTCCGGTACCCGCAATTCGGGGGCAAGCTGTCCTTGGATTCCATAACCCTGCATATCGTTCTCCTCGTTACTGTTTTGATTCAGAGGTATCAGCGCCTGAGCCCTCGTAGTTCATCCCAAACGCCCTGTGACATGTTCAAGGGAATCTCTGAGTGCGCCAGGTGTTGAAACAGTATTGGATCGATAGCGAATCTGCCTGCTGGATTGGCCTAGAGGATGTTGACTGGCCGGGGGACGTGGCGGCCATCGGGTACAACGAGTTGCAAGATGTCTGGCTCCCACGTCAGCTCGATCGAGGTGACGTCGCCGAGGTAGTCGCCGTCGAGTTGGTAGGGGAATGGCTCCTCGCTCGACACGTGTGCGTTGTAGACGTCGGGGCGGACGTCGATGCCTCGCCCGGTGGATACTCCCTCGGAGCTGCGAAGGGTTGAGGAGGCAAGTCGAGCAATGCGGTAGGCGTTCATCGAGCGGACGGTCACGATGCTCATTGGTCGGTCGAGGGTTGCTTCGGGCGCAACGCTGAACGGTCGACCGCCCAAGTAGGTGTAGGGGTCGGTGTTCAACGCAATCGCGAAGTAGCCGTCGTCGATCGAGGTGCCGTCGGTGAAGCGGACCGAGAAGTGCGGCGACTTGCGGTCGAAGTGTCTCAACCACGTGTCGATCGCGGAGAACGCGAACAGCGAGTGGCCTGCCCAGCGTTTGAGCTGGCCACGCTTTTCGACCTGGGCCACGACAGCAGCGTCGTAGCCCATGCCGCAGTGGAACAAGAAATAGCGTGAGTTCGCGGCACCAAGACCGATCGATCGGATCGAGCCGGAGTCGAGCGCTTCGAGGGTCACCGCAGTGGCGTGAACGGGATCGTCGGGAAGTCCGAGCGTGCGGGCAAAGACGTTTGTCGACCCGCCGGGCAAAGGAGCGAGCGCTGTCTGGGTTCCGACCACTCCGTTCGCTGCTTCGTTCAGAGTGCCATCGCCGCCAAGAACGACGACGACGTCCGCGCCCTGCGCTGCTGCGCCCTTGGCCAGGCGCGTCGCGTGGCCACGCCGCGCGGTTTCTTTGAGTTCGACGTCGTGATCTGCCGAGAGGGCCTTTTGGATAACCACTCGCGTTCGCGCGGTCACCGACGACGCACTGGCGTTCGCGATAAGCACAATTTTCATTCGTTGCCCGTCCAATTTCCCCACGTGCTACCAGCCAGTAACCTGTGCGTAGTTCTGACGTGAGTTTGGACGTCAGAAGAGTTGTCGTTTTTTGTTGTGCTCACTGCATAACATCGTCGTACTTAGGGGCAGACTAGGCAAATGAACGTCGTCGTATGCGTTAAGCAGATTCCGGATCCGGCCGAAACCGGCTCACTCAATCCCGAAACAAAGACTCTCGATCGGAGCTCCAAGCTCATTCTCGACGAGTCCGATTCCTACGGAGTCGAGATGGCTCTCCAGCTCGCCGAATCCGCAGGGGGCGGCACGGTCTCGTTGGTGTCGATGGCGCCCAACGGTGAAGTATCGGGATTGCGGACCGCCTTGGCCATGGGAGCCGAGAGCGCAGTGCTCGTCTCCGACGATGCGCTCGCCGGGTCCGATGCGCTGTCGACCGCGAAGGTCCTCGCTGCGGCCATCGGGCGCACCGAGCCCGACCTCATCTTGGCCGCAACCGAATCGAGCGACGGCTACACCGGCACGGTTCCCGAGCAGATCGCCGCCGTTATGGGCCTTCCATCGGTTACGTTCGCAAAGTCGATCGAAGTCGGCGACGGATCCGTCTCGGTGAAGCGCCAGACCGAAACCGGCTACGACTCGGTCACGTGTCCAACGCCGTGCGTCGTGTCGGTGACCGCTGGCGTCGTCGAGCCTCGCTACCCATCGTTCAAGGGCATCATGGCGGCAAAGTCAAAGCCCGTCGATGAGGTCTCGCTTGCCGATCTCGGAATCGACGCTGGCGCTGTTGGCTGGGCTGGTGGCGGTCAGGAGATCGTCGAGATCGAACAGGCCGAGGCTCGTGAAGCTGGCGAGAAGATTGTGGACGAGGGCGATGCCCACGAGCGCATCATTGCGTTCCTTGAAGATTTGAAGGTGCTCTAACAATGGGAATCTCATCACTCTGGATTTACGGGGAAGTCGTGGACGGTGCGCTGTCCTCCATGACGACCGAAATGCTTGCGAAGGCTCGAGCCTTGTCCGACGACGTGGCCGTAGTCATCGGAGGCGACGCCTCCGACGCTGTGGCAGCCGAAGCAGGAGCGCACGGCGCAAGCACCGTGTATGCAACCGGTGACCTCGCTGGCGGCCTTCAAGGCGTCAACGTCGCAGCAGCCATTGCTGGAGCCGTCGACGGTGGCAGTGGCCCCGCTGCGGTTCTTGCCGGCACCACCGACGACGGCCGCGACGTTGCGGCACGTTTGTCCGTCGCTCTCGATGCGCCGGTCATCACCAACGTCATCGACCTCGAGGTCGACGGCGACGCGCTTGTGGGCACCGAGCCGGTCTTTGGCGGCACCACGAACGTCAAGACACGCTTCACCGGTGGCAAGGCACAGATCGCGCTCGTGCGTCCGAAGTCGTTCGCTGCTGAAGAGACTGGCGGCGGCCCAGCTGCTGTCACCGCTCTGTCTGTGCCCGACACTGGGGCGGCCGGCGCCGCGAAGGTGACCGACCAGTTCGTCGAAGAGTCCGATGGCCCCAAGCTCGACGAGGCGAACTTCGTTGCGTCCGGCGGTCGTGGTCTGGGCGATGCGGAGAAGTACGCAATGGTCGAAGAGGTCGCCAAGCTCATGGGCGGCGCTGCGGGAGCATCGCGCGCCATCGTCGACGCTGGCTGGGTGCCCTACAGCTCTCAGGTTGGTCAGACCGGCAAGGTCGTCAAGCCCGACGTGTACCTCGCTCTCGGCATCTCTGGAGCCACGCAGCACCTGGTTGGCATGAAGGGCTCCAAGCACATCATTGCCATCAACAAGGATGAAGAAGCTCCAATCTTTGGCGTTGCCGACCTCGGCATCGTCGGCGACGTTCACAACGTGGTCCCCAAACTGATCGAGGCCCTCAAAGCCCGTTCCTAACTCACAAATTTGAAGGCTGAGTAACGCCTGGCGATACGCAGCCTTCAAATTTGTTGCAGACACTTCCCCTGATTGACCATTCGACAGGGGAAGTGTCTTGTTTTCTCCCGAGTTATTCACCGCGTTCTCTACCCATAACGGTGTTTTGAGCAGCGCAGAGTTGGGCCTCTTGGGTCTGACGCCCATGCAAATAAGCCGCAGGTACAAAGCTGGACTGCTGAGCCGGCCGTATCCCGGGGCCTATCGACTGTGTGCCTGGCCCGACGACTGGCTAAGCAACGCTCGGGCTCTGGCATTGTCCACCAATGGGTTGATCAGCCATCGCTCAGCGGCCGTTCTTTGGGGGTTCGACGAACGGGTGCCACCAGCGATTGAAGTCACTGTTCCCTACGGACGCTCGCTCGTGCGCGATGGCGCGATAGTCCATAGATCCAAACAATACGATCTCGCTGATCCACACGAGCTCGACAAGGTCCCCGTCACCGGTCCAGCGAGGACGATTCTGGATTGCGCGGCGAAGTATGGTCCGCGCGAATTCGAGTTTCTTGTGGATGCGGTGATTCGCCAGAAGGTCCTCGATTGGCCAGATCTCTTCGATGTTCAGATCCGGCACTCCGCGAAAGGCCGTGACGGCACAGGGAAGCTTCGCCTGTTTCTCGATGCCCGATCGGGGGCTCGCAAGATTCCCGACAGCATGTTCAACCGGATGGTTGGTCGCCTGTTGGAGGACGCTGGACTCGGGGCCCCAAGCTACGAATTCGAAGTCCGCACTACCCACGATGCCTTTGTTGCACGGGTCGATCTTGCCTATCCGTCACTGAAGCTCGCTATTGAACTGGACAGCATTCGCTATCACTTCAACCATGAGTCGTTTGTGCGAGACCCCCGACGAAAGAACGCGCTACAGCTCGAAGGCTGGACCGTCCTCACCTTCACTTGGGCGGACTACTCCGACACTCCGCGCCAGCTTGTCCATACCGTTCGTAGCCAGCTCACAAATTTGAAGGCTGGATAACGCCTGGCGATACTCAGCCTTCAAATTTGTTGGTTAGACCATGGGCCAGGGGTAGCGGCGGCCGGTGGGGTCAGAGGGAAACTCGCCGTTTTGGCTAAGGGCGCGTGCCCGCGTGAGCGTGGCGTCTCGTTCGAAGGGTGTCAGCCGCTTGGCGAGTTCGGGGGAGAGGCCCGCGTCGAGGAATGCCACTAATCCGTCGCGCACATGCGAGGGGAGTGGCTCGCCCGCAAAGTCCCACACGACGGTTCGCAGCTTGAACTCTTGATGGAAACACAGCGAATTGTCGATCGCCCACAGATCGCCATCCTCGCCAAGAAGAATGTGGCCGGCTTTGCGGTCGGTGTTATTCGCCACAAAGTCAAAGGCCGCAATCTCGCGGAACCGGTCGTGGTATTGCTTCTCGTCGAGCAAAGTGAAGTAGTGCTCCTCGAATTCGGCGGGCACGAACAGCTGCAGCGAACCAATCCCGGCAGGGCCGTCGACCTCGATCGTTGGAGGGACATGGCCCCAGCCAAGCTGTTCAGACAGAAGGAACGCCGCGATCTCGCGTTCGAACAATGAACCGGGGAAGTCCCACAACGGTCGTTCGCCGCTCTCGGGTTTGTAGATCCCTTGGGCTGGGATGTCCTCGTCGACGTGAAGGTCGACAAGAAACGTTGCGTTCGAGCTGTACGGCATTCGCCCCAGGATCTCGATCTCGCCAGACGCGAGCACTTCGAGAGCGTCGCTGGTGGACAGAGGCGGGCGGGACCGGAATGGACTCTCGTCGGCGTCGTCGGAGTTCGTCATGGTGGCGTCAGTTCCAGCAGGGACAGAAACCGTCCTCGCCGTAGTTGAGCGGTCGTGAACAGAACCGACACGGCGGTCTGCCCGCTTCGAGAACCTCGTGCGCTCGCTCAATGAAGGCGAGCGTCTGGCCGCGCCCGATGCGAAAGGTAGCGGTAGCGGCGTTGTCGAATTCGGGGTCCTCGATCATCTCCTCGGCCATGACGACCACCGAATCGGCCGTCGAGTCGTACATTGCCCCCATTGCGCCAATCACCCAGGTCGCGTCGATGGGCTCGATGAGATCGGGCGCGGACGTCCACTCATGAGCTCCGATCTCGGGTAGGTCCTCGAGTAGGTCGGCAAGATGTTCCGCCATCGCAAGCACCTGTTGTTTTTCGAGCTTCAGCGAGACGACTCTGCCTGCAGAAGTGGCCTGCAAAAAGAATGTGCGCTGTCCCTTGGGCCCGATCGTTCCGGTCGTGAAGCTGTCAACATCTCCAATATCAAGATCCATTGTTAGCTGGGCACCAGGGTCGAGAGGTCGTCACCGGTCGAGTTCGTCGCCAAGACGATGGGGCCTGTCGCTGTGTACACCACGGCACTAATTGAACAGGGAGAAATCACGATTCGTTGAAAGAGGTCGAGTGGGGTACCAGCAGCATCGGCAATAGCAGCCTTGATGGTGTCGGCATGGGAGACGGCAACGATCTTCTCTCCCGGGTGCTTTGCAACAAGTTCTCCAACCGCGCCGGTCATCCGAGTCTGCATCTCGGGGAAGGACTCGCCCCCCGGGAAGCGGAAACCGCTCGGATAGCGCTGAACGGTTGCCCACTCGGGGAGCTTGCGTAGAGCCGACAGATTCTTGCCCGTCCATTGGCCGAAGTCGGCCTCGATCAGTCCACGATGAGTGCGCACACGCAGCTTGCAGGCGCGAGCGATGGGCGCTGCGGTCTCTTGAGTTCGCTCCATCGGCGATGCGTAGACAGCTGCAACCGAGCCCAGCGCAGATATACGCTCGCCGGCGCGTTCGGCCTGTGCGATTCCTTTGTCGGCGAGATGGAGCCCGGGTGCTCGACCGGGAAGTTTCTTGCCGGTTGTCGGGGTCTGACCATGTCGAACGAATAGCACGGTCGTCGGTGCGGGTGGTTTCTTCGTAGCCATTGGAAATCACGCTATCGCCAGTACCTTGCGAGCGATGGACCTGGCGACGCTTTGCGGACGGATTGAAAAATGTCGCGAGTGCCCGCGTCTGGTTGACTGGCGAGAACAGGTCGCGAAAGACAAGCGTGCTGCATATGTCGACCAGACCTACTGGGGACGCCCTGTTCCCGGGTTCGGCGACCCGAACGCGCAAATCGCCGTCGTCGGTCTCGCGCCCGCCGCGCATGGGGCCAATCGGACCGGTCGGATGTTTACTGGCGACAGATCAGGCGATTGGTTGTACCGCGGCCTTCACGTCGCAGGTCTTGGGAACCAGGCCGAATCGGTCAGCGTTGACGATGGGCTGGAGCTCACGAACGTGTGGGTGACATCCGCGGTCAAATGTGCGCCGCCCGACAACAAACCAACCGCCGCGGAGCAGAACCGCTGCCGGGACTTTCTCCGTGATGAGTTGGCGGCGCTCAAGAATCTTCGGGTGCTCGTGGCGCTGGGCGGCATCGGCGCCAGTGCCGTGGCCCGACACTTCGACATTCGGCCGCGACCCAAATTCGGGCACGGCGTCGAGGTCGCCATCGACGAACGTTTGACGCTGTTGTGCAGCTACCACGTGTCCCAGCAGAACACGTTTACGGGTCGATTGACCGAACCGATGCTCGACGCGATTTTCGCCCGCGCACAAGTCCTAGCCGCAACGCCGCTAGCGTAAAGTCGTGAAGATTCGACGTCTCTTTATTCTCCTTGCCGGCCTCGCTCTTTTTGCTGCTGCGTGCACGAGCGAAGGACTTCCTAGCTCGTTCGCAGATCAGGACAACCGAGCCGAAAAGCAGTTCGTGGCCGCATGTGAAGGTTCACTCGACGGTGAGCAAGAAGAAGGCCTCTGCCAGTGCGCCTTCTATACCATTGCCTCGCAGATGTCCTTCGATGAGTTCCTCGAACTCGACGAGCAGCTACAGAACGACCCAGAGTCGCTCGCGCTCGAAGATCGCCAGCTCATCGAGAGCGTCGAGCTTCCCTGCAGCTTCAGCGCCGCCGACCTCCCCGGCTAGAGCCCGCCCTGAGGTTTCGCCGATACTGAGCGTCTCTTTTTGAGCCTCCGGCCAGCAGCAGAGCCCCCTAGGGCTCGGATTGCGATAGCTGAGCAGTATTGTCGGCGAAAATCAGCCGGCGTCGAAGTTTGGCGCTTCGCTCAGAGTCTCGG
>CAZMYN010000003.1:0-7268 GCA_964570495.1 uncultured Acidimicrobiales bacterium | reverse complement strand
ATTGTCGGCGAAAATCAGCCGGCGTCGAAGTTTGGCGCTTCGCTCAGAGTCTCGGGACCGAGGGCCGAAATAATCTGGCGTGCCTGCTCGCGGTGGCGTCCAACGAGTGCCCACATCTCGGCGATGCGAGCGCGTTCCTCGTCTAGCGAGCGTTCCTCCGCAGCAAGACGCTTGCGAACGTCTTCGAGGTGAATACGTTCGGCCTCGATGCGCTTTTTCTCTTCGGAGTTGTCGCCCCGAAGTGAATCGAGACGACCCGTTTCGGCGGCGATCTCGGTCTGCTTGCGGTCGAACTCGAGTTGGTTTTGATTGAGCGACTCACGGCGCTCGTTCACGATCGCTGCCAGCTTGCGGAGCTCGGCTTCTTCGCCCTTCAGCGACTCGCGGCGCATGTTGATCTCGGCGCGGAATTCGTTGAGCTGGGCAGCCTCTGACTCGGCGCGGCTTTCGGCAGCCTCGAAGTCGGTCTGTTGCTGGGCAAAGGACTCGAGCTTGTCGTCGAGGACAGTGCGGTCTCGGTCGTATTGCTTTGCCCGCTCGTCGAGAATGTCGTCTTCTTCGTCGAGTTGGCGACGACGTTCGATCAGCTGGTCCTGTTGACGGCCAATGAACTCGTTCTGTTCGTTGAGCTGGTTTCGCTGCTCGGCGAGTGAGTCGCGCTGCTGGTCGAGCAACTCGTGTTCAGCATCGAGATGCTCGCGCTGTTCGGCCACCATGTTGCGCTGGTCATCGAGCTCAGCGGACGATCCAGCGAGCTGTGAACGTTCGTGGTCGATTTGTGCGCGTTGGCGTGAAAGGAGCGCTGCGTCGATGTCGAGTTGCTCGCGTTCGCCAGTAAGCGATTCCATCCGGTCTTGGACGGCGACGACCTCGGCTTTGCCTTCTTCGACGAGCGACTGCTTTGATTCGAGCTCGGCACGCTGCTCATCGAGTTCGCCTTGCCAGGTTTCGAGCGCCTGAAGTTCGGTGTTGAGTTCTTCGCGTCGAGTTTCGGAGCTGCGCTCGAGTTCGACGATCTCGCCCTCGCGGCCCTCAATCTCGGCTGAGCGGGCGTTGAGCGCCTCAGCAACAGCAGTGAGGTCGGCGTCGACCGATTCGAGAGTGGCCTGGCGTTCGTTCAGCTCTCGTTCGCGGGCGTCGAGGTCGGCGCTTTGCGCTTCGAAGACGCCAAGTTGATCGAGGCGGTCCCGGTTCTCCTCGGTGAGGCGAGCGCGCTCGGCCTCGAGCTCTTCGCTAAGACGAACGCGCTGTCCCTCGAAGTCTTTTTCGAGAGCGACGATCGCTTCTTTGTGGGCGTCACTAATTTCTGACTGCTGTTGTTCGAGTTCTTGTTGACGCTGTGCAAAGTCGGTCTCGGCTGCTTCGAGCTCGCCGACTCGGGCATCAAATGCTTCGAGACGCTGCGACAGTTCGACTTCGCCAACAACGACCTTTGTGTAGCTCCTGGCGTCGGAGGACTCGTCGTCGCTACGTTCGAGAGCGTTGGATTCGTCTTGGATCTTGCTGCGGGTTTGGGCCAGCTCGTCTGCTGCGGCCTTCATCCGTTCGCGGGTCTCGGCGAGCGCAGATTCTTCGAGTTCGAGTGCTTCGCGAGCGGTTCGCGCTTCGACACGGAGGGCACGCAGTTCGGCGAGCTCTTCGTGTTCGGCGGTGAGCGCCTGGTCTAGGTCGGTGAGCTTTTCTTGTTCGGCGTCGAGTTCGGCACGGCGCTCAGCGAGTTCGTCCTTTTGGCGCTGGATCTCGGTTTCGAGTTCGACGCGTTGTTCTTCGACCTCGGCAACGAGCATTGCGTGCTCGCCCTCAATTGCTGCGCGGCGGTCACGAACCTCAGATTCCAAGGACTCGATGTCGACCGAGTCTTGAGCGAGGCGCTCTGCACGAGCTTCCAAGGCGGAGCGGTCGCCCTCAAGAGCCGCACGCATGTCGGACAATTCTTCGGTCGTCCGTGCAACGGCAGCGCGTTGAGCGTCGAGGTCGCTGCGAGCGGCGTCGATCTCATCCTGTTCGATTTTGACCGCTTCTTGAATTGCGGTGCGTCGAGCTTCGGCTTCAGCGCCGACGGTCTGGCGGCCGATCGTCGCGCTCTGCCGCTCGATCAAGCGGCGTCGCTCGTTGACCTCGGCCTCAGCCTCAGCGAGCTTCGTCCGGTAGTCATCGACTTCGGTGCGGCGATCCTCGATGTCGATCGCGAGCTGGTTTAGCTGTGTGCGAGCCTCTTCGATTCGGGCCAACTCGGAACGCTGGTCCGATTGGGTCCGTTCGATCTGATCACGAAGTTTCGCAAGCTGCTGTTGACGAGTAAAGAGCAGTTCTTCCTCGGCGTCGAGAGACGCGGACGACCGTTCGATGCGCAGGCGGCGCAGGTCAGCGGCCGGATCGTTTCCCGATCCGCTGTCCTTGTCTTCAAATGTCTCGTCAGCCATAAATTTCTCGTGAACAGGTGTCGCCGTTGAGCATAGGTGAAGACCAGCCAAACAAACGCATCTGGGGATGGCGGTTTTTCCGATGCCGCGTCCGCATCACTTGCGGCGAGACGTCAACCGCTTAGGGTGCAAAATCCTCAGTCGATGCGCGCTGTTCGTCGGCGGGTGCGGGATCGGTCAGGTCAATCGTCGGCTTCAGACCGATATCGATCTCGTCAGCTTCTCGTTCGCCGAGGTCCTCGGCGAGGCGTGCAGCGGTGCTGCGGTGTTCGTCGACCAGGGACCAGAGCTTCTCCAGGCGCTCGCGTTCTCTGGCAACAGCGTTGCGGCGTTCGAGTAGATCGTTGCGTTCGGCGTTGAGGCGCTCATGCTCATCGAGCAGTTGGCGGTTCTCGTTTTCGTGTTCGCGACGGCGATTTGCTAGCTCAGACTCGGCGTTCTGCAAATTCATGCGACGTTCCTCAGAACGGCTCTCATCGAGGTCGAGTTCGTTGGCTTGAGCCCGAAGGGCCTTGGCGCGAGCCTGCACATCGGCAATGCTCGATGCAACGACCGAGCGCTGGCGGCGAGTCTCGTTCTGGTCGATCGCTAGCGCTTCAACCTCGGCATCGATATTTGCTCGATCCGCATCGATCACGCTGCGGCGCTCGTCGAGGCGCGACGCCTCGGTGTCTAGCGACTCCTTGTCCCGCACAAGAGTCTGACGGCGTTGCTCGAGGCGCTTGGTATCGGCGTCGAGGACCTCATTTTCGGTTTCGAGTTGACGTCGTCGCTCCTGGGTCATGGCCTCGGCCTGACCAAGTCGCTCACGCTGGCCAGCGACCGATCCGCGCTGGGCAGCGACGTCGGAACGTTCCTCGCGCAAGAGTCCGTGCTCGCGCTCAAGTTCTCGCGAGGTCACGTCGATCTCGTCGCTGATTCCGGCGATTCGAGCTCGTTCCAGCGCAATCTCTTCTCTGCGCCGCGCCAGGAGGAGAAGTTCGTTCTCAACATCTTCGCGCTCGGTCTCGAGACGATTGATCAGGCGCTCGGCCTCTTCAAGCTGCTCGCGATCGGTTTCGAGCTGCTCCATTCGTTCGACAATTCGCTTGCGCTTTGCCTGATATCCGACCTCGTGGTTTTCGAGTTCGACTTCTCGTTCGCGAAGCTCGTCGACCTGGCGATTCAACGAATCGGCCGTGGCCAGTATCTCAAGATCGAGCTGGTCGAGTTCGAGTTGAGTTGCGTCCTGCTTCATTCGACGGTCGGCCAGCGTGGCTTCGCGTGCGTCAAGACGGGAAGCCTCGTCGAGGAGCGCTTCGGAGCGAGCTTCCAGTTCGAGGTGAAGTTCTTCAAGCTCGTTGACACGTTCGCTCAGGAGCACCTGTTGCTCGTCGAGTGAAGCGGCGAGGCGATCGAGTTCGTGCTGGCGTGTCTCCAACGCTGCGGCGCGAATTTCGAGGCCATCGGTGCGTTCGTCGAGCTGAGCCACGACGATGTCGAGTTCAGCGGAGCGAAGGTCAACATCGCGTTGTGCGCCCTCGAGGCGTTCTTGTTCGAGGTCGATCCGGTTCTGCCACTCGGCGTGTGAGGCAACAGATTCGAGAAGTTCGCTCTCGCGTGCATCGAGCTCAGCTGCTGCTCGAGTCAGTTCAGCGTTACGCTCGACGAGGCCATCGCTCTTTGCCTCAAGATCAACCAGTTCGAGCTGGGCCTGCTCGGCCAAGCTCATCCGTTCCAGGATGTCGCGCTCGACCTGGTCGAGGTCGGCGCTGCGAGCAGCGAGGTCGGCCTGTCGTTCGTCGAGGTTCTCGGCGTTGTATTGGCGTTGTTGCAGTTCCTCTTCGAGTCGATCTATCGCTTCGGACTGTTCGGCCAGCACCACACGCTCGGCAACGATGTCGCTTCGCTCAAGGTCGAGTTCAGCGCGCGCACCAGCGAGTTGGTCGGCCTCGGCCGCCAGACCGAGGCGGCGCTTTTCCAGCTCTTCGGCTTCCTGATCGAGGGCACGCTGCTCGGCCTCGATCGACTGGGCTCGGAACGTTGCGTTGTCGCGGGCCGCGGCGAGTTCAGCAGCGCTGATCTCTTCGACTTCGGCAACCTCGGCGAGTTGGCTTGCCCGCAGCTCTTCGATCTCGGCGCGGCTGCCCTCGAGCGTTGTTCGCAGTGCGTCGATCTCGGCGTTCTCGTCGGCAAAGCGATCGCGGTCCCGTGCCAGCTCGCGCTCGGCTTCGCTCAACTCGGCGCGACGCTCGGCGAGACGTTCCTCTTGGCGAGTGATTTCGGTAGCGCTCAGATCGAGCTCGATCGACCGTTGCGCCTGAGCTGCTTGTGTGGCGGTCAAGTCAGCTTCGGTGACCTGAATCGACTCGGCCGCGTTGGCTAGCCGGGCAGACCGATCATTGATGTCGACGGTTCGGGCAGCCAGGGCAGTCTCTTGCGTCGCGAGTTCGACGTTCATTTCTTCCAACTCGACCGCGCGCGCCCGGATCTCCTCGAATCGGTGCTCCATGTCTCGGTCTTCGTCGTCGAGAGTGGCCTGCCGGAACTCGATTTCAGCACCCTCCTTGTCGAGGCGCTCACGAAGTTCCACCAACGCTTCGACCTGCGCATGGAGTTCGGCGCGTTCCTCGGCGATGCGCAATCGGTCGGCCTGCAGCGACTCGAGTTCAGAAGCGGTGGCCGAGCGTGACGAATCCAGTGAACCCTGTCGGTCTTCGAGGGTGCTCAGCGCGTTCAGGTGGGCTTGCTCGCGCTCGCGGAGTTGACGTTCAGACGCCTCGAGCTCTTCGAGTTCGACGCTCAGATTGGCGCGGCGAATGTTGTGAGCTCGTGCTGCCGCGTCGAGTTCGCCGCGTTGGCGTTCGAGCTCGCCACGGAAGGCGCGGAGCTCTCCGTCGAACTCGGCAAGGCTTTCGCGTTCGGCTGCGAGTTGGGTTCGACGCTCGTCCACACCCAAGGTGTGCCAGCGGTCGACACCGTCAGAAGAACGTGCATGGTCGTCGCTTTCGCGAGTCGCATCATCGTTATCGTGCGACATAGCGCCCAAGTAGTCCTTCCGATCTCAACCCCGGAGCGAATGCCCCGTCCCGACCCGAGAGTACGCAGCGATCGTGCGATCTCCAAAATGGGCTGGAAGGGAGCCTCGAACGGTAGAGTCGTCAGCTCAGCCCTCGTAGCTCAGGGGATAGAGCATCGGCCTCCGGAGCCGTGAGCGCAGGTTCGAATCCTGCCGAGGGCGCGACTACGTTCCGCAATCGCACATTCGCCTGCGGCTCGGTGTGCTCTGCGGTTCGCGGGAACCCTGCGGGTTCCTTGAGGTCTTGCGCCGCTCCTCGTCCCTCGTCGCTCCGGTGTTGTGAAGCAATCACACATTCGCCTGCGGCTCTGCTCCCGGGACACCCGCGTTCGGCCTTCACCCATACACTGTCCGAATGATTCAGGACCTACTGCGAGGTGCGCTCGCTGCCGCTGCGACTGCTGAGGGGCTTGACGCGCCCGACGAGATCTCACTGGAGCAGCCAGCCAACCGCGATCATGGCGATTGGTCAACAAACCTGGCGCTCGCCACCTCCAAGCAAGCAGGTACGAATCCGCGTGAGCTCGCAGGCCGATTGGTCGAAAACCTCGAAGGTCAAGCAATCGACCACGTCAAGAGCATCGAGATTGCCGGTCCAGGGTTCATCAACTTCCATCTCGACAACTCGTGGCTGCACGCGGTCATTGGCGATGTCGTAGAGAAGGGCGTTGACCAATTCGGAGCCAGCGACACCTATTCGGGCAAAAGCGTCAACGTCGAATTCGTATCTGCGAATCCGACGGGGCCACTGCACGCCGGCCACGGGCGAGGAGCCATCTTCGGCGATGCCCTCGCGTCGCTGCTCGAATGGACTGGCTATGAGGTGACCCGCGAGTCCTACCTCAACGACCGTGGCGTGCAGATGAAGGTGTACGCCGATTCTCTAACCGCACGCAAGAACGGTCAAGAGCCCCCCGAAGGTGGCTACATGGGCCAATACATCATCGATTGGGCCGCAGAGATGCCCGACGATGTCGATGTGCTCGAATGGGGATACGCCCGGGCGCTGCGCGACCACCGAGAGACTCTCGCGCTCCTCGGCATCGAGTTCGACGTGTGGTTCAGCGAACGCTCGTTGCTCACCGACGGCAAGCTCGACGCGGCCCTCGCCCTCTTGCGCGACCGTTCGATGGTCTACGACGACGATGGCGCGACATGGCTTCGAAGCACCGACTACGGCGACCCCAAAGACCGCGTCCTCGTGAAATCCGATGGCTCCTACACCTACCTGACGCCAGACATTGCCTACCACCACGACAAATTCGGGCGAGCCGACGAACTCGTGAACGTCTGGGGAGCGGACCATCACGGCTATGTCCCGCGCATGAATGCAGCCATGGAGATGCTCGGCAACGACCGGGACAAACTCGATGTGCAGATCACCCAGATGGTCAAGCTGATGCGCGGCGGCGAAGAAGTGCAGATGTCGAAACGCACCGGTGACATTGTTGAGCTTCGCGATGTCGTCGAGGAGATCGGCAGCGATGCAACGCGCTTCACGTACCTCCTAACGTCGATCGATTCACAGCAGACGATCGACCTTGCTGTTGTCGCCGAGGCGGTCAAGGAGAACCCCGTTTTCTTCACCCAGATGGCACACGCACGGATTTGCTCGGTCCGCGAACGCGCGGCATCAACGGGAATCGAGCGGTTGCCACTCGCCGACGTCGACCTGTCGGTCCTGACTCATGAACGCGAGATCGAGATCCTTCGTGCGTTGTTCACCGCCGATGACATTGTCGAGATTGCCGCACGCGAGCGCGCTCCGCACCGAGTCGTGGTCTGGG
>CAZMYN010000002.1:42417-49573 GCA_964570495.1 uncultured Acidimicrobiales bacterium | reverse complement strand
AACCCAACGTGGCGACGACCGTGAATGGGGCGATGACGCGCACCCAGCCAGCAGCGGGTCGCAGCCGGTCGCTGAGGCGGTCGGCGCTGCCGAGCCGGCCGCGGAGTCGAACATTCAGCGCGACGAGTGCCACGACGACGAGCAATTGAAAGACCGAGAGCGCAGCTGCGGTTGCGAAGTCGGTTCGGCTGATGGCGTAGCGGAAGATCTCGGTCTCGATCGTTCGTTGTCTCGCTCCGCCGAGGATGAGCACGATCCCAAACGAAGTGAACGTGAACAAGAACACGATCGACGTTGCTGCGAGTAGCGACGGGCGGAGCCGCCGCAAGGTGATTCGGATGAAGGTGTCCCAGGCCGGACTGCCGAGAGTGCGTGCTGCGTGTTCGTCGTCTCTCGATAGTTGTTGCCAAAACCCGCCAACGGTTCGAACGACTACGGCAACGTTGAAGAAGACGTGAGCAACGACAATCGCGGTGACCGATCGCTGGAGAGCGAACGGTCCGACGAGGCCGAGACGATCGCTCGTCGCGATGAATGCACCGGCGACCACCACGGTCGGGAGCACGAAGGGGATGGTGACCAGAGCGTTGACGAGGCGGCGTCCCCGAAAATCGACGTTGGCGACAACGGCCGTCAGCGGAAGGGCGACGATCAGCGTCAGGACGGTCGAGAGCAGCGCTTGCCACAGGGTGAACCAGGCTGCGCTACGAATCGAACCCGACGCGAATGCGTCGGTGATGGCCTCGGCGTTCTCGCTAAGCCCGCGCCAGATGAGTTGGCTTACCGGCCAGACAAAGAAGAGGCCGAGAAATGCCGCCGGGCCGATCCACAGACCGGCCCGGCGCCAACGGTTGGTGTCTAGCCGACCACGATCGAGTTCCATCGATCGGTCCAATCGTCGCGATTGGCTTCAATCGCCTCGGGGTCGAGGGTCAGCGCGTCGTCGACGAGCGGGCCGAACTCGACGAATGCATCCGGCAGCACCGCCTCGCTATTGGCCGGGTAGACGAACATGTTGAGTGGCACGTCCTCTTGGAACGTCGGGCTCAACATGAAGTCGATCAGCATGGCCGCGGCACCCGGTTGCTCGGTACCGGCAAGAATTCCAGCGAACTCGATCTGACGGAAGCAGCTGTCGTCGAGGACTGCTGTTGGTGGGGCCTGCACGGGTGGGTCGGCAAAGAGGAACTCGGCCGGTGGGCTCGACGCATACGAGGTCACGATCGAGCGCTCGCCACCACCTGCGATGAAGTCGCCGTAGTAGCCGTCGTTCCAGCCAGCGGTGACCGAGACGCCGTTGTCGACCAACGCCTGCCAGTAGTCCTCCCAGCCGTCCTCGCCGTACCGGGCGATCGTGGCGAGCAGGAACGCAAAGCCAGGCGACGAGCTCTCTGGGTTCATCGTGACGAATTGTCCAGCGTTTGCTGGATCGATCAAGTCGTCGAGCGACGCGGGTGCCTCGCCGGGCAGTGCGTCGGTCCAGTAGTTGACGCACACGTCGCCGAAATCGATCGGGGTCACCCGATTGTGAGGATCGAGCTCGAGTGCATCGTCGACCGACGCCAGTGTTGGGGAGGCGTAGGGGATGAAGAGATCTTCGAGGAGACCGCGGCACAAGAACGAGTTGTCGATACCGAACAAAACGTCGGCGGTTGGATTGTCCTTGCTCAGGATCGACTGGCTCACCAGCTGACCAGCGTCGCCGACGGCGATCTGTTCGACCGTGATTCCGGTTTCCTGGGTGAAGGCGGCGAGCGTGCCATCGCTCAGTGCGAACGAGTCGTGCGTTGCCAAGGTGATCGTCGTTCCCGAAAAGTCGCCTCCCGTGTCGATGACGTCGCCGTCGGGAGCATCGAAACAGCCAGGCTCCGCGGGTTCGTCTGCGGCAATTTCTTCGACGACAATTTCTTCGACAGCGGCAGTTTCGTCAACGGCGTTGCTTTGGGCAGCGGTGGCTGTTTGGGACACGTCGTCCCCACAGGACGCGGCGAGGATGCCAATGGCTCCAAGGACTGCGAGCAGGCGCAGCAACGAACGGTTTTGTTGTCTATTCATCATCTTCCTCCGCTGGAATTACCCAGTTCAGGTTGGCGGGTCGACAACGCGTACGGTTGTCCTCTCAGCCCGACATACTCGAGCTCCCCGGTTGTAGTGTTAGCGCCAGTCTAAGCGTCTGACCCTTCGACGGCACATCGGCAATCGAGGGCCAACAATCTCGCAGGAGGATTGCGTTGAAGGTGGTGTTTGCGGCAGCTGAAGCCGCTCCGATTGCTCGCGTCGGGGGTCTTGCCGAGGCGGCTGCAGGACTTGTCCGGTCGCTTCGCTCACACGACGACATGGAACTGACGGTGGTGCTGCCCGACTATGGCAACGTCGTACTCAAGGACGAAGAGATCCACAAGATCTCGGTACCGAGTTGGGTCGGCCAAGCGTCGCTACGAGTCGGCATCGCGCCAGAGCTCGGCGAGGTGTGGCTCGTGAAGACACCAGAACTGGTACGCCCCCACCCCTATGTTGATTCGTCGGGCGAAGGTTGGGTGGACAACCATCGCCGCTTCTTCAGCTTCTCCGCAGCCGTGGCGTCGATTGTCGAAGAGGTCTCGCCCGACGTGCTGCACCTCAACGACTGGCACACCGCAATGACCCTCGCTTTCACCGATGTGCCCTCGGTGTACACGATTCACACCCTCGGCTATCAGGGTCATGCCGACATTGAATGGTTGCGAACAATCAGCACGGACCGCGCCGCCGCCTACGAGCGATTTGGCGAGGTCAACCCGGCCGCGGGAGCTATTCGCCTCGCCGACAAGGTGGTTGCGGTAAGTCCGAACTACGCCGCCGAGATCCTCGACCCAAGTCGAGGGTCGGGCCTGCACACGCTGTTGGCCTCGAAGGGTGACGATCTCGTCGGAATCCGAAATGGCATCGACACGAGCCTCTGGGATCCGCTCACCGATCCGTTCCTCACCGAGCACTTCGACGAGTCCGACCTCGACAACAAGCAGCAATCGACCGCGGAATTGCTGGCGCTCGCTGGTTGGGAGATCGACGACGGTCCAGTCATTGGAGTCGTCAGTCGCCTCGTCGAGCAAAAGGGGATGGACATGCTCTTTGCTCTGGCCCCGTACCTCGAAGGAATGGGTACCCGGCTCTTCGTTCTCGGAAGCGGCGAGGAGCGTCTTGCCATTTGGGGTCACGAGCTGGCCGCGGCCTACCCCGACACGGTGCACTTCGTCGACGCCTACGACCTGAAGCTCGCGCACCTGATCTTCGCCGGGGCCGACCTCTTTGTGATGCCGAGCCGGTTCGAGCCGTGCGGTCTTGCCCAAATGCAGGCAATGGAATACGGAACGATTCCGGTCGTAACGCCCGTCGGAGGGCTTGTCGACACCGTTATCGATGCTGACGCTCACCCACGTTCGGGCACCGGTTTCGTTTCGCTCAGCGTCGATGGCCTCGGGATTCTCGACGCGCTACACCGGGCGGTGAGCGCGTGGCGCTCCAAGAAACGACGAGCGGGGATCCAAAAGCGAGGCATGTCGATCGACTGGAGTTGGGATGAACCAACCCGCCGTCACATCGAGCTGTACGAAGAAGTGGTGCGCTAGCTCGGCTGGACGGCGGTGTTCTTAGCAACCACGACAATGCCGTCGGTACTCACGGTGAAATTCTCGCCATCGCGGACCGGGTCGATGCCCAGTTGAGTCTCGGCAGGAATGATGACGTTCTTGTCGATCACACAGTTTCGCAGAACCGTGTCAGGGCCGATCGTGACATCGTCGAGCAGGACCACATTCTCCAAGTCGGCGCCGTGATGGACGTGACAGCCCACCGAGAGCACCGAGTGACATACCCGAGCGCCCGAAACAATCACGCCGGTGGAGATAATCGAGTTGATTACGTCGGGGTTTCCCGATCGCCAATCCGCCACAAACTTCGCCGGAGGCAGGTTCCGGCTGTAGCTAAAGATCGGCCAGCTCGGGTTGTACAAATTGAAGCGCGGTTCGGGCTGAACCAAATCCATGTTGGCCGCGAAGTACGAATCGAGCGTTCCGACATCTCGCCAGTAATGCTCGCTGTCTCCCGGCACCTTGTTCGTCGTGAAGTCGTAGACATTCGCTTCACCCAACTCGACCAACTTCGGGATGAGGTCGCCACCGATGTCGTGGTGAGACCCCGCTTCGCGTGCGTCGTCGGTGGCCAGGTCCATCAGCATTTCTGCCGAGAAGATGTAGTTGCCCATCGATGCAAGAACCTCGTCGGGCGAGTCCGGTAGCCCCTCGGGGTTTTCTGGCTTCTCATCAAATTTGAGGATCTTGTTCGAGTCGGGACCGATGGTGATCACGCCGAACTGGTTGGCCTCAGAGCGAGGTATCCGAATGCCCGCGACCGTGGCGGCACGGCCACCCGCGAGGTGGGCGTCGAGCATTTGGCGGGCATCGATGCGGTAGATGTGATCGGCTCCGAAAACGATGATGTGCTCGGGTCGCTCGTCATCGATGATGTTGAAGTTTTGGTAGATCGCATCGAGCGATCCGGTGAACCACTGCGGGCCGCGCCGCATTTGGGCCGGAACCGTCGTGACGTAGTTACCCAGCTCGGTGGAAAGCCGCCAGGTACGCGAGATGTGCACGTCGAGGCTGTGAGACTTGTACTGGGTAAGGACGACGATCTTGCGATAACCCGAGTTCACGAGATTGGAGATCGCGAAGTCGATGAGCCGGTAGCGGCCTCCGAAGGGAACTGCTGGCTTGGCGCGATGCGCAGTGAGGGGAAGCAATCGCTTTCCTTCGCCGCCCGCGAGGACCATGCTGAGCACGTTTGGACGGCGACCCGATTGCGACATGACTACACATTAAACAACCCATGGCTTGAGGCGTTACTCGGAAGTTTGATCAGGAGACGCTGAAGTCGTCGATACCCGGGGTGCCAGCTCTGACCGTGAACTCACCAGCCACGCTCAACTCGGAGTTCTCGTTGGTGACATCGTCGAGGACGTGAAGCGTCGTCGTCCACGTTTCGGGCGTCACCTCACAAGTCATGAAGCCGTTGCGCGGCTCGAAATGAACGATCTGCGGGTTGAAGCCGAGCACGAGGGGAGCGATCGACGTGAGGCCGGACGGAAAGAGCGAACTGATCGCTGGCGCCATGAACTCGGTGGCCACGATTGGAGTTTCGAGAGCGAAGGGATCGGCGCGTACATCGGCGGTAGACGAGGCGTGAAAGTCGCCCGAGAGGATGATCAGGTTCGACGTCGATTCGGCCAGGGTGCCCAGCAGCGCTTGGCGTTCGCCGAAGTACCCGTCCCAGGTGTCGGTGTTCGTCGCTGCGCTGTCGCCGGGGAACGCGTTGAGCCCGTGCATAAACACCTGATTGCCGAGCACGTTCCACGTGGTGGTCGATCCTGCGACCTGCGCTTCGAGCCATTGTCGTTGTTCGGAACCGAGCATCGAGTGCGATTCGTCGCGCGCGGTGGGGCCGAGCCGTCGCAGACCTAGGTTTCCAACGCCCGGAAGCTCGACCGGCTCGCCATCTGTTGGTTGTGGATCGCGGTACTGGCGTCCGTCCAGCATGTGCAGGTCGACGAGGGTGCCCCAACGGACCGACCGATGAATTACCAACCCGTCACCTTCAGGTGGGTCGAGGCGAACCGGCATGTGCTCCCACCACGCCTGCCGGGCCGCAATCTGGCGTTCGGCGAACGTCGCGGCATCCTGACCAGCCGCAGACACGCCAGCGGCGTAGTTGTTCTGCACCTCGTGATCGTCCCAGGTCACGACCCACGGCCGGGCAGCATGATGTGCCTGCAGATGAATGTCTGACTTGTAGAGGCCATAGCGAGCTCGATAGGCCTCCAAGGTTTCGATCTCGGGACCATCGTGGGTGCGCTCTCCCTGGGACGTGACGACGCCGAAGAACGCGGCGCCGGTCTCATAGATGTAGTCGCCGAGCCACACCGAGATGTCGAGGTCGGCGCTAGCCAGGTGCCGGTGTGCCGCGTAGGCGCCGGTCTCCCAGTGCTGACATGACGAGAACCCGAGTCTCATCGGGGTGTCGTCACTGGGCATCGTGCGAGTTCGACCTGTCGCCGAGACCTCTTCGCCTATTCGGAACCGGTACCAATACCAGGAGTCCGGGTCGAGATTCTCGGCGATGTAGTGCACCGAGTTTCCGTACTCGAAAGGAGCCTCGGCCAGTTCCGATGAGACCAGATCGGTGAACTCGGCATCGAGCGCGACGTCGACCGCGACGAAATAGTCAGCCTCGAGTGCTTCTTGACCTCCGAGTAGGCGTGTCCAGAGCACAACCGATGTCTCGTCGGGGTCGCCCGAGCCAACCCCGAGCGTGAACGGGTTCTCATCTCGAGCAAAGGCTGGTGGCACGACCGGAGCGGGGGCCGTGGTTGTTGTTGGCGCAGCGGTCGTTGGCGCCGTGGTCGACGCGTCGGTGGCCGGGTCTGGTTCTGCTGTTGCTGATGCATCGCCATCGTCGCCGCTGGTACAGCCAACCGCCGCAATACCGAGACCGGCGATGAGAATCTCGCGTCGAGTCAGACCCACGGCTCTTTGCTAGCAGCCGAGATGGGTGAAAAGGGTCGCGCTATGCGGCTTCTTCGTCCCAGCGTTCTTCGCCGGGCAGCATCAACGCTTCGCCACGGAAGCTGACGGCTGGGGCTCCGGAACCTTTGGAGTTGCCCGGTTTCACCCATGAGTTCGGATCGTATGGATTATCGCCGTAGGGGGTGTAGGAGGCGGTCTTCTTGCCGTCCGACGCAGTGAGCATGAGCTGAACGATCTGGCCGATCCCCGGAATGACGGTGAGAAACGCAACAGCGCTGCCCATGTCGATCGCCTTGGTCCGACGGATGCTCGTGATGATCATCAAGGCAACGTAGCCAGCAGTGACGAAGGCCATGACTGGCACCTTGTCAACCGCGTAACCGAACTCGAAGCCCGATCGGATGTCGAGTTGGAAAATCTTGATTGCAACAGCAGCAAGGCCCAAGTTCAACAAGACCGCGATCACGAAGTACTCCGCCTTGCCTGCCGGCGTGATGGTCGTGAAGAAGCGCATATACAGCCATCGCCACAATCAGCACCCGGGTTGAGCAGAGTTCTCGGGATTAGGCCATACGGCCTAGTTGTTGTCGAGACGG
>CAZMYN010000002.1:24419-42317 GCA_964570495.1 uncultured Acidimicrobiales bacterium | reverse complement strand
TGCTCGACATTTCCCTCGGGTCTACATGGTCGCTACGCGAGCTCCGCTCCCGGAAGGCGTCGAGACGGTGCTCGACATTTCCCTCGGGTCTACATGGTCGCTACGCGAGCTCCGCTCCCGGAAACTCAGAACGTGCTGATGCTGAAGAGTGCTGAGGAGAGGTTGTCGTAGAGCGCTGTCGTAAAGAGCAGGCCGACGATGCCAAAGAGAACTGCACCGGCGGCGATCACCTTGCGGTCGTCGAGGGACTCTTGCACCTTCGGGAAGAGCACGCCGAGCGCTGCGACCAGGATGAAGGGGAGCAGCAGGCCAACGACGAAGAGGATTGTTCCGGCCAGATGGGAGAAGGGCTCGCGGGTTGCGTTGTTCAAGATCTCGCCGAGCTGTGGGCCCACGCAGGGGATCCATGCCCAGACCGAGATCATTCCGGCGACAGCAGCGGCGAGGACATCGGTAGCACCGGTATCGAATTTCCACGCGACTGCCGCGGTAGCCATGATCCCGACGCCGATCAACACCTGTCCGACTCCGTGAGGGGTTGCGAACCACCATCCGGAGAACCGGACCCAGGCAATCAGCGCCGCGACGGCGACAAATACCGACACGACCAGAGCGGTTCGGCGTCGACCAAAGAGGGTGATTGCGGCGGCTGGGATGATCATCACCCAGCTGCATGGCAGTCGAAGACTCTCGACGCCTTCAAGAAGGGTTTGGATCACGATGGAGGGTTATCGATGAGGAACGCCACGGTGTCGGCGAGCTCCTGGTAGCGGCCTTCGCCGATGTGGTCGTAGCGAACGTCGCCGTTCTGGTCGACGACGTAGGTGCGTGGCCAAAAGCGGCGGCCGCCTTCTTGCCAGGCACGGAAGTTGGTCTTTTCGGTGTCGAGCGCAACTGGCCAGGTGACCTCAAGGCGGTCGACGGCTTCGATGATGTTCGGAATTTCGCGCTCACGGTCGAACTCGGGAGCGTGCACGCCGATGATCTCGAAGTCGTCGCGGCTGTGGGCTGCGTAGAGCTCTTGGGTGTGCGGGATTCGGTTCTGGCAGTTGAAGCAACCAAAAGTCCACATCTCGACGACGAGCACCTTGCCATTGAATTCGTCGATCGATTGCGCTTCGGTGTTCAGCCAGCCGTCGAGTTCGACGAGACCCAAGCGGGGGCCGTAATTGTCGGGTTCAGGGATGGAGGCCTCGGTCGTTGCTGGAGCTACTGCGGCTCCGGGTTCGCCGACGGATTCGCCTGCAGCACCTTCGGCGCTGCCCGCAGAAGCGGCGGGGGCACTATTTGCCGTAACGGACTGAGCCGTATCGAGCGAGGATTCAGTGTCTGTTCCACCCGTTGCCACGACGGCAAGGATGGCGACTCCCGCGAGAAGTATGAGACCTGCAAATAGACGTGAGACCATAATCCTGACTGTAAACATCGCGACCTGTCCGTGGTATTCCCCTCCAATTGCTTCAGAAAGTGTTCAGATCTCTTACAGCGCCGCTAGCGTCGCGTCGTGATCTTGAGCGACCGGACCATACGTGAGTTTCTCGATGCAGGGACCATCACGATCGACCCAATCGACGCGACCGCAATCCAGCCGTCGTCGGTCGATGTACGTCTCGATCATCGTTTTTTGGTCTTTCGCAATCACACTCGTGGTCTCATCGACGTCAAACAAGACCTCTCCGACCTGACCGAGCCGATCGAGGCATCAGATTCTGATCCATTCGTGCTGCATCCGGGCGAATTCGTTTTGGGCTCGACCCTTGAGCGCATTGCGCTACCCGACGATCTGGTTGCGCGTCTCGAGGGCAAGTCGAGCCTCGGGCGGCTCGGTTTGCTGATCCACTCGACCGCTGGCTTCGTCGACGCAGGATGGGACGGCCAAATCACGCTTGAGCTTTCGAACGTCGCGAGCCTGCCCATCACGCTCTATCCGGGAATGAAGGTCGGTCAGGTCAGCTTCATGCAGATGACTACGCCCGCCGACAACCCGTACGGATCTGGTGTCATTGGATCGAAGTACCAGGGTCAGGTGGGCCCACGGCCAAGTCAGTACTGGAAGAACTTCGAGTGACGAATCGCCGAACCCACCCGGCCAAGGTTTTCGTCCGGGGGTTCGGCACGTCCGAAGGTCTCGAATGGGGTCTGTGGCTCGCGCTCACCGTCTTTTGGATTGTTGAGCTTGACCTCTCGCCGACGCGGCTCATCTTGCTCGGTGTGGTGCTCGAAGGCGCGGTGTTGTTGTCCGAAACGCCGACCGGCGTGGTGGCCGACGTCTACTCGCGGCGCAAGTCACTCATTGTTGCCCAAGTCATCATGGGCGTTGCGTTCATCTGGGGTTTCGCCAGCACGAACTTCTGGGTGATCTTGCCCGCGCAGGGGCTAATCGGTTTTGGGTGGACGTTCCGTAGTGGCGCGGACACCGCGTGGGTGACCGACGAACTGCGCGGCAGTCAAGAGATGGACCACGACGACATCGAGCGTCTGCTCTTGAAGAGGCATCGTTGGGGGATGATCGTTTCGCTCATCGTGGGGCCATTGACGATCGCCTTTGGTTGGTGGCAGTCGGTGCAGGCCGTGGGCATCGTGCTCAGCGTTGCTTACATCGGCGTTGCTCTATGGATGACCGTCGCCATGAGCGAGGACCACTTCACGCCGGGCCGCGAGCGCGGCCAAGGAGCAGTCGAAACGCTGCGAAGCGGAATTCAGGTTGTGCGCACGGTGCCCCGATTGCGGGTTCTCGTCTTTGTGATCCTGCTTCTGTACATGGGGTCGGAAGTATTCGACCGGCTTGGCTACGTTCACTTCCTGGAGTCGGCCGGAGTACGAGATCTCGACGGCAGCGGAGAGTCGCTCCTCGCGCTCGGGATTCTGTTCTTTCTTGCGGCGGTCGGCGGCATCATCGTCAACACCGGAGCCCAGCGGCACCTCGACTCCGGCAAGGGGATTCCTCGACTCGCGGTCGGGCTACTCATCACCGCAGCGGCCTTCGGCGCGCTTGCAGCAGCGACGAGCATCGTGGTCGTGATCGGCGTTGGCTATCTCATTCAGGACGCGGTTCGTGAGGCGCTATGGCCCGTGCTCGAGGGTTGGGCAAACCGTGACGCACCCAGCGAGGTCCGTGCAACCGTGCATTCGCTCATGGGACAGACGACATCGGTTGGCGAAATTAGCGGCGGGTTGCTGCTCGCAGCCGTCGCCGAAGCCACGTCGATCCCGATTGCGATGGGAGGCGGCGCGCTCTTCTTCGCCCTTGCGGCCATCGTCGCCAAGACCGCCCATTGAAAATCTGTGGTTTGTGAGCCGCGTATTCGCGGCTGAGCAACCACAGATTTTCCGCGGGGGTTAGCGGAAGATGTCGATGACGTCGCGCTCGGCTTGGCCGAAGGAGGCCGCAACGTTGTCGGCGTCGCACGGCGAGGTGTCGCCGTTGCCGTCCTGGAACAGACACCAGGCCCAACGTCCAGCGTCGCCATAGACATAACCGCCAACGCCAGCGCGTTCTGCTGCCGCTGCATCGGAAACGACCTCGGGGAGACCCGGGTTCTGGAAGCCGTCGCGCTGCCAATCAAAGTTGATGTTGAAGTAGCGCGACTCGCCCTGCCAGACCGGAACGCCGTCAAATACGTCCACCACCGTGCGAAGCTGCTGTTCGGTTTCGGTAGGACCTTGGCTGTGGCCGGTCTCCGGAGCAATGAAGTCGAGCCATGGTTCGCCCTCGTAATTGAGATGTCCGAACGAAACGGTTGGGGTGTGATAGCCGATTGGTTGGGTCATGCCCGCATCGTTGAGCGCTCGCGCCATTTCACGCCAGACCGCTTTGTTTGCCTCGGTATTGTTCTTGCCCGCGTCTCCACCGAAGACCCAAACGCTCACCGCCGGATGATCGCCGAAGGCTTCAGCGATCTGACGTCCGTAGGCGTACGCGTTCTCCGTGGTCAGCGTTCCCTCAACCCGATTCGACAGTTCGTCGTCGCCGGTGTCACCGCCGGGTAGGTACGTGTTCTGCCACGCAGCGACGAGCCCGATCTTTTGATCGTGCCGTTGCGCAGCATCGAGGATCGAGCGCACATGGGAGATGTAGCCATCGTTCAAAATGATCTGGCCGTTCTCCAATCGCCCGACCTGACCGCCGTCTGCATAGTTGTGAAGATATGTCGCGGGGGAGTGATGGATGATGCCCGCCCATGATCCGGTGAACCCGAATTCGTCGAGCGTGGCAAAGTACTCGTCGGCTTGTGTCGGGGTTGCCCGCACCAACATCTGCCACGCGGTGTCATAGACCGGGACCCTGGTCTCCCCGCTGGCGAGCTGCGGCGCGACGCCCGGAACCGTAGTTGGAGGCACGGTCGTCGCTGGTGGGAGGGTCGTGAGAGTCGGTGCCTCGGTGTTCGGCGCAACTGCTGTTCGACTTGGAGTATTGGGCGTCTGCTCGTCGACCTCGAGTTGGCTCTCGGCGATCAGCTCCCACATCGCGTCGGTGGGTTGCCCGCGTTCGATCCAGCCCTCCGGAAAGCCGTCCATCCGCTCGACCCCGCCGTTACCCCAGCGGATTGGGTCGGGGAAGTTGACCTGGTTGGAATCGACGCTGAAGTCCTCATCGCCGCTCGAAAAGATCGTGTTGGTTCGAAAGACCACCTGATTGGCTGCGCCGGTGACTTCGCGAACCTCAAGACCGTCGTTCTCCACGTTGAAGACGACGTTTGCATCTGCGCGTGACCCAGCGGACAGCAAGATTCCCGATCCGCCACGGTCATCTGTGGCAGTTACGCCGGATACGACGTTGCCCGAGACCGTGGTGAGTCCTGCGTCTCCGGGGAGCGTGCCGGGATGAATTGCAATTGCACCCGTGCGTGCCGCAACGTTGGAGATGACGTTCGAGGAGATCGTCACGCTGTAGGCGCCTGCTTTGACGTCGATGGCTTCAGCGGTGGTCTCGCTGATGGTGTTGCCGGTGATCACGATGTTGTTCGACCGGTCGTTCGGGTTGTCGCCGCTGCCGACGTAGATGCCCTCGCCGATCGAGGAGAATGTCGAGCCGTTGGGGCGGGTTCCCGGGCGTTGGCCTGTTCCCTGCACGGTCGAACCTTCGACGATCACGTTCGTCGAGTCACCGTGGATCCAGATTCCGCGCTGTCCAATGTCGCTCACCATGACGTCGGAGATGGTTACGTTGCTGCTGCGGAGAACACCAATGCCCCACTTCGATTGGTCGACCGCAATGCCCTCGATGACGATATTGCTGGAGTTCGCAATGCTCAGTCCCGTTCCGACCTCGAAGCTGTTTGAGGAGAACAGAGCAGTGCCGGGCTCGGCCGCCCGGATTGTGAGGTCGGTCTTTTGTCGCACCGGTTGGGGTACATAGGTACCGGGAGCGAGCTCGATCACCGTGCCCGGTTCCGCCTCATCGATGAGGCGCGCGAGGTTCCCCGGATTCGCCTCTTGGATCGTGTCCTGCCCGACTACAGGATTTGCCGCCAGAAGTGTTGCGAACAACGCAACGAAAACAAGCAGTACCGCCGGTCTAGGAATTGCCATTTAGCCCAAGCCTACGGAACGCGTCCAACCTCCTGCAAGCCGGTCACCACCAGTGCGCCCATGGTCCAGGATCCCCTAAATTTCCGCTAAACGTGGCCTTTTGAGGCCCAAAGGCCGCTAAAAGCTGACTATTCGTCGTCGACGACGTCGATAGCCTCGGTGGCGGGTTCCTCGGTGTTGGCGAGGTCTTGAGCTCGGGTCGACGCGGTCGAGGAAGCCAATGCAACGTTGGATTCAACGTAGGCAAACGATGGCGACAGCGCTGCTTTGTTCGCAGCCTCGTCGCCACGCTCCAGCGCTTCGAGCATATGGATTGCAATGTCGGCGACCTTGATGTCGTCCTCGTCGAGACCCTGGCCCTTCACACCGTCGTCAATCATGACGTAGCAGAACGGGCATGCCGTGGCGATGCGCTCGGCTCCGGTGTTGATGAGTTGCTGGGAGCGCTCGACATTGATGTCCTTGCCGGTCGTCTCCTCCATCCAGAAACGGCCACCGCCGGCGCCACAGCACATTGAATTGTCGCCGTTCTTTTCGGCTTCGAGAACCTGCACTCCACCGAGCGAGCCAATGACCTTGCGCGGTGCAACGTAGATGTCGTTGTGGCGGCCGAGATAGCAGGCGTCGTGGTACACAATCCGCTCGTGCAGCGTTGCGTTGGTCATGTCGAGCTGCTCGGACTCGATCAACTGCTCCAAGAATTCGCTGTGATGGATGACCTCGTAGTGGCCACCGAGCTGCGGGTATTCATTGGCCAAGGTGTTAAAGCAGTGCGGGCATTGGGTGATGATCTTCTTTACGCCCATGCCGTTCAGCACTTCGATGTTTTGCATCGCGAGCAGCTGGAAGATGTATTCGTTGCCGGTTCGACGCGCGGAGTCTCCGGTGCAGTTCTCGGCCGGTCCAAGAATCGCGTAGCTGACGCCAGCTCGATTCAACAGCTTCGAAAGGGCCTGGCTGACCTTCTTGTTCTTGTCGTCGAATGAACCAGCACAGCCAACCCAGTAGAGGTACTCGGCTTCGAGGGGTTCGTCACCGGCCAGCACCGTGACCGAGTCGTCGACGACCCAATCGGCACGTTCGCTCTGACTGATCGCCCATGGGTTCATCTGGTTTTCCATGCCGCGGTATGCGTTGCCGAGCTCGGTCGGGAAATCGGACTCCATCAGCGAGAGGTAGCGGCGCATGTCGAGGATCTTGTCGAGGATCTCGATGTTGACGGGGCAGATGTCGTCGCACGCCCGACATGACGTGCAGGCCCACAACTCTTCTGATGACACCCGGTCGAACATCCAGTTCGACGGGACGGTGATCTCGTCGTCGACCGACAACGGAGGGGATACCTCGGGAGTGCCCGTGCGGGCCATGACCTCACCGGTCTTGAGCACGATCTCTCGGGGGTCGAGTGGCTTGCCGGTCGCATGGGCCGGGCACACGTTGGTGCAGCGGCCACACATCGTGCAGGAGTCGGTGTCGAGGAGTTGCTTCCACGTGAAATCTTCGATCGTCGATGCACCGAACGACTCGGCCTCGGTCTCGAGCAGGTTCGCCATTGGCTTCATGGCACCCTTTGGACGGTTCTTATCCCGCAGGTACATGTTGAGCGGCGAGGTAAAGATGTGACGCAGCATCGTGATCGGGAGCAGGATCAAGAACGCGACGAATGTCAGGACGTGGGCAATCCACCAGCCCTGATGCCAACCAGCGAGCGAACCGCTGCCGTCGACGAGCGTTGCAAGCGGATAGCCAATGAAGCTCCACTGCTCGAACTCGGGCGTGCCGTTGAGCGCGATCCGGAATGCCTCGGCCCCGAAGCCGGTGACGGCAATTGCCAGGAACGTTCCCAAGATGACCGCGTGTTCGGGCTTGCTCTTGATGCGAATTCGATACGGGCGAAATGCTCGCGGGCCATAGCGGCGAAGCATCGCCCACACGATCGAGATGGTGAACAGAAGACCGGCAAAGTCCCCAACGAACGAGTAGCCCTGATAGGTGCCGCCGAAGAGAAACTTCAGCTCGTTCGGCAGTTGGTGGTCGATCTCGAGCGTCGTCGTCACGCCGAGCAGGACGATGAAGCTGTAGTACATCATCGCGTGCATCACGCCTGCGGCAGGCTCGCGCAACAGTGTCTGCATCCAGACACCGGACCGGTAGTCCTTCACGCGGCGATGAGCGTTCTTCGACGTGGTCGCCCGGTTGTCGGGGCCGCCTCGCTCCCAGTTCTTGATGCGCAGCGAAAAGACCCATGCCCCGTAGACGATCATCACGGGAAGCAACGTGTAGAAGGCGAGCTTTATCGCCCCCGGAACGTTGGCAAAGACCGTGCGGTGGACCTCACTTGGGTACACGTCGAACTTGAAAACCTGTGACGCAACTCCAGACAAAGCTGTGAAGAGTGCGACGGCTATACCGATGCCCAGCACTAGCTGCTGTGGCGAGAGGCGAGACTTCATGGCGGCCAGGCTAGTTCGTTACCGCTGATGGACCGCACCCCAGCGCGACACATCTCAGCGGAGGGTTCGCGACACCTCGGTCAGCATGGCCGACCACGCTTCGTCGGGGGTTTGGCCTCCGCCTTCGACCTGGTTGAGCGCGGCGATCATCGCCTGTACAACAACGCGTCGTTCGGGGTTCGCGAGCTCGCCAGGTCGAGCGTTCGCAGCGTCGCTATAGGTGCTGCCGACAGCCGAATCGACAAAGAAGCCGTCGGCGGGTCGGGCGACGGTTCCGTCCTCGTGGGGTCCAATCGCTGCGGGCAGTGGACCCGAACCGTCAGCGAAGGCCACTTCTTGGATGGTCGCACTGGTCAGGGTCAACAACAGGTCATATGCCAGGTCGTGGTTCTCGGAGTTGGCCAGCATCGCGAGGTGCAGACCGCCTTCGCTTGAGGATCCGGCAAGTCCTGGAGCGTCGATCGGCAGGCTCACTGTTGCCCAACGCCCAGCAGTCTCGGGTGCGGCGTTGGAGATTCGCTTGCGGAACGACCACGGGGCAAGGACGGCAGCGAAGTCGTCGTCGCGTAGCTCGCGTTGCCATTGAGGGGTATCGAACTCGATGTTGCGGGCAATTCGCTGCACCTCATCGACGTCGCTGCACGGTTCACCGTGAAGTGGGCCTTCGCCGAGGGCGATCATCGCCAGGTCCCAGGCTCGTTCGAGTTCGGCGGCGTCTTCGGCGATAAGCGTGCCCGCCTCGTCGACGAACGAGGTTCGCGTCTGGGCGAGGATGGCTCGCAGCAAATCGTCTCCGTCGGGAAGAAACGCCGTGTTCGTCGCGTCGGAGAAGGAATCGCCGGCCACGAGGATGTCGCACCACGACGACGCCGAGCGAAGTTGTCCGAGGATCGCGTCGTCGACCAGGTCGGATCGAACGAGCAGAGCCGTGCTGTCGACGTCGAGCGGTACGGCGATCAATTCGCCGGTGTCGGCAACGCCCTCGGCCCAGCGCGCTGCGAGATAGTCGGATTCTCGCGGAGTCGAATCGAGTGTCTCCAGGTCGGCAAAGAGCTCGGCACTCTCGCGGAACTCTGGACCGTACGAGGCGTCGAATGCAACCAGGTCGAATGGGCCGCCGGCCCCGCCGTTGTCGAGCACGGAGCGGTGGTGGTCGTCGATATTGCGGACCACGATCTCGACACGTGCGGTTGGATGCTCGCGCTCCCAATCGGCAACGACATCCTCGAAACCGGAAATCCGGGGGGTGGCGAGACGGACCACGGTCGGCTCACTATCGGACATCGCAAGTGCGAGCGGTTCGGGGGTGACGTCTCCGCAGGCAGCAAGAACGAGGCTCGCTGCGACGAGCGTGGCGAGCGTGCGGATGCGCTTCATTTCGCGTCTCGGGGAATGTTGATGCGGGTGACTGGCCGGTCGATGGTGATCTCGATGAAGTTCTCGAGCGGGCCAGGACGGCCCGTGAACCAACCCTGAATGCGATCGCAGCGCATGACGCGAAGTGCGTCGAGTTCCTCGTTGGTTTCGACGCCTTCGCCCACGACCGACATGTCGAGGTCATGAGCCATCTCGATGGCCTTGCGTACGACGGACGCAGCGCCGGGATCGTCGACCATCGGCGTGATGAGACTGCGATCGAGTTTGAGGATTTGCGCGGGCAGCGTATTGAGGTAGCTGAGGTTCGACTGGCCGGAGCCGAAGTCGTCGATGGCGATCTTGACGCCGAGGTCCCGGAGCTGGTGGAGCAGTTCGACGTCTTCGGGACTGGTCGTGGCGCCCTCGGTGACTTCGAACACGACCCGACCGCGATCGACAGCCGACTCGTTTAGTACCTGCTCGATGCCGAGGAGCAGGTTCGGGTTCGAGAGCTCGATCGGCGACAGGTTGACAGCGACATACGGTGACTCACCACGAAGGAACGGCAACGCCTGACAGGCTTCGCGCAACACGAACTTGCCAATCGCGCCGATCATGTTTGTTTCCTCGGCAAGCGGGATGAAGTCGGCGGGCGAGATTGGTGCGCCATCTTTCGATCCTCGGATAAGGCACTCATAGCCTTCGATCGTTGTCGTCACGGCGTTCACGACCGGCTGGAAATGCACCTCGAGATCACGGTTCTCGATCGCTTGTGAGAGCCAATCGATGAGCTCGGTCCGGTAGCGAACCTCTTCACGATGACGCGGCTCGAACTCGACAACGCCCATCTCGGCGGCACCGTGGCGGATGGCCGCCGACACGTTCGCAATCGTCTGGGTGAGGTCGCGATCCGTGCGCTCTACCTCGGCAACGCCGATGGTGAGATCGACGTTGACCTGTGAGTCTTGGATCGACAACGGCGCCTCGAAGGCTTGCACGATCTTGTCGGTAACCGTCGACACGTGGGCGGCTGGTGTGAGCAGCAGAAACTCCGGTTCGCCGATTCGGGCGAGCGCCATTTCGGTCCCGCTAATCACGACGCCGAGCGACATGACATCGTCGAGCGTGGTCGCGATTGCTTGGAGAACGACCTCTCGGGCGTTGCGTCCAAACACGTCGTCCCAGTCGCCGAGGCGATTTGGTTGCACACCAAGTGCCGTCCAGTTCGCCGTGGGTTCGTTGCGTTCACCAAACCAGTGACGCAGAAAGAGCGAGTTCGGGAGTCCGGTAAGAAGGTCGTGCTCGCGGTTGTGGACCGCACGGAACTCCGCAGCTTGGCGTCGATGTGACTGAGCGAGGATCCGCCCCGCCGTCTCCATCATCGAGATCAGAGGTTCGATATCGGCTGGCTCGGTGTCGCCAAAGCGCAGCACCAGCACCGCGGGTGGTCCATCGGGGAACTCGACCAGGCTCGCAACGCCCGAGCCATCGCGAAGCGAGATCTTTTGCGCATGATCCGACGTGGTTGGTATTTCGAGCGCGGAGATAGTCGGTTCGAGCGGAATGCCCAGGTCGTATCGAGGGGGGCCACTCGGGTGTTCGTGGAGATGTGCGTGAGAACCGTGGAGCACCGCGGGGAGGTGGGTCAGCACGGCCGAGGTCACACTGGCTGCGCTCTCGGCCATAACCGCCGCGTTCGAGATCTCGGTCATCGCTACGCGACGGTCGAGTTCTTCCTTGACGGTGTCGCGATGAGCTGCGCCCGTCGAGAGGGTGTTGTTCATCGTCGAGGCAAGGCGGAGCCAGTCACCTTGCAGCTCGCTCGTGTCGATTCGACGGTCGTATTCACGGTTGGCCACTGCGGTCGAGACCGAGTCGACGTCGGTCCACAGGCCCTCCATCGTGTTGGCCAGCGACGAGAACGCGTTCGCTACCTCTGCGATTTCGTCGGAAGCCGGGTCGTCGATCGGAGCGAGTTCGCCTCGTGACAAGAGGCGAGCGTTTACGGTCAGGTTGGAGAGCGGCTTGACGATGCTCTTGCGAAGTCGCAGCGCACCAAAGATCGCGAGCACGACGACGAGGGCGACGATTCCGGCAAGGATTCCCAGGCGTCGGAGCTCGGCATTGACGGTCGTACCGATGTCATCTCGCAGCGCAATCGACTCTTCACGTACGAGAATTTCGAACGAGAGTTGCCGGACATCGGCCGACGGTTCCCAGCGCGACAGATCGACCGAGGCGCGACCGCTATTCAACGAGCCGGCGCGCAGCACGGTCAGGGTCCGCCACGACGATGAGACGGTCAGCTCTTCGAGAGATGCAGAGCCTTCTGGTGTTGCGTTTTCGGCGTAGCGGTCGAGGGCCTCCGTTGCGCTCGTATGCAAACGAGTGAGCGCGACAGAGCTCGGCGTTTCCGATCGCGCTTCGAGGTCTTCGCGCAGATAGGCCTCTTCGCTTTCGAGCAACGACTGGAACGCATTGCTTCGCTGGAGCGCAATTCCGAGGGGCGCACCGTCGAGTCGGACTTCGATTGCTTCGCCCAACAGTTCGATCAGATCGCTGTACGCGAGCGTGGCCTGTTCGAGTCGGTTGTTCTCGGCGAGGCTTCGAGCAACGAGGAGTTCTTCTTCGACATCGCGTGCATCGCCGAGCGAGTGGGCCTCGATCAGCTCTCCGACGTATTGGATCTCGGCTCCATCGAGGAAGTCGGCCGAGTCGTTGCCATCGGTGTTGTTGTTGGCGATGACCGCAGCGTGTCTCTCGGACTGAAGCCCAATACGAGCGTCGACGAGTTCATCGACAACGTTGCTGGCGGCGTGGAACGAACGAAGGTCGAGAAGAGCGCGTGCATCGGCCGACGCGAACATTCCAATAAGGACGAGGAGTGCCAACGACGGGATGGCCATAAAGAGGATGAGGCGCGGTCCAATATTGATGCGACGCAGCAGCACCCAACGGGCACGCGGACGCTGTTTTTCTCCCTCTTGTGTGGGCTCGTCAGACTCCATATCGTCCGTTCGACTCAGAACCCACCAATTTGATGGGCCAAATGGTCTGTGCTTCGCCGGCAATCGCACATTCGCTTCGCTCGGTGTGCTCTGCGGATGGCCGGAGGCCCCGCGTGTGGGCATCTGGTCACGCTCGGTGCTGGACTAGCGGCGCGTGAGTGATGATGTCGACCTGTTGTGGGTCTTGGTTTCTGGGGTCTTGATGCTCGTCATGGCGACGGGCGTTGGCGTGGTCATTGAGGGATTTACTCGGCGACGATCCGTCAGCACCGGTGCAGGCCGGTACTTGGCAACGACATCAGGCGCCGTCGGTGGTGCCTTCGCCGCGGCAGCGGTGGTGACCGTCGAGGAAGGCGACCTCTGGGTTCTCGTTGGTACCTCGGTCCTGCTCGCCACCATCATTTCTGGGGGAATCGTCGAGCGGGCAACGTTCATTGCTCACGGAGCGCTCGGCGTGGTCATTGGCGCGGTGGTCGTGCCCACGATCGAATGGGCCCGAGACCAAGACGGCGTTCTTACCTCGATCTCGGTTGAAGAGGCAGGATTTTCCGACGCCTCCGCAGCGACGCTGTTCAGCGTGGGCGGCTGGATGGCACTGGTCGGAATCATGGTCATTGGACCTCGCCGCGGCTGGCTCGGCGCCGACGGTCGCTCTCGGATCATTCCCGGCAAATCGATGCCAGCAGCTGCACTCGGAACACTCCTCGTTCTCGCTGCCGCTGTCGGCGCTGCCTACAACGCCACCGATGGCTGGACCGCCGAGATCCTCGACGCTGCTGGCCTCATTGTTCTTGCTGGCGCATCCGGAGCGGTCGTGTCGCAAGCCCTTGGCTGGCGCGAGCTCGGCGCCGCGTCGACCTCCACACTCGTGCATGGCGCGCTCGCGGGCGTCGTGTCATCTCTCGGCGCACCACTCGAGCTGACCGTCGTACGGGCGGTCGTCGTGGGCGCGCTAGGAGCAGCCGTTGCGTGGCTTGCACTGCGGGCGCTCAACCGGGCCAAGATCGACGACCCGGTAGGCATCGTTGCGGTCTTTGGTGCCGCGGGATTCTGGGGATCGCTTGCCGTCGCCGATTCGGTCGATCGGGTTGTCGCCCAGCTCGTGGGCTTGTTGATCATCGCGGCCTGGGCGGTCGTATGCGCAGGCGTGACCTTTGGTCTGTTGCGAGTGCTGCGACTACTTCGAGTTTCTCCCGACGTCGAAGTGGTCGGGCTGGAAGGCTAGGCCTTCGGGCTCTCGGCGGGGACCACCAGCTGGTTCGCTGCTCGACGCAGGGCCAACGTGTTGAGGGGCTTTACTTCCCAGGCATCGGCATCGGACTGCTCGGCAAGAAACACATCGGCTTCCCGATCGAGCAAGAGCATCACCGGAACGTCGGGAAGACGGCCAGCGCGAGACTCCTGTTTGATGAGAAGCGACGTAGCAACGCCTCCCATGTTCCCGATTTGAAGATCGAGAATCACCAGCTCGGGTTCGACCTCGGTGATTGCCCCGGTGACGGCCGATCCCTCGCGGACGCGATACACCGTGTGCGACCCGCCCAGGGCGGCAGCAACATCGTCAAAAAGCCAATCGGCATCGGTGGCTAGCAATACGTTCGAATCCACGGCCAAATCGTACCGCTTCTTGCACTGTGCCGTGTCGGTCTGTCTCCGCTAACGTGGTCGCTTCGCTGAAACTGGCAAGATTTTGGGAATCGAATTGATTCTTGACGCGTTTGAAGTCGGCGAGCGAGGTACAACCATGTTGGAAATCATTGTCGAACCATCAAATGAAGGTGATGGGCATCACGTTTGCCGGCTGACCGGTGAGGTCGATGCCTACACGGTCGGCGATTTTCGGGAAGCACTTGCCGGAATTGATGATGTTCGGTGGCTAGTTATTGACCTTTCCGAGGTCCCCTTTATGGACTCGGCCGGTCTTGGTGCCCTGATCGGCGGTATCCGGCGTGTCCGAGAGGCCGACGGCGATGTTGCGGTAATCAGCACCACGGCGAGCCTCAACCGGCTGCTGCACACAACCGGGTTCGATCGAATCGTGCCTGTCACCGAGTCGCTCGAAGACGCCCTTGCGGCGCTTGCCGAAACCTGATTCCTCGCTCGCTAGACGAGCTGTTTGGCCAGGTTCTTGACACCCGTGATGTTGGTTACGGGCTTTGCGAGATCGTCGACGATGACGATCGGCAACGGTGACCCTGCGGCGAAGGCCGCGATGTTCGAGCGCTCTGCGGTCCGTTTCGTCCGCAGGTGATCAACGATCTTGCTCGCGACCTTGGATCGACCGGCGCCCGGAACTTCCGGCGTGCAGCGATTGACGATGGTGAGCTGAGGTTCGACGTTCGCGTTTCGGAGCTGGTCGATGAACTCGCTCGCATTGCGTAGCGACGCGCCGGTTGGCGAAGCGACGACGAGGAACGATGTCGCCTCGGAGCGAAGGGCTTGGTGCATCGAGTCGCCTCGGCTCCGAAACCCATCTTCAACCCCCTCGAAGCTCTTGAAGAAGTCGACCGCGTCGCTTACCACCGATCCGCCGACCGTCGAGACGAGTTGACCAACCACACCTCCGAGGGCGCGGCTCACCACGCCGCCGCTCTTGCCGTGCACGAGCAATCGGTAGATCCGATTGTCCAACAGTCGAGCGAGGAGAGTGGGAGCATCCAAAAACGCGAGGGCGTCGGCTGACGGTGGGGTGTCGACGACGACCAGATCGATTTCGGGGTCGTTGTGGAGTTGCCACAGACGCTCAACCGCCATGTATTCGGTCATCCCCGACAGCGAGTCTGCGAGCTGGGCAGCGAGCGGCGACGCAAGAATCCGTTCGGCGTGCTCCTCGTCGCGAGCCTCCTCACGAACAACTCGCTCGAAGGTGCGTCCCGGGTCAAGCATGGTTGCTCGGAGGCGGCCCGAGCCTTTTACCTTGACCTCTTGGAGGGTGTCGTCGAGCGAGGAGATCCCGAGCGCATCGGCCAGACGCTTCGCCGGGTCGATCGTGATCAGCGCCACCGAGGCGCCGTTTTGGGCTTCGCGATACGCAAGGGCAGCGCTCACCGTTGTCTTGCCGACACCTCCCGTGCCAACCGTGACGACAACCTTGGATCGCAGCGCATGATCGAGAGCTTCCGCATCCGATTCGGGAATCGTCACCGTGGCACCGTCGTCGTCGGTGGAGATGTCTTCGCTGCTCACCAGGTCGGCTATGTCTGTTGGCGAGACGACACCGCGTGGGTTCTCGACCGTTGTGCTCAGCGGGACGGGCAGGTCACGTTCAAGGCGTTCGAGTTGTTCGATGTTGGTGTTGTGCCGGAGCCGGGTCGACGCCCCGAGCGGGTGATCATCGAAGCTCTTCGGCGGCTCGGCATGGGGAAAGATCCGATTCACGACAACACCCGCCAGGCGGATACCGGGGTCGTCCTCGACGTCAAAGGCCGTCTCGATCGTCTCGGTCACCGGGGTTTCTTCGGGCAAGGTCACGAGCAGAATCGCCGCTCGCTCATCGTTGGTGAGCAAGTCGTGCGCTCGGGTGGCTTGATCGAATATCGGGCCTTCCGATGTGGCTGCGGCGAGCATTCGTGGCGCACGCAGCAATTCCCGCGCGCGGCCCGATGCCGGTCCGTCCACGATGACTCGATCGAAGCGCCCACTGTCGACGCGAGCCCGCAAATAGCCGACGATCAGCACGTCCTGGATACCGGGTATCGAGGTCGCAATCACCGAAAGTGCCCCGGAGCGTTCGAGTCGATCTGCGAGCATCCCCATGGACCGACCTGACAACCATCCAGCGAGGAGTCGATCGGCCGAAATCGACTCCCACGAAAGTGTGTCGGTTATGGCAACGGCGCCCGTATCGTCTGGTTCGGGAAGGTCATTGGGTGAGTCGGACAGAATTGAGCGAAGCTGATTTTGGTCGCCGAGTTCAACGACGAGTGTCGAATGACCAGCAGCCGCGGTTTCGGTTCCTACGGCTGCAGTCAGTACCGTCTTTCCCACGCCGCCCTTACCCGCAACGATGAGAAGAGGATATGGGTACTGAAACTCAGCGTTCACGTCGACGTCCGTTCGCCACCTGGCGCGCGCTCGTTGCGCTGAGCCTGTTGGTGGTCTCACTTATTCTGGCCGCCTTTCCGGCCAGTGTGCTTGCTCAGGACAGCGATTCCGATGATGGCGTCGCCGATGAGGAGCCCGTAGTCCGAACGGGCGGAGCGAACGGCTTTGTCGACGTTCTCGAAGTCAACGGATTGATCGACCCGGTCATTATCGATTTCATCAACCGCAGCCTCGACCAGTCCGCCGCGAGCGGCGCTCGCGGCGTCGTGTTGCAAATGGAAAGCGAAGGCGCTGCTGCTCCGGCCGAAGACATCGATCGCCTAGCCAATCGCATTGCAACGTTCGAGATTCCGGTGTCGGTGTGGTTGGGCCAGGCAAATAACGGGCGAGCGATCGGTGGCGCTGGACAACTTGCTCTTTCGGCTTCGCGGATTGGTATCTCGCCGGGCTCAGAGATTGGCGACTTCGGTCCGAGCATCCTGACCGCTGTGGCTGCCGACCAACCGTTCGCAGAACTGCTGAGCTCGGGATTCTCCGGCGGCGCCTGGGGGTATAACGAATTCCTCGAACTTGGTGCGACGTCGGGCGACGCAGAGATTCAGGACGCACCCGCCATTCTCAACCACCTACTCGAACTGCCGTTCTTCGATTCTCGAATCGTCCAAGCTGGCGAAGAGTTGCCTAACGGGAGCTTTCTCGCCGACGACGCTCAACCCACGCGCATCCCGCAGACCGATACCCGGTTCGTGACCCTGCCGCTGATCGATCAACAGTTCCACACCTTTGCATCGCCAGCGGTTGCCTACCTGCTGTTCGTGATCGGGCTGGGCTTGCTGGTGTTTGAGCTGTACACCGCAGGCATTGGCGTAGCTGGAGTGATCGGCGCTGGCTGTCTTCTCGCTGGCAGTTACGGACTCGCGATTCTCGACGCGCGCTGGTGGGCTGTTGCGTTGCTGCTTATTGCCTTCATTGGTTTCGCGATCGATGTGCAATCGGGGATTCAACAGTTCTGGAGCGGTGTTGGCGTTGTGTTCTTGATCATTGGATCGCTCTTTTTGTTGCCCGAGTTCAGTATTGGGTGGTTGCCGTTGGTTGTGGGCATTCTGGGAATGATCATGGCGATGCTCGGCGGGATGCCGGCAATGGTTCGCACCAGGTTCTCCACCCCGACCATTGGTCGCGAGTGGATGATCGGCGAAGTTGGCGAAGTCGCCGAAACGGTCGACCCCGAAGGCGTTGTCATCTTGCGAGGGGCGCCGTGGCGTGCGCGCACCAATCGAGCAACGCCGATCGAAGCTGGCACTCGAGCCCGCGTGATCGAAGTCGACGGCCTTCTACTCGAAGTCGAACCCGAAGAAGGTGGCGCAGCCGACTACCGCGAACGCCGCAAAAAGGAACACGCCGAAGCAATCGAAGCCGAAGAAGCCTCGACGCCTTAACACACCAGCAGCGCCTCCGGCGCCCAGGCTGCGTGCCGCTTGAACGCTCCCCGAAGGGGACGATGG
>CAZMYN010000002.1:16875-24319 GCA_964570495.1 uncultured Acidimicrobiales bacterium | reverse complement strand
GCTCTAGGTCGTGCCGCCAAAATCGCGACGGAGTCGCTGGCGGCTAAGAACTAGACAGGCTGCGTGCCGCTTGAACGCTCCCCGAAGGGGACGATGGGCTCTAGGTCGTGCCGCCAAAATCGCGACGGAGTCGCTGGCGGCTAAGAACTAGAGCAGAGCGCGACGCTCTTGCTCGGAGAGGCCGCCCCAGACACCGTGGGGTTCGCGAATATCGATCGCGTACTGGCGGCACGAGAGCAGCACGGGACACGCCGCGCAGATCTTCTTTGCCTTTGCCTCACGCGCGAGCTTTTCTCGCTTGCGTTCGGTGGTTGGTGGGGGGAAGAAGACCGACCCGAGTGGGCCGCGACATGCTGCTTCCTGTTGCCAGAGCAACCCTCCAGATTGTGTAGTGCCGTGTTGTACCGCCAACGTATTCGCCTCCTATATGCGAACATAGGCGCGTTGTGACAAAAAGCACAAGGGGGGCGCTCCCCGAGGCAAAACTTGGCGCGAAAGTTTAACTCTGCGGCAATCGAGGACCGGCAATTCGGAGGTTCTCGCGGCGTCGTGTCATTCCGGTGGCGTCGAGGCGAGAAAGCAGCGGCATTGCGTGCTTTCGGGTGTTGCCCATTGCTTGGCGAACTTCCGAGACCGTGACGCCTTCGGGTTTGTCGGCAAGCAGTGACGCCAACAGGGTGGTTGCTGCGGTGATTGTTTCGGGAGCGAAGTAGACACCGTCCTCGACGATGATCTCGCCACGACGGACCAGTTCGCGCAGTTCCTCGCGATCGACGCCGTCGGGGTCAGGGGGCACGAAGTTCCCGGCGCGTAGTGCAGCGACGTAGGGGTGTTCTTTGAGCGGGTCCGAAGCTTCAGCCAGGGTTGCCCGTCCGCCGTTGACCACAACGTCGCCGAGTAGTTCGATCGTGGCCTTTTGCTGATCGGACAGCGCCGCTGTTTCCAGGCCAAGGGATCCGGCGTCGGTGACCATTGAGCGCACCTGTTCGACAGCGGCGTTGAGCGCCGCGGGATCGACCACCCAATCGCCGACGTCAGCTTCACGCTCTTCTCCGGTGAGCAGACGTAGCTCGTCGACGGTTACCCAGCCTCGCTCTGCGATCACACGGTCGACCGAGCGGTCGGGTGCGGCTTCAGCGGCTTTGGTCTTCGGGTCGACGTCGAGTACCTCGCCGCCGCCAATGGTTTCGGCGCGGCCAGATTCGCGCAGCACGAATCGGTCGCCGGGCAGCAAGGGGAGAGGCTCGGAGAGATAGATCCGAACGTTGCCCGTGCCGCCGGGCGAGATTGCCGGGCCGAGGATTCGAATCCGCACGGCATGTTCGCCCGCACCCAGATACAGCAAGTGCGCGCCACGCCGCGACACGTCGTGATCGAGCGAATCGAGCACGGTCAACGCCCCATCGAACACGGTCGTCTCGTGCCAGTCGCCGTCTTGGACCAGTACGTTGCCTCGGCTGATCTGGTCGTGACTTACGCCGCTCAGGTTGATGGCCGTGCGATTGCCGGGGCCGACTTTGGTTCGTTGGGCGTGCAGGCTCTGCAACGCGCGCACTCGGACGCGTTGGCGTTGCGGCAGTAGCACGAGTTCGTCTTCGACGCGGATGCGTCCGCCGGTCAACGTGCCGGTGACGACGGTGCCCGAACCCTTGGCCGAGAACGCTCGATCGATCCAGAGTCGTGGCGTTCCACGGTCGATTGCGCCGGGCGAACTCGCGAGCATCTCATCGAGTGCAGCGCGCAACTCGTCGAGACCGGTTCCATCCAGCGAGTCGACGGGCACGATCGGCGCCTCCTCGAGAAAGGTTCCGGCGACTCGTTCTTCGACGTCGAGGGTCGCCAGTTCGACCAGGTCCTCGTCGGCTAGGCCGACTTTGGTGAGTGCGACCACTCCGTGTTCGACCCCGAGGAGGTCGAGGATTCGAAGGTGCTCCTCGGTTTGGGGTTTCCAACCCTCGTTGGCGTCTACGACGAACAGACACGCATCGACAGCTCCGACCCCAGCGAGCATGTTGCGCAGGAACCGGATGTGCCCGGGAACGTCGATAAGTGAGAGAACCTTGCCGCTCGGCAATTTCGTCGATGCGAAGCCGAGGTCGATCGTGAGGCCGCGTTCCTTTTCCTCCGCGAAGCGGTCTGGGTCGGTGCCGGTGAGGGTCCGCACGAGTGTCGATTTGCCGTGATCGACGTGTCCCGCGGTTGAAACAACGTGGCTCATATCGAGGTTGAAACCCGACCCAATGCCTCTGCAATCCACGGATCGTCCGACGGGTCGACGGTGCGAAGGTCGAGCAGCGTTACGTCCTCGGTGACACGGGCAATAATCGGCAGCGACTCGTTGCGGAGCTGCTCGCGATGATTGCCGTCGATCGCGATCGCGATCGACGGGATCTCGACGGTCGGCAGCGTGCCGCCACCGGGAACGGCCATCGATTCCTGGGCGGTGGCGATGTTGGTCGCTCCGGCCTGTTCGATGATCGAGTTCGCCCGCTTTTCGAGCTCGTTGTTCGTGACGACCGCCATCCGCCAGAACGGGATTTGTTCCCAGTCACGATTCAGATAGGCGAAGGCGAGCGCCTGCAGTGCACCGAGGACCATTCCGCCAGGGCGTAGCGCTCGGGCCAGCGGATGGCGAGCACATGCACGCACGAGGTCGGCATCGCCAGCGATGATCCCGGCTTGGGGGCCGCCCAGCAGCTTGTCGCCGGAGAACGCCACCAAGGACGCCCCAGATGCCAGCGTCTGTTTCGCTGCTGGTTCGTCGGCAAGCCAGGCCGGTGGTCCCGCGGGTAGCCATGGGCATGCCGCATCGAGCAGGCCAGAGCCAATGTCGCTGACGAGCGGGACGTCGAGGCTTGCGAGACCCTCGGTCGAGGGCATCTCGGTGAACCCCGTGATCTTGAAGTTCGATTGGTGGATCTGCATCACGAGCGCGACATCGTTCTCGGGGTCATCGATCTGGCGTTTGTAGTCGGCAACCCTCGTGCGATTCGTGGTGCCAACCTCGAGGAGGCGAGCCCCGCTCTGCTCCATCACCTCAGGCACTCGAAACCCGCCACCGATCTCGACCAGCTCGCCACGAGAAACGGTGACGTCCCGATCGCGAGCGAGCGCCGCGAGGATCAACATCACCGCAGACGCGCAGTTGTTGACGACGATCGCGGATTCGGCTCCGCACAGCTTTGCGATGAGTGCTGGCGCGTGCGACTGGCGTGAACCGCGTTCGCCGGTTTTGAGATCGAGTTCGAGGTTTCGATAGCCCTCGTCGTAGTCGAAGCCGTAAGGGGCGCGTCCGAGATTCGTGTGCAGCAGTGTGCCGGTGGCGTTTACGGCGCGCTGTAAGAGTTGCCGTTGAATTGCCTCGGCGTGCTCGTTGACGCGATCGGGTTCTCCGGCGGCGATCGCTGCCCGGGCAGCATCGACGCGCAGTGGCTGGGGCAGGTCGCTGTCGATTGAGCGCGAAAGCGAATCAACCGATGGTGGACGCTCGCGATTGTCGGCCGTGCTGCTCACGGCATCAGCCTAGATGGCTCAGCCTGGTGGAGAATAAACGGCCGCTGGGGGAGCGGAGGGAATAACCGGCTGGTCTGCGTCGTAGTGTTGAGGTGATGGGCATCTATCTATTCCTTGCGTTCATCGTGGTGCCGGTAGTCGAGATCTACCTCATCACGCAGGTCGCTAGTCAATTGGACTGGCTCCCCACGATCGCGCTCGTAATCGGCGTTTCCATGATCGGTGCGTGGCTGGTTCGTCGCGAGGGCATGGGTGTGATTGACCGGGTCCGCACGGCGTTCAGCTCGGGCAAGCTGCCCACGAACGAGCTCGCGGACGGAGCGATGATCTTCTTTGCGTCTGCCCTGATGTTGACCCCTGGCTTTCTCACCGACTTTCTTGGTCTTGCGCTTCTCATCCCGCCGATTCGCGCGTTGATGCGCCCGCCGGTCGTCGCGTTCTTTAAGAAGCGCATCGACGTTCGGACCCAAGGTCTCGGTGGGGCGATGTTTGGTCGCGCCGGCAATCAAACAGGCCAAGCACGCTGGCCGCGCTCGGGTCCGGCTGCGGGGCGAGACGTGTTCGACACGTCGGCAAGGCGCACTCCGGCCGACGCCGACATCACCGACATCACGCCCGAACCCCCCGAGCTCTCCAGCGACAGCTGACCAAACCGATAACCTCGGACGCCATGAGTGAGATGGCTGGCCATGAGCTCGTCATGACCGACCAGTTCGTCAGACAGCTACACGAGAAACTCGCCGCGGCGACCACGCGGGTTTATATCCAGGTGATGACCTTCGATGGCGATGACTCGGGCCTCGCCGTTGCCGAAGCACTCATTGCTGCGGCTGAGCGCGGGGTCGATGTGCGGCTCGTCGTTGATTGCTTTGCGTTTCGCTACATCAGCGACACGAAGGTCAACCACCCCGAGGTCGCCGAAGAGCAAGCCGCGACCCACGCCATGTTCGACCGGATGGAGGCAGCGGGAGTTGCCACCACCTATGTGAATCCGTTCGGGACGATCCTGCAATGGGGGCCGGTTCGCAATCACAAGAAGCTCTACGTGATCGATGACTCGGCCTATATCGGTGGCATCAATATCAGCGACCACAATTTCGAGTGGCTCGATTTCAACGTCACGGTCGACGAGCCGGTGCTGGTCGACGCGCTCGTGACCGACTTCCTCAACACCTGCGCGGGCGAGCGGGTTTCGGTCGACGGACCGTTTGTCACGAACGAATTTCTGGAGCCAGCTTTCGCCGAGCTCGTCGAGAACGCGACCGAGTCGATCGTGATTGCCTCGCCGTACGCGCTCGACTGGACCCTGTCGGAACGACTCGCAAAAGCAAAGGCCAAGAAGAAGGTCGTGGTCGCGGCCGAGCACAGCAACTACCGGACTTTCCGCGTCAGCGATCCGTTCGTTCGCACAAAGATGGAGGAGGCAGGAGTTGAGATTCGAGCCTTCACTGATTTCTTTCACGCAAAGTTCGCCATCTTCGACGGCCGAAAGGTCTTTGTTGGCTCGGCCAACTTTGGATTGCATAGTTTTCGATGCAACCAGGAAATCGGACTCGTGATCGACGACCCGAAGTTCGCCGCGCAGATCGAGGAAATCCTGACCCGTACGGTGGTCGTTCCGACGTCAACCACGGCGCCGCGTCGCGCCCTCGGGGCCTTCGTTTCGCTGTATGTCCGCCTTGGGACTCTGTTTTTTGGCAAGGTGGTATCTCCATATGTCCCAGCGACCACGAACCGTTGAACTCTGGCTGATCGGCGTCGCGTTCCTCGTGGTGACGGGCGTGCTCTGGGGATTGGGCCGAGCTCTCGGCGAGCCGTTGCTCTCGTTCATGGGGCTCATGACGCTCGCCTCGACCTTTGTGCCAATGCCCGCCGACGCGTATGTCGTCAACGCTTCCGCGTCGATCGATGCGGTCACCATCGGCCTTCTCGGCGGTGGCATCAACGCGCTTGCAGTCCTCGGTGAGAGAGCCTTTCTCGAGCGTCTCATCGACTACCCGATCTTCGATCGGCTGACCCGCTTTATCGGTACGAACCGTTTCGTCGAAGCGCTCGAGAGTCAGATGTTCCTGGGGTTGGTCGTCGCGGCGGCGTCACCTCTGCCGTTCGAGGTCTTCCGGTTCGTCGCGTGCGCTCGGGCCTATAACCGGAGCAAGTACGCAATCGCCACGTTCCTTGGCCGAGGCGTGCGCTACTACGTGCTCGCTGTCGGCACTTCTCGCTTCGTCGACGATGCGACGTTGCCCTGGATTGTTGGGACGCTCGTCGCGTTCTTTGTGCTCGGCTTGATCCAGTCGATCCGCAAGTTCAATCGAGCCGAACAAGCCAGGTAGCCACTCTCCAAAATTCCTGCATCTACCCACACTGGATGTAGGTAGATGCAGGAATTTTGGAGTTAGCCGCAGGGTGAGACGGGGTCGACCTGTGGCAGGCGTCCGGATCGAAATGACGTCACCATCGTGCCGTCGGTCTCAAAGATCACCCGGAACTCCGCGTCAGCAGCGTCGGCTGGGGTAAAGACGACGCGGTTGCCGCCGGTAGCGCTCGCCTCGGTGGTCAAGCTGTCCCCGAACAATGAGGCCAACCCTTCCTCGCTCATTCCAACTCCTGCGCCGGACCGGGTGGTGATGTCAGGAGTGGTGATGTCGACACGTTCGACAGTGCCCTCGGTGACGGTGAGAACCACTCCGTTCGGACCACCAGCGGGACGGACGGTGTGGCATGTGGGGTCGCTACCGGCAATAGGCACGAACGTGCCGCCGATTGCGTTTTGAGCTTGGTTCAGGGTCAAACCAAAGGTGACCGCATCGATTCCGACCGTGCTGACCGACGAGTTCGAATCAAACTCAGGAGTGCCCTCGAAGGTCGGTTCGATGGTCGTGGTGGTGGCGATCGTGGTTGTAACGGGAGCCGCGGTCGTCGTGGTGCTTTGGACCGCTGCTGTCGTCGTTGGTGCAACCGTGCCGACCGTTGTATCGGCGCTGTCGTCGCCACCGCAGCCAGACAACACCAGTGCCGCGCCAACAGCACAAACAGCGAGCCGTACAGGGGTGAGCATCGCGACCATGTCGAAAAGTGTAGAACAGGCTTCCGGCGAGTAATAAATGCTCGTTGTGGGCGCCGTGGGCTTGCGCGAGCTCCGCTAGCTTCGCTCCGTGGGTGATTTGTGCTTTGAAAACGTCGACCCGCAGAGCGAATCTGCACTGAATTCGATGCGCTCCTATTTTGGTGAGCTCGACCAGCGGTTCTCCCATGGGTTTGATCCCGGTGACACTCTCAACGCCGATGCAGATCACTTTCGTGAGCCTCAGGGACGCTTCATCGTCGCGACCGCAAACGGTGTGACAACGGGATGTGGTGGCGTGCAATTGCTCAGCCCCAACATCGCCGAGATCAAGAGAATGTGGATCGCCGCCGAACAGCGCGGCCGCGGCTTTGGGGGTCAGCTTCTCGGCCACCTCGAGGTCGTCGCGGGCGAACTTGGGGCAACAACTGTTCGTCTTGATACCAACTCCGTGCTCGACGAAGCCATCGCGATGTACACAGGCCGTGGCTATGTCGACATTGCTCCGTACAACGACAATCCCTACGCGCACTGCTGGTTCGAAAAATCCCTGAAACAGGGAGGGCACCCCGACTGACCTAGAGCCGTATCAAAGGTCCGATACATTGACCTGGTGCGACTTCGTGCTTTCCCGGGTCTGGCGGTGCTCGGTATTCTGCTCCTACTTCTTGCTAGCTGTGCAAGCAGCGATGCTGGTGATTCGGCTGTGCTGGCGACCAACAGCGCTGGATCCAACGGCGCTGGATCCAACGACACTGGGGGCGACGGTGTTGACAGCGACCGTGTTGATAGCGACCGTGTTGATAGTGACCGTGTTGACAGTGACCGTGTCGATTCCGCTGATGCTGCAGCGGAATCTTCGACCCC
>CAZMYN010000002.1:0-16775 GCA_964570495.1 uncultured Acidimicrobiales bacterium | reverse complement strand
GACCGTGTCGATTCCGCTGATGCTGCAGCGGAATCTTCGACCCCGACAGTCGTAGCCAGCGCCGGCGAAGTCACATCGGTCGCCCCAGCGGTTACCACTACGACAACCGCTGCGCCCACGACAACGACATCTACGACAACAACGACGCTCGCTCCGACAGCTGAGGAGTGTGCGAGCGCGGTGCCCCTCGAAATGCGTGTTGGCCAGCTCATGTTCCCTCTCGTCACCCAGGCACAGCTTCCCGAGGCCGCCAATCTGGCCGAGCGCGGTCTCATTGGCGGCGTCGTCGTAATCGGCAATCCAACAGCAGCTATTCAAAGCGAGATCCAAACGCTTCAGCAACGGTCTCTACTCGGGCCGGTCATCGTGGCCGTCGACGAAGAAGGCGGCAGCGTCCAACGTCTCGCAGCGCTGACCAGCACGTTGCCAAGCGCGAGCGCAGTCGCTGCAGGTCAGACCTTGGACGAAGCACGCGAGCTGGCCCGCGCTCATGCCGTGGACATTGGCGAGCTTGGCTTCACCATGAACCTTGCGCCCGTCGTCGATCTCGACAATGGCGGTTTCCTCGGAAGTCGAACCTTTGGCAGTGACCCCAACCTCGTGACGGACTTCGCGTTCGCCACCGCGGACGGAATCATCGACGCCGGCCTTACTCCGGTGGTCAAACACTTCCCTGGCCATGGCCGTGGCACCGACAGCCACACTGGATTGCCGACCCTGCCCGAGCTCGACGTGTTGCGAGGCGACGACCTCGTCCCCTTCGTCCGGGCCGCAGAACGCGCCGACCTGCCGATCATGATTGGACATCTGGTCGTTCCCGACCTCACCAACGGCAAGCCCGCAACGCTTTCGCCCGAAGCGATCGACGGCCTGTTGCGCACCGAGCTCGGATTTGATGGCCTCGTCATCACCGACGCGTTCAACATGGCCGCAATCGCGGCAACGACCAACAACGCAGATGCCGCGGAGCAATCGATCATGGCGGGAGTCGACCTGGTCATGCTCGGCGGACTCATCGCCGTCGAAGACACGGTTGCCCAGGTCACCGCTGCTGTTGAAGCGGGAACGATTAGCGAAGACAGAATCAACGAATCGTTCCTCCGGGTGATCGATACCCGAGAGCTGCAAATGTGCGCTTTTCCCGAGGACATCCGCCCAAATATTGGGTGCGACGCCAGTAGCGCTGGCTGCTAACAGCTCCTAGGTCGAATGGCCCATAGGAGTTAGGTGTGCCGACTTAGCTCAAACGCGGCGAATCGTGCCGATAGATAACGCATTGGAAGATCCGTACGCGGGTCAAGCTCGAGGGAAGTCCCACATGCGTAAGTCAACTCGTATCCCATTCATTTCGGTCATTGCCGGCTTTGCATTGCTTGTTTCTGCATGCTCCGGCGGCGAAGCAGTCCCCGAAGGCCTCGCCTTCCAGGACTCAAGCAGCGACCCGGTCACAACCACCACGGTTGATTCGACCGGCGGCGCAGCTGACACGACTACTGCTGCTCCGGCAACAACAGCCGCTCCGGCAACAACAGCCGCTCCGGCAACAACAGCTGCCCCAACGACTACTGCTGCTCCGGCAACAACAGCTGCCCCAACGACAACAGCCGCTCCGGCAACAACAGCCGCTCCGGCAACCACGACAGCACCAGCCGTTGCAGGCGTGAACCGCCCAACGAATCGTGACTGCTCGACCTCGGACTTCTCGATCGCCTTCGGCGAGGCCGACGTCCTGATCGACCCAACGAACACCACGTTGGGTCCATTCACCCTTAGCGTCCCCGCTGGCACCTACGAAATCACCATGTCGAGCTGGCTCGGCTTTACCGACGATCCAGCCCAGACCATGGAACAGTGGTTCTTCACCACCGATTCGGGCTACACATCGCCACTCACCACCGATAGCGCGGAGCTCGTCTTCACCGACGTCGCTACGAGCCAAACGTTGCCCGCAACGTCGAGCATTACGCTGCGCCACAAGGGCAACACCGGCGTAACCAACTCGGTTCACCCACTGTGCATTGGCCTCCGTTCAGTCGCAGCGCCCGTCACCACGACGACCGCAGCACCAACGACAACGACCGCAGCTCCGACCACCACCACTGCAGCTCCAACGACTACGACGACGGTTGCTGTTTCGCCGGGTGGTCAAGGAACTGATGGAACCACGACCACCACTGCAGCTCCGACCACCACCACTGCAGCTCCGACCACAACAGTGGCCTCAGGAGCCGGTGCTGAAGAAGAGATTCCAGAACTGGCACTGACTGGTCCTGGCGACCTATCGATGTCGCTTGGCCTCACTGGCGCAGCGCTTATGCTCGCTGGTGTCGCAGCTGTCCGTGCGTCTCGCCGAAGCGAAGAAGACTAAGTAGTTCCCACGAACTAGAGAACGAAATTTGGGCAAACGCCTCGGCCGTATTTGGCCGGGGCGTTTCCCGTTTTGTGACGTTACATTCTGAAAACTTCACTATTTGACCCTTGCGGACGGTCGATTTTGGCTGGTACCACTGGAGGCTGTTCCAACACGACCCCAGGAGAACAACCCAAATGCCATCCCGATCCCCCTTCTCAAAGGCCCGAATTGCTGCCCTTAGCGGCGCTCTACTGATCGGCGGCTCACTCGCAGCCGCCTCCGCTCCCGTAAGCGCTCAAGGCGGCCTGCTCTGCAATGGACTCCAAGTGACCTTGGTTGTTCCTGCTGGCGGGGCCCCATTCGATGGCACCGACGGCGACGACGTCATCCTCGGCACCAACGGCCGTGACATCATCAACGCACGCAAAGGCAACGACACCATTTGCGGCCTCGGCGAGCGCGACATCATTCGCGGCGCCGCTGGAGCCGACTACATCAACGGCGGCGGCGGACCTGACGGTCTGTTCGGTGGCGATGGCAACGACACCATGATCGGTGGCGACGGGTGGGACCGTCTCGCTGGTGGCTCAGGGCGTGACTCAATGGACGGTGGCCAAGGCAACGACACGATGTTGGGTCAAGGCTGGGCTGACTTCATGATTGGTGGAGCCGGCAGTGACTTCTTGAAGGGTGGACCCGCTGACGACGAACTCATCGGCGGCGCTGGCGCAGATGAGCTCCGCGGAGTCGGCGGCATGGACCGCTGCTCAGACACCAGCGCGACCACCATCCACGGCGGCTGCGAGATCCGGAACTTCTAAGGCTTAGCCGCCAGCGACTCCGTCGCCATTTTGGCGGTACGCCTGAGAAGGTGGCGCTCTCCCCTTCGGGGGAGCGTTCAGGCGCCACGCTGCTGTCACTCCCTTCGGGGAGCGTTCAGGCGCCACGCAGGCTGGGCGCCGGAGGCGGCGGTTGCTTGCGGTAGTTCCAGAATACGTAGGCCGCCCGGGGCTCGAACCCGGCACCTTGGGATTAAAAGTCCCCTGCTCTACCCGATGAGCTAGCGGCCCGTATGTAACAACACATCAAGGTACAACCGCACGCCGGTCCGTCCACTCCTGGGGCGGGCCGGTGTGGGGTTTTTCTTGCGTTGTCCAAAGAAACAGTGCCGCTAGCTGAACTTCTCGTCCTGGTCGAGGATGGCTCGTGCGTCGGAACTGAGGTCCGCCTTCGACAAGGCCTTCTCTTTTCGCCTCTGGTGCACGTAGTACGCAGCCGTGCCGACCGCTGCGATGATCAGCACCGCGGCGAGGGCGCTGCCCGTTGCCCGTCCCGCTCGAACTCCGGTTCGCAGCAGCAAGAACACGATGAATCCAATTGGCGCGGCGGCGCCTTTGCCGAGTCGCCGGAGGCCCTCGAGCCCCGTCGACGAGGTGGGATCGGCTCGCTGCGCACTGACGAACGCGTCGCCGGCCTTGCGGGTGTCGCCTTTTGCTTCGGCCGCCAAACCAATGAGCTGATGGCCAACAGCGTTGTCCGGCTCGAGGCGCAATGCCTGTGACGCGGACGCGTCGCAGCCATCAAAATCGTTGTTCGCCAACCTGACCTTTGCATCCATCAGATGGCTCGTGGCCGAATTCGGGTAATTCGAGAGCATGGAGTCCGCGCAATACCGAGCTGCTCCGAGACGTTCACTCTTGGTCCTCCGTTTTGCCGAACGGGGATCGCGAATGATTGCCTCGACCCGCGCCGTGAGAGCGAAACTGTTCGTCGGATCCATGGTGAGTGCTTCGACGAAGCCTTCGTCGGCCTCTTCATGTCGCCCGAGGTGCGACAGATAGTAGGCCCGCTGCGCGTGATAGCTCGCACGGCCATGGTCGAGCGCGATCGCCCGCTCGATGATCTTCAACGCCTCAGCATCGCCACTCAACTCCCGCTCGGCCGTCGCAAGCTGCGAGATCATGTACGCGTCCTCTGGCGCTTCGACCAATGACTGCCGCGCGAGGTCCCTCGCCTCTTCGTATCGTCGAAGCCCGAGCAGCTGTTGGACTCGGACTTCATCGCTGAACGCCATTGCCTGCCTTTGCTATTTGATCTTGTTCTGCTTGATCCAGATGAGCAGATCGTCGTACCGACCGTCTTCGTTGTTGAACATCGCGTAGTTCTTTGCCGATTCGATCCACGGGCCGTGGCTTGGGCGGACCTCCTTGGTCGCACGGCCAAGGTCCTTCATCGTGATGGGCCGAACCGTGCCGGTCTCGATCGAGTCGGTCATGGCGTATTCGGTGGCCTGCTCGCACAAGAGCGAAAGGTCGGCACCGGTCAGTCCGTTCGTGTGCTTTGCCACCTTTTGCAGATCGAGCTTCTCGACGGGCTTGCCTCGCAAGTGAAGCTCGAGGATCGATTCGCGTGCGAGCAGGTCCGGCGGAAGTACCAGCACGGATCGATCGAGTCGTCCGGGTCGCAGCAGCGCCGAGTCGATGTCCCATGGGTGGTTGGTCGCTGCGAGAACGAAGACGCCTTCGTTGTCTGAGGTAGCGCCATCCATTTCTTGGAGGAGTTGGTTGACGACGCCGCGCATTCCACTGCCGCCGCGCAGATGCGTTCGCTTCTGACCGAGTGCGTCGACCTCGTCGAGGAACAGCACGCACGGCGAATTGCGGCGTGCGATCTCAAAGATCTGCGTGACGTTCTTTTCGCTGCTTCCCGTCCACATATCGAGCACGTCAGAAAGCCCGACATGGTAGAAGTTGGCGTCCAACTCGCCGGCGACGGCCTTAGCGATAAACGTCTTGCCACACCCCGGTGGGCCCCACAACAGCAGCCCTCCTCGCATGGACTTACCGAAGGCTTGGCGCATCTCCGGGTTCTTCATGGGCGCAAGGAACGACACTTGGAGACGTTTCTTCACGTCCTCCATGCCGCCAACGTCGCGAAGGTACAGACGGTCACGCGTCATCTCGCCGACGGTTGGCTCGGGTGCAGCGTCACTGTCTCCCCACATGTCGAGGAGGTCATCGACTGAGTCGGGCACTTCACCGTCGGGGATTGGCCGCCGCTCGCGCTCTTCGTCCTCGTCGTTGTTGTCGTTGCCGAACGGCAAGTCGTCGGAGGAGTCGGAGTCCTGGGTGCTATGCCACGGCGGCGGTGCAGCATCGGAGCTAGAGGGAGCCGTTGGCGCTGGCGGCGGCGGAGTCGATGGTGGTGTCGAAGCGGAGGACTGAGCAGCTGCGGGTCCGCTTGCCGGCGGCGCACCGCCCGGATCGAGCGCGTTCAGTAGCGTTCGGTACCCGGCGGCTTCTGCGTCGCGTCCGGTCGCCTCACCAGAGGTCGCTGCGACCCGGAGAAGGGACGTATTTGCTGGTTCGTGGGTGAGGCCTGCAACAGCGTGCGTCCATGCGTCGTCCATACGACCGGACTCGACCAGCAAACTGGCCAAATGCTCACGCAGCGACGGATTCTGCGGATCTGCTGCAACGGCAGCCTCCATCGCAGCGATTACGGCCTCACTCATTCGTCTCTCCCTCCGAAGCGCCGTAACCAGCGCTATCGACTTCGTGCCGCACCCATTGTCGCGTATAGGCGAACCTCGTGGGAGACCCAGCTCGACTAGCCGATCACTACCACCACGCCGTGCCCGGGCCGCCCTTGAATGGGCCGACGACCTTTGAGGTGATCCAGCCGCCATAGAAGTGACCTTCGTTCGCGGTCGCCACCTCGCCATCGACCCTGCATTCGAGCTTTTGTGCGTAGAACGCCAAATAGTTGGTGATTGGTTCGAAGTCTTTGTTGGGAGTGCGATAGGTCCACGCAACATCGCTCAAGAGGACGTCGCCGTGGGTGAGGTCATAGAAGGTCGCTTCACCCTTCAACTCGCAGTACGTACGCGTCGTCGACGGGTGAAGCCATTCGAAGTTCACGTCGTTCCTTGGGAGGTAGAACGCGGGCGGCTGAGATGTTTCAAGCACCCGTATGGCTTGCGTTGTGTCAGCAAGGCTGTCGTCGCCGTATGACACGGTGATTCGCGACTCAGTGGGATCCAGCACAGGTGGCCGGGGATAGTCCCACACAGACTCCTGGCCGGGGCCAGGCTCAACACGAGGGGGACGCATACCCCTGTAGCTTGCAGGTGTTCGAGAACTTAACTCGGCCTCATTGGCGAACAATCCTCAAATTGGTCGCAAAACGTCCAAGTTAGTGTTTCGAGAACGTCTCTACGGAGGTCAAGTGCCTAGCAATTTTGATGACGAAGCTGCGTTTGAGCGCTACGGCCTGGACCTGGTCGCGGCGGTGAATGCAGCCATACGTCCATGGTTGAATTCCGTCGTCGCCGCTCGGATCGGACCGGCGACTGTTCCCCCAGAAACAACAGCCGAGATCGACGCGGCCATCGAAAAGATTGCGACGCAGGTCAATCGTTCCCTTACCGAGCTCGCGACCGCCGACGTCGACGAACCCCTCAGCGGTCCCCTCGAGCGAATTCGTCGAGAAACCACGCCGCTTGTCGGCGCCCTAGATGATGCAGGGGCGACCCGTCCGCGCCGCGACCCCGTCGACACCGAGATGCGGCCCGATGACGTCTATGCCATTGGGCCGTACACCTTTATGGACCTCAGCACCGACGTTCACGATGCCGGGATTGCGTGGGGCGCGGCAAAAGCATTCCTGCATCGCAGTCGTCGCGCTACTCGCGACGAGAATCCATTTGCTTGAATAGCTCTGTGCTTCTCAACCGGGATGATCTGATCGCCAACACGAGCCTGAACGGCTCGGTCTTTTCTGCTGCCTACGGCGAGAGGCTCGACGAGTGGCTCTCCGAGACAGCTGCGCGCCCCGAAATGCCCGACGGCGCGGTACTGGTTGCCGTTGGCGGGTACGGGCGTGGCGACCTTGCCCCGCACAGCGATCTCGACATCTTGCTCGTGTACCGCGACGGGGTCGACATTGGTGAATTCGCCGACCAGATCTGGTATCCGATCTGGGATTCGGGGATCAAGCTTGGCCACCGTGTCGACAGCCTTGAGGGAATGCTCAATCTGGCGGCCACCGACCTCGATACCGCTACGTCGCTGTTGTCGATTCGCCCGATCACCGGTGACTCCGATCTGGCGCTTGAGCTCGCGGTCGCCGGTGCCGAGCAATGGCGCACAGGCGCATCCGCGAACGCCATCGAACTGAGCGAACGTGTTGAACAGCGCCACGATGAGTACGGCGAGGTCGCGTTTGGTTTGGGCCCGGACCTAAAGAACGGTCGAGGTGGCTTGCGCGATGTTCAATCGCTCGCGTGGGCCAATGCGACCGGCGTCTTGGCCGACATTGATTCGGTGGTCTCTCTCGACGCGGCGCACGAGATCTTGCACCGGGCTCGCGTCGAGCTGCACCGGTTGACGGGCAGAGCCGGCGACCGACTCGTGCTCGACTTCCAAGACGAGGTCGCCGAGGCCCTCGAGTACGAGAACGCCGACATACTCATGGCCGATGTCGCGGGAGCGGCGCGCACGATTGGGTGGGCGACCGACGCCGCATGGTTTTGGGTGGGCCGATCTACCGAGCCGCGCCTTCGATCAACCGACCGTGAGGAGCGTAGCGACGGCATTCGCATCGACGGCGAGCTGCTGTCATTGCGCGACGATGCCGACACGGCGAGTCCGGAGCTGCTGCTCGAGGTTGCCCATGTTGGCGCAGCACGTCAGAGCTACATCGACCACGAATCCCTCGAAATGCTCGCCGCTGGAGGGGCGGTGTTCCCGAACCCATGGACGCCCGAATTGCGTCAGCGCTTTACCGACATTTTGCGGCTCGGCCGGCCGGCGATCCGGACGCTCGAGGCGTTCGACCAGGTCGGACTCATGTCGGTGATTTTGCCGGAGTGGGAATCCACGAGATCCAAGCCCCAACGCAACGCCTATCACCGCTTTACCGTCGATCGACATCTGCTCGAAGCAGCCGCCGAAGCCTCAGCCCTCGTCGAGCGTGTAGATCGCCCCGACCTGCTAGTTCTGGGAGCGCTGCTCCACGACATTGGCAAGGGATACCCGGGCGATCACACCGATGTGGGAGTTGAGCTGATCGAGAAGATCGCGGTGCGCATGGGTTATGACGACCGAGACACAGCGCTACTCGTCGACATGTGTCGCTTCCACCTGCTGTTGCCCGATGTCGCGACTCGGCGAGACCTCGACGACCACGGCACCATCGAACTCGTTGCCGAGCAGGTGAGCAGCGCAGAACTGCTTGACCTGCTCGCGTCTCTCACCGAGGCTGATTCAATCGCCACGGGCCCCTCGGCCTGGAACGCCAGCAAGGCCGAACTCGTCCGAACGCTGTCGGACCGGGTTCGAAACGTGCTCCAAGGTGCCAACCCTCACGAGGTCGTCGGCTCTGGGTTCCCCGGGCCTGTCGAGTTGGCAATGTTGGAGCGGGCAAAATCTGAGGAGCTCGACTTCCTCACCGAGATCACCGGAGCGACGGTCACGGTCGTGCAAAGCGATCGGCCCGGAGCATTTAGTCGAGTGGCCGGAGTCCTCACGCTGAATGGGTTGGACATCGTTGCCGCCTCCGCTCAGACAATCGACGGCGTGGCCCTTTCTCAATTCACGGTGCATCACGACCAGTTCGACACCGCTCGCCTCGAGCAGCAACTCGAACAGGGGACGAGTGGCCGGCTGGCGCTCGAGTCGCGGGTGGCCGAACGGCGCCGTACGTACAGCCGCTCGTTCAAACGGACCTCGGCCTCGCCGGTCAAGTCCGAGGTCTCCTTCGACAACGACACCTCAGAGCACGCGACGCTTGTCGAGGTTTCGTGTCGCGACCACATCGGTGTCCTGTACCGAATCAGCCGAGCGCTTTCGGACATGCGCATTGGCATCAACATCGCGCGAATTCAGACGATCGGGGATCGCGTGATCGACACGTTCTATGTCGCGAGCGACGACGAGAAAATCACCGATGCCAATTACCTCGTTGAAACCGAACGCGCGATCCTTCATGCCATCGACAGCAAGTAGCGTGACAGACCTATGAGCACTGACTTATGAGCACAGACCGCGGAGCCGTTACCGAACAAGAACTCCTTCGTTGGTCCGAGATGCTGTCTGCACTAGCCCGAACGGGCCTGGCCTTTACCGATTCGCTCTATGAACAAGAACGCTTCGAGGAGATCCTCGCCGTTGCAGCCGAGATTCAGTCGCACTCCTCTCTGCCGATCGATGCCGAGACGCTCATTTCCGAGTGGACCAAGACAATTGGCCATGGTGTTCCTGGCTATGTGACGCCAAAAAACACGGTCGGCGCGATCGTTGGAAACGACGAGGGCGAGATCCTGCTCGTTCAGCGGGCCGACAGTGGCGTATGGCTGTATCCGACGGGCTGGGCAGATGTTGGCTACTCGGCTGCCGAGGTGGCGGTCAAAGAAGTCTGGGAAGAAACCGGCATCAAGTCCGAGGTCGTTTCACTGATGGGCGTCCACGACGGCATGCGCTTGGGTTTCACCCGGATCCCGCTGTACAGCACCGTCTTTCATCTCAAAGCAATCGGCGGCGAGCTGCGCGCCCATCCGCTCGAATGCAGCGATGTTGGCTTCTTTGCACGCGACAACATGCCAGAACCGCTCATCGGTGCTGAACGCTGGATCGATCGAGCGTTCGCTGCAATCAACGGCGAACAGGTGCCCGTAGAATTCGACGACGTGCGAGTACCCCCATGGGAGGAAACCCACGATGCCTGACCCGAGTTCGCAGTTCGCTGGCTCGAGTACAACCGAAGAGGTCACGAGCCGCGGCAACGTCGCTCAATTTCGACGCTTCTGGACAGCCGCCGAGCCTCGGGCGAACGTTCTCTTGTTACACGGCATCGACGAGCACAGCGGTCGCTATGAACATGTGGGATCGACGCTGGCCGCAGCCGGGTATTCGACTCGTGCTATCGATCACTACGGTCATGGTCGCAGCGGTGGACGTCGGGCATATGTGCCCTCGTTCGACACGTTCCTCGACGACGTCGAAGACAACATCGGCGAATTGCGAAAGGACGAAAAGCCGGTCGTGTTGATGGCGCACTCGATGGGTGGGCTCATCGCCTTCACCTATTGCGTGACGGGCCGGCCTCTACCCGACGTCCTTTTGCTGAGCGGCCCAGCACTTGGTGCCGACGTTCCGAGATGGCAGCGCGTTGGGGCGCCGGTCTTGGGCCGTGCTACCCCGAAGCTGTTCATCAAGAACGAGTTCGATTGGTCACTGCTATCTACCGACCCAGATGTCGGTAAGGCCTACGTCGACGATCCACTTCGGATTCCAGGAGCGACGGCGGGTCTTGGTCGAGCGTTGTTCGACGCCATGAAGACCGCGAATGAGAACCTGTCCAACCTGGCAATCCCGACACTCGTCATTCACGGTGGCAACGATCGCATCGTGCCGGCGCACTACTCCGAACCGGTCGGCGAGCTCGGCGTTGCTAGCCGGAAAGTCCTCCCTGGCCTCGAGCACGAGGTGCTCAACGAACCGTCCTGGGAGTCGACCATGCAGACCTATATCAGCTTTGCGAACGGTGCTCTCGGGCATTACTGACCGAGCAGCGTTAGGCCCAGTCGACTCGCGCCAGCGTGAGCGTTGAACAGTAGAAGACGCTGCGGCCAGGTCCAGCGCTCAGGAACATGCCGTTGGCAATCCTGCTGCCGGTGGCGACACGGTCGATGAGTTCACCCGTTGCAGCATCGATGACGATGAGGTCGTCGGAGCCGGCGTCGGTGAAGTCGTTGATAACCAGCTCGCCCGACTCGGGATACACGATGGGTTGCATCGAGGGCCGAACGTTGCTGATCTGCCACGCCACTTCGAGTTTGCTCGTCGTGTTGACGCCGGCGAGGCCTCCGTTGACCGAGTCCCACGCAATCGTGATGTCGAGTTCAGGGATATGGACCGGCGGTGCAATGATTCCGCCGCCAGGAATCCCGAAGGGGGCAATGTCGTCGACCTTGCCGGTGTCGAGGTCCATGCGGATGAGTCGTTGCGGGCCCGACCACGGAGCGGATCGCCGCCAGGACAGATTGCTTCCCGGGTGCTGGTCCCACCGCCCGTTTGGCTCGGTGCGGTGAATGAGGCGCACCGATTCAATGTCGCCGCAATCCATGACCCACGCAGCGCCGCCTGAAATACAGCTATCCCACGCAAGGCCTTGATCGTCGCGTTGGCCCCGGTATCGGGGTCGCCAGATGTCATCGATGGTCATAGCGTCCCCATCAATTCCCAGTCGGAACATGTGCTCGGTGCCCGGAACGTAGACCGCCTCTCCCTCGTCGGGCGTCGTGTCGCTAGCAATGCGGCCCATCGAGCCTTCGGCCAGAACGAGCGGTTCACCAATGAGCTCTAGAGAGTCGGGGTCGAGTCGGGTGATTGTCGTGCCGCCCTGGCCTTCGAGGCGCAGGTCCTTCGTGATCAATGAGCCGTCGTTGAGGGCGAGCAGGCCATTGTGTGAGCGATCGGCGGGGAGCTTTCGCTCGCGCTCTATCTCGAGAGTGTCGGGGTTGAGCCGGTGCAGATAGCTGCCGTTGACCGACATGATCGACCCGTTGGCATGAGCGAGAATCGCGCCGCACCAGACATGTTCGCCGCACGGGAGCTCGGGTGATTCAGCTTCGGTCTCGAGGGTGTTGGGGTCGATGCGTTCGACCCAGCCAAAGGGTGGGGGACCCGTGAACGCTGCCATGGTTCCGCCGACGTACCACTGGCCCGGGTCGCGCTCGACTGCCATGACGTGCCACTTGTCGTCGTGGCGGCTAACGACCGAGGCGGTTCCCGATGCGGCGTCAAGACGCCCGGCGGCTGCCTTCTGTCGCCGGTTACCACCGCATTCGACCGGCCACGACGATGGCCAATAGCCCGGATGCGGCGTCTGTCGGTCGAGCAGTGTCACTCAGGCAAGTCTCGCAAGAATTGTTCGACCTCGTCCATTAGATCTTCCGAATCGAGAAACTCGGACTCTTCGTCGTAGCGCCGTTCGAGTTCGGCGACGAAGTCGATCGTCTCGTCGTCTTCGCTGACGAGCTCGGTGATTTGTCGCTCGTAGGCGACCGTCGCAATTTCGAGGTCGGTTGTGTAGACGCCGACATCGAGCATCTGAGTGAGCCGTTCGACGATGGCCAAGGAGGCCTTCGGGGAGGTTGCACCCGGGATGTACGCCGGTACCGCCGCCCACAACGATGCAGCGGTGAAGCCAGCGCTCTTGGCGTGGGCGTGGAGGACGCCAACGATTCCGGTCGGTCCTTCGTAGTTCGATGGTTCGAGCCCGAGCTTTAGTGCGGTCGCCTCGTCATAGGACGTGCCGAGCACCTGCACGGGTCGGGTGTGTGGGACGTCGGCTAGGAGCGCGCCCAGCGTCACGACCATCTCGGCGCCAAGCTCGCGTGCGGTTGTCAGGATTTGGTCGCAGAAGGTTCGCCACTTCATCTGAGGCTCGACGCCGAGCATCACGATTGCGTCGAACGGTGCATCGGCCAGGCGGCATGCATAGAAGCTGTTGTCGGGCCAGTGCAGTTCGCGTTCGAGGCCATCGACGATCTCGACCGTTGGTCGCATTGCGGTGAAGTCGAAGAACTCTTCGGGGTCGATGTCGGCAAAGAGTTCGCCGTTCCATCTGTCGATGAGATGATGCACGGCAGTGGACGCCGCGTCCCCCGCATCGTTCCATCCCTCGAACGCCACGATCAGGACCGGAGAGCGAAGTTCGGGGACCTGTGAGTAGCGCACGAACGCCGCACCATTTGTGTTGCTTGTCACGACAGAAACGGTATCGGCGCACTGGGTGGAACCAACACTGCTCAGCACCGCGAGAGTCTTTCGCACCTATGCCCGTCCTGACGCAACGCCGGGTCTAGAGTGCCTCTGGGTGCCTGCGGAGGGGTCTTGTGATTGCCGTTAGTGAAGTTCGCGACGTCGACGATGAACTCGTTATCGCGTTTGCTCATCTGATCCCGCAGCTCTCTCGATCGAGTCCGCCACCCGATGCCGAAACTCTTCAGGTAATCGCCAGTAGCGAGGCCTCCACGATCCTGATTGCTCGGGACGAAGAGCGCAACGGTGCGATCGTTGGCTCGATGACCTTGGCGATGTTTCGGATTCCGACCGGGCTTCGCGCGTGGATCGAAGATGTCGTCGTCGATGAGTCGGCGCGAGGAAAAGGTGTTGGTCGAAAGCTCAACGAACGTGCAATCGAAATTGCACGCGATGCGGGAGCAAAGACCATCGACTTGACGAGTCGTCCGAGCAGGGAGGCCGCGAACCGGCTGTACCAACGCCTCGGCTTTGTTGCGCGGGAAACCAATGTGTACCGCTATTCAATGGAGGATCAGCGTTAGTGGCCGTTATCGATATCACCCCAGATCTCACGATCGACCGCATTGTCTTGGACGGGGCTCCGCGCCCGTTGCTGACCCGAACCGCTGAAGCCAGACTTGGCGCCACACATCGCGATGTACTGACGAGACTCGATCAGCTGTTGATGGCGAACGGGTTCACGTCGTTCACGATTGTGGACCTGGCCCGTGAGGTGGGTTGTTCACGCCGGACCCTTTATGAGATTGCCCCGTCGAAAGAGCAGCTGGTGTTGATCGTCCTCGATCGCCGACTGCATTCCATGGGTCGCGCCGCCTTAGGCGCAATCGATCCAGCGTCGGATTCAGCCGACCAGATTCGCCAGTACATCCAGGGTGCGATCGGCCACGAGGTCTTCTCACCAATGATGCACGATCTTGTCGAGCACGCTCCAGCGCTGCGCCTCGTCGAGCGTCATTACCGGTTCTCGATGTCGGTGGTGCAACGTCTCGTATCGATCGGAATCGATCGCGGAGAGTTCGCGCCGATCGATCCAGCAATCGTCGCCGCGGTCGTTACGGGCAGCTCTCACTACTTCATGGCGTCCGACGTCATTTCAGACACGGGAGTTCCGCTCGCCGAGCTTGTCTCGGGAATGCTCGATCTGGTTTTGGCTGGCCTGAATTGACTCGTCAGGATTCGCGACGTTCCCGACTAGGGAACGAGGTTTAGCTGCTGCAACCGTGCTTCGAGTTGGCTTTGGGTGAACGCGGAGCGGGCGACGTCCAAGAGGTTTCCCTGGTCGTCGTAGAACGCAGTGATCGGCATTCCCTGGGCAACGCCGAGGTCTCGGTATAGCCCGTTGCGTCGCTGGCCTTGGATGTCTTTCGCGATCGGGAATTGGAGGATTTCATTTCGTTCCGCCATCGGTTCCCAGTTACCGGTCTCGTTCGAATTGACGAAGATGAAGTCGACCTCGCCTTCGAGATCGAGGGCTGTCTCTCGGAATGCGGGGAGTTCCTCGTCGCATGCCGTGCACCATGAGGCAAAGAAGTTCACGACCGTCGGGGTTCCTTCAAAGTCGGCAAGACGGATGCGTTGGGTTGGGTCATCCTCAAGTTGAAGGTTCGGCAAATCGAAAGACTCCGCGGCAACAACGCCCGCGCCGCCATCATCGGTGGCATCGCGAACCCCGTTGAAGATCAAGAAGCCGAGCCCCAGCGCAGCGATGCCGATGATGATTCCCCACTGAGCTCCTGCGGAGAGACCTTTGGATTTTGCCATTTGTGTGTGTTCCTTATCCGAGATTGACGATCCACTCGAGGCCGATGGCACGTAGTGCCGACTGTAGAGCGGTGGTGATGCGAATGAGCTGATTGGTCATCAGGAGGACACCGAAGACTACGAGAGAGGCGCCCGAGATGATTGTAATCTTGTTCATGTTCCGCTTTATCGCGGCAAACGCTCCGGCGAGATGTCCAAACAAGAGTCCGGTCATCAGGAACGGCAATCCAAGGCCAGCAGAATAGGCAGCGAGCAAGCTTGCGCCGGTAAGCGTGCCGTCAGCGGTGGCAGCAAGCGTCAGGATCGAGCCGAGAATCGGGCCGATGCACGGTGTCCAACCAAAGCCGAACGCAGCCCCGGCAACCGTCGGTGCGGCGCGCCCGAATCGAGCAAGGTTTGGGTGAAAGCGCGCTTCTTGAAAGAAGCGAATGTCGTCGATGAGGTTGGTGCCGAGAAGGAACAAGCCCATGGCGAAGACAAAAAAGCCCGAAATTTGGGTGAGTAGCTGCTGATTTTCGAACAGCAGGCCACCGATTGCGCTGGCCGAAGCGCCCAGCCCAACAAACACCGCGCCGAAGCCCAGAATGAACAAACTGGTGCTCAGAGCAATCGGTCCAAGTCGTTCGCGGCGCGACCGTCCGTCCTCTACGTGGGCGGTCCGAATGTCCAGTCCGGAGATAACCGAGAGGTATCCGGGAACGACGGGCAGCACGCAGGGAGACAGGAACGAAATGAATCCCCCGGCGAACGCGAGGAAATAGGAGACGAGGCTGACTGTTTCGAGGTTGATTCGTATGCAACCCCCTACCCGGTTCCGGACTTCCCGATACCAATATTGGGTTGTCGATGTCCCACGAAGGTTGTTGATTTTTCGCTAGTTTGGATCTTTCTCCATGCGACGTTTTTTACCGCTCGTTCTAATGATCTCGGCGTTGGCCCTCGTGGGCTCTCTCGGGACTCTTGACGCCCAAAATGAGGTCGATCACCCGTTCACGACCGAGTGGTGCTCCTCTCCGGTCATCATTCCTCTCGCGTCGGCCGATGCATTAGCGACGACAACCGCGCCAGGCGTGGCCACCGCACGCGGAGCCGCTCCCGTAATCTCCAGTCGCGGACCGGCGATTCGAATGACCGAAACCGGGAGTCGAGTACAGGTCAGCTTTGGCCAGACCCTCTTTCACACCCAGTGGCTCTTCGGTTCGATCGACGAGGGCGACAGCGTGCGCGCCGATGCGTTCCTTGGCAATGCGAGCCTGCCGATCGAAGCCGCGTCTGCCCGAGGCGCACTCATCGTTGCGCCCGAACAGAGCAACCTCGGCTTCACCGCAGAATCTCGTGCCCGCCCACGATCCACCGGCCAGATCGACGTCTTTCAAGGTGCGACCGAAGTGTTGTTCACCAACGAGGGTGATACCCCGGTCGATCTGATTGCCGCCATTGGTTGTCCGGCGCTCGAAGTCCAGACCGAAGTCCTGAGCGCGCCCGCGTGGGACGCTGACTTGCAGCGCTTTGTCGCCGAACACGAAATCACCTTCCGCAATCGGCTCTCGAACGCACGCACCAACGCCTTGACCACCCAGTACACCGGAGCGGCCGACACGGTGATCGAGGACCTCTTGATCGACCTCGTCATCGGGGCGGATGGTTTTCGATCTGCCGAGATCGACGACGTCGAGCTCTCACGAGAGCTCGACCGGCGTCGAAACCTCGAGTTCGATGGTTCGTTCGATGTCTCGTTGTTGGAGACCCCGTTGCGCCTGAGCGACGGTGGCGAACAAAAAATCTCGTTCACGGTCAGCTACGAACCCAACTTCAACGACCCGACGTGGAGC
>CAZMYN010000001.1:0-53480 GCA_964570495.1 uncultured Acidimicrobiales bacterium | reverse complement strand
GTGCGGCGATCAGCCCCTCGATCGCGATCCCAACGAACGTTGGCCAGGTCTACACGAACGACTTCACCGGTGGCATCACCGATGGCTGGTCGAGTAGTTCGATCACGAGTCCGACAAATGCCCCCTTCACGAACGAGGACTTCCTCGGTCCGTTCAACAACGGAGTCGTAAGCCTGATGATCACCACTACGGAGCCTCACACGAGCGTCTGTGTGACGATCACCCTCGTTGTTACTGGTGGCTGGGAGCCGCCGGGTCATGCCCATGAAGACTTCGTGTACGTCGACATCGGTGGTGACGGAACCAACAATGGGCAGTTCACTTCCGATGCGGCCAATCACAACCTCGACTACGGCTTCGATGGCGGCGATTCCGACAAGATCACCCAGACAATCTGTGGGCCTCATGGCGAGCCGGCGAACGACACCTTGACGTTGAACTTGATCGGCGATCTCAGCGGTGGTATCGACGACGAGTCGTGGGCCATCGACAGCGTCGATGTCGTCCTGACCAACGGATAGCCGCAGTCAGCGGCAGCGAAAGCCAAAATTAGTCAGCGGCTAGGACAGCGTCTTTGCCCAGGGGTTCTCGCTGAGGTACGCCTGCGCTGATCCGACCTCGGTCGAGCTGTAGCCAACCGGTAGCCAAAGGGTCCCCTCGGCGCTGCCGATGTAGATCTCCCAGTTGTAGAAGCCGCGCAACGCGTCTTCGTCGAGTCGGAGCATCTCGGCGTATGCCAGAACCGCACGACCGTAGTTGTCGGAGTTGTTGTAGCCCCAGAGCCCGGCCGCAATATCGTCGAGGCCGCCTCGGCGGACGAGGTAGCGAGCCGCTCCATGGATGGCGTCTTCAGGGTCGGTGACGTCGCCTCCCTGGCTCACCTCTTCCCACGTGGTCGGGAGGAATTGCATCGGGCCTTGTGCCCCGGCCGAGCTGAGCCCGTCGATACGGCCCATCCCGGTCTCGACGAGGTTGATGCCCGCAAGGATCTGCCAGTCGATTCCGGTCTGTGCTGAAGCGCTTTGATAGAAGGCGACGAGTTCGTCCATAGGTGCTGGGTCGATGATCGTCCACGCGGGAATGTTGTCCGTCGGGGTCCAGCCTGCGTGCAGCGCGCTGAGCTCGCTGCGTGCTTCGATGTGGAGTTCAGCAAAGGGCCGGAGATCGTCGGGCAGGTCAGCCAAGAATGGGTCGATCCAGTCGGGGTTTCGCATGATCGAACGGATCAGGACCTGTTCGGTGTGTCCGAGATCGGCGTAGGTCTCGTCACTTTGCCCATCGATGCGCAAGGCCCGTTCCACTTCGATGAACAGCTCTGCTGCCTCTGTTGCGTTGGACACCGATTGCGGGATTGCCCGGCCGTTGAAGGCCGTTGGGGCCGCGCCTTCATCCTGCGTGGGTGGCTCCGTCGTTGTGGCGGTCGCCGCGCTAGTCGTCGTCTCGGCAACTTCTGTTGTGGTCGTTGCTTGAGGCGCTGCGGTTGAGGACGGCGCTGCGGTTGAAGACGGCGCTTCTGTTGAAGACGCCTCCGCGGGCGTCGTCGAAGCAGGGGATGATGCACAACTGGCGAGAACGAGAGCACTCGCGGCGAGTGTGCGGGCCAGAGCTGGGGGAGGTCCACCTAGACAGTTTGCCTGGTCTCACCCGTTTATGGGCGAATTCGCCTAGCCTTATACGAATGAATCAGCCCGGCCGGTTTAACCTGGCACGACTGTGGAATGACTATGGCAAGCGCTTAATGCGCTACGGCGGGGTGACCATTGTTACAACAATTGTCGGCGTCACCGCTCTCTCGGTAGGGCTCTACCTCTTCAATTTTCCACCGGTCTACGCGAACGTTCTCTCGGTCTTTGCCAGTACGCCGTTCGCGTACTACCTCAATCGCCGATTCGTCTGGAGTCGCGGGGTCGGCAACCACAGCGTGTCCCGCGAAGTCACACCATTTTGGGTAATGAACTTCATTGGCTTGGCCTTGTCGACAGCTGCTGTTGGAATCGTGGGCTTGCTCACCGACCGCATCCCCGTGCTCCTTCTCACCCAGATCGCGGCCTTCGCTGCTCTGTGGCTGGTGAAGTTCGCCTTCCTCGAGAAGTTCCTCTGGCCCGACAAAGAGCACGACGCCGTCGAGCCGCTGAGCGATGCGGCCTGACGATCTGGCACACGCCGAAGCCGCCCGCGGCTTCATGCCAAAACAAGAAGGACTCGCACTCTTTGAGCACGGCGCGAGCTGTACCGTTGACGGACCATTTCTCGAGGTAGGTAGCTACTGCGGCAAGTCGGCAATCTACCTCGGAGCCGCAGCCCGCGACTCTGGCCGGTTGCTCTTCGCGCTCGACCATCACCGTGGTTCCGAGGAGAACCAGGCTGGCTGGGAATGGCACGAGCCCGACCTCGTCGACCCCGAACTTTCGTTGATGGACACGCTGCCCACCTTTCGACGCACGATCCATGACGCGGGGCTCGAAGCGAACGTGGTTGCGGTGGTTGGCGATTCGCCAGCGGTTGCGGCCTCGTGGTCGACTCCGCTCGCGTTGCTGTTCATCGACGGAGGGCATGGCACCGAGCCCGCACACCTCGACTACGAGGGCTGGACTGCCAAACTGATGTCGGGCGGAACGCTGCTGATCCACGACGTGTTTCCGGACCCTGCCGACGGTGGCCGACCGCCATATGAGATCTACTTGCGCGCCCTCGACGACGGCTTTGACGAGTTCGCCGCAACCGGATCGCTGCGAGCGCTACACGCTCCCTAGTCAAAAACTGGTAGTAGAGAGGGCTGGCTAGAGAGGAGCGTGGTTGGTGAACAGCTGCGAGGCCGCTGTGCGCCCGGCAAGAGCGTCGTTGGCGAGTAGCACCGCTGCCGAGGAGTACGTCGATTGCTCGCCACCCGGAAAGTGGACTTCCTCGGGGTGTACCTCGCCGGTCCAATAGCGTCCGTCGTCAGCGCGCATCCGCCACGTCGTGTCGAACAATGCTTGGGCTGTTTCGCGATCGCCTACGGCGAGGTGCGCGAGCGCGCACTCGCACGTCTCGGCAGTGGTCACCCAGGGCCGGTCGCCTACGCATCGGACTCCCAGGCTTTCCATCACGAAGGTGTCGAAACGTGATGCCAACCGATCGATACCATCCTGGCCACCGATAGCGCCGCTCAGAACCGGGTAGTACCAGTCCATCGCCCAACGGTTTTTCGGGGCGAACGCACCCTCGGGCTGGTCGCGCACGACCCGGCCGAGACGCTCGATCCGCTCGATCCAGTCGGTGCGGTCAACGCCGACAACGCGGCTGAGCGCGAGAGCGCAGCGAGTCGAATGAAACATCGACGACGAGCCGGTCAGTAATGCAAAGGACCAGGGGATGCCATCGGGGTGGCGCGCCCACAGGATTTCGCCGCGCGGTTGCTGGAGGGCGAAGACCCAGTCGATCGCCTTTTCGACGACGGGGTAGATCGTCTCGGCAAAGCCGACGTCGTTGGTCGTCAGCCAGTGGTGCCACGCGCCGGTGGCGATGTAGGCAATGACGTTCGCATCGAACTTGTCTTGTTCGACACCGTCGGCGAGGTAGTACTGGTGCCACGCTCCATCGTCGTGTTGCAGACCAATCAGCCAGTCATAGGCCCGTTCCGCCTCGTCGATTCGGCCAGCGCAGGCCAATGCCATAGCCGCCTCGACGTGATTCCACGGATCCGCGTGGCCGCCGGGAACCCACGGGATCATCCCGGACCGAAGCTGCCACTGCGCGAGCGAATCTGCGGTGATGGCGATCTGCTCGTCGCTGAGCAGGCCCGTGGTCTGTGCCGATTCAGTCATGCGCTAACCAACGGTCGAGCGCCGATGTTGACCGGTTTACGGGCGTAGATGACGAGGCTCTTGCCGAGCACCGGGTTCAGGAGTCGGTCGGCGACTTTGGTGATCGTGGGTTGGGTCATAATGTCCCACTCGAGTAGTGAGTTGTAGGCCTTCGTGAGCGGGTTGGAATTGACATCGGCCTGAGGTCCAACGGCACAACGTAGCCACCAGTACGGGGTGTGCAGGGCGTGTGCTCGATGTTTGTGGAACACCTCTAGTCCGGCTTGCTCCATCCGTTCGGCCAGTTCGCCGTTTGCGTAGATGCGGACGTGGCCACCCTCGACCTTGGGGGCGTGGTACTCGTCGGTGATCTTCCAGCAGATCTTCTCGGGTAGCGCGGCCGGGATCGTCGCGGCGAATGTTCCGCCAGGACGAAGCACGCGGACGAGTTCGACCAGCGCGCCGACATCGTCGTCGATGTGCTCAAGAATCTCCGATGCGATGATCCGGTCGAACGCGTTGTCAGGAAATGGCAATCGGGTGACGTCACCGTTCACCGACGTCGACGACACCCCGCTCGGCAACTCGCCATACTCGTCCATCGCGGCGACGGTCTTGTCGACCTCGGTCAGTTCGGGTAGCGAGAAGTCGCTGCTCACAACGTCGGCGCCACGGCGCAACGCCTCGTAGCTGTGTCGACCAAAACCGCAGCCAATGTCGAGCAGCCGATCGCCCGCATGCAGCTCAAGCGTGTCGTATTCGACCGTGAGCACGTCAGACTCCTTCGGTGGCAGCGGCTCCGCCGCGATTTTGCCACCTTCGTCGGCTGACCTGTCTTCCCCTTCGGGGAGCGTTCAAGCGGCACGCAGCCTTGCCTTCCCTTCGGGGAGCGTTCAAGCGGCACGCAGCCTGGCCGCCGGAGGCGCATGAGACTCTTTCGTCGACGCTGTTAACGGTTTGCATATTTGGCCTTGGTCTCGTCGAGCAGGGCCCGGTATTGATCGATCGTCTTTTCCGCGGTGTGTCGCCAACTCCATTGATCGATAACTCGCTGGCGGCCAGCTGCCGCGACCCGAGCCCGCAACTCTTCATCATCGAGCGCCGTGCGGATCATCGCCGCGAGTGCCTCAGAGTCGCCGGGCGGCACTTGGAAGCAGGTCTCGTTGTGCGTGCCGGTGACCTCGGGGAGGGCGCCGCCAGTTGTTGCGATCAGCGGGGTCTGACACGACATGGCTTCGATGGCAGGCAGCGAGAAACCTTCGTAGAGCGACGGGACGCAGGCGAGTTCGGCCTCGGAGTACAGCTCGACGATTCGCTCGTCGGGGACTCCACTCACGAACGTCACCACATCGTGGAGACCAAGGTCTCGCAGCGTTGCTTCGGTCGTGGAACCCTCCTTGGGCTTACCGATGATGACCAGCTCGATATGGCGCTCAGCGCGGACCTTGGCCGCTGCCTCAAGCAGGTAGACCAAGCCCTTCATGGCTACGTCTGCGCTCGCCGTCGTGATGATCCGCCCCGGCACCCGTGCAACGTTGGGCATGGGGCGAAACAACTCGGGGTCGACGCCAACGGGAACGACGTGGATCTTGTCCGCATCGACCTGATGATCGGCTGCGATGTCGATCTTTGAGTTTTCCGAGACCGTCATGACCCGATCCATGCGCTTAGCCACCTGGGTCTGCATGCGCGTAAACGCGTACCAGCGGCGCTTGCCGATCTGCTCCATGAGGGTTCGCGCGTGCTCGATTTCGAGACGACGATCGACGGTGATCGGGTGATGGATCGTGGCCAGAACCGGCATCAATTTCTGCAAACCGAGCAGGCCCCAACCAAGGGTTTGGTTGTCGTGGATGAGATCGAAGTCGTGGTGACGTCCACGAAGGTTGTCCCAGGCACGCCATGAGAAGGCCATCGGTTCGGGAAAGTTGCCGAGGTTGAACGACGTGTTCTCGATCCAATCCCAGCGATCCTTCAGCTCGAACATCCGAGGCTTGCGCATGGGGAATTGGTCGTTGAAGGTCTCGAGGCTCGGCAGCTTCGTCAACGGAACCCGCTCGTCGAGCGGGGGGTAGGGCGGGCCGCCAAGAACCTCGACGCTGTGGCCAAGATCGACCAGCGCTTTGGTCAGATGGCGCGTATAGACGCCTTGCCCGCCGACGTGCGCTTTGCCGCGGTACGACAGATACGCGATTCGCAGAGAATTAGGGTTCTGAGTCGGGGTATCGGCAGTCATAGCGACTCCCAGCTTACCGTTCGGTAACTTTGCTGGCTCATGGGTGCGCTCGCGCCACCGTGAGAAGCGTCGAGGGGGAGTGGTGGTGTGGTGGACACGGTGCGATAAAACAATCTTCTATGCGAGTCTTGGTACAACGATGCGAGGAAGCGTGGGTCACTTCGCAAGGAGTAGAGGTGGGCCGCATTGGTCAGGGCCTGTGTTGCCTTGTCGGATTCTGCACCGAGGACGATGCGGCATCAATTCCGAAACTGGCCAGCAAGCTCTGGAATCTGCGCCTCATGGATGACGATGACGGTGTTATGAACCTATCGATCGCCGACACAACCCAGGCGCTATTGCTCGTCAGTCAATTCACCTTGTACGGAGACACCAGCAAAGGCCGTCGACCATCGTGGATTGACGCCGCACGACCCGAACAAGCCGAACCACTCTTCGATCAGCTCGTAGCCGAGCTCACCGAGTTGGGCGCAACCGTTGCTACCGGCCGGTTTCGTACGTACATGCGGGTCGGGCTCATCAACGACGGACCCGCCACTGTCATGGTCGAGTTGTAGCAGCGCCGCGAGAACGGACGAGCGCGAGGGCGGTTGCGGCGAGCGCGAGGATCAGCCACGGCGCGTGCCCAAAGCGAGTCGCGAGCGTGAGCCCCGAGCGACGCTCGACCGTCTCGAAGAGCACACGCTGTTCGGAGATGTCGGTACGTTCAAGGACGTTCCCACCCGGATCGATCACCGCCGAAAACCCGGTAGGCGCAGCCTGAAGAACCCAGCGTCCGGTCTCGCGAGCTCGAAGCTGTGACGACGCAATCTGCTGGCTCTGCAAGATCGTCAACCAGAAACTCGAACCGTTGGTCGGGTTGGTGAGAATCTCGCCGCCATCGCGAATTGCGGCGCGGCCACGGCTCTCGAAGAAGATCTCCCACGAGATGCTGACCCCAATCGTCGCCGCAGGCGATTCGAGAACGGCTGGACCCTCGCCGACGAGCACATCACGGTTCGGTACGTCGCTCGAAAAGAGTTCGATAAACCCTCGAAGCGGAACGAATTCGCCAAACGGCACGATCCGCACCTTGTCGTAGCGACTGACCTCTTCGCCCTGGGCATTGATGGCGGTCGAGTAGTTCACTGTGTTGTTCGGAAACTCCGGTGCAGCCGAGTGAAACCAGCCCGGGATCAGAACAGCGTTCTGCTCGCGAGCGATGGCGGCGGTGTCCTCGATTGCTTCGGACATGAAGAACAGGTCGTCGCAGCGACCCAACGGCGTGCCATCGGCAATGGGATTGACGACGTTCTCCGGCCACATCACGAGGTCGACTTGACGATCGATCGTCGCGGTCGCGTCGCGATGGCGGTCAAAGACTGCCTGGTTCTCACACGCGTCGGCCCGAGTGCGCTGTGGGCCTCCGCCTTGCACAACGGCCACATCTATCGTGTCGATAACCGAACCCGCCGGAACCACAAGCCCAGCAAGAACCGCAACAGTGACCGCACCGAACGTTACGCCAGCCATATCGAAACGGCGTTCGGCGAGCAGGCGCAGGGTCGAGCCGGTGGCGACCGTGACAGCGGTGAGAAGCAGCCCACCGCCGAGCGGCAGCACGTTCGCCAGCGGTGAATTGACCTGTGTCATGGGAACGATGGCGAGCGGAACGCCACCGAACGGCCAGGACCAGCGAAACCACTCGAACAGAACAAACAGCGCCGGCAGGGCCAGCAACCGCCAGTTGCCAGTGCCCGCAATAGCCGCGATCACGCCGTAACCAGCGCCAAAGACGATGAATACAAAGAAGTAGCCCGGAGCGGTGAGGTCGAAGAGCCAGAGTTCGCCCATGGCCAGCCAAACCATGCCCGCGGCCCATCCGCTGAGAAAGCGGGTACGGCGATTTTCCGCTGTTGATACGTAGTCGAAGAGCGCAAAGCCCACGAATGCCAGGGGCCACCAACCCCATGGAGGCAGCGAAAAGGCAATGAGAAAGCCTGCGATGCCGCCGACGAGCAGGGTTCGGGCGGTCGTCATGGCCCACAGTCTGGCTGGATAATTGCCATTCGGACACCTCAGAGATGCAGGGCAATGTGCCGATGGAAACCCAATGCGGATTATCGCCTGTGGTGAAGGATCGTCATGAAGTTTGAACGAATAGCGCAAGTAGCACTGATTGGCCTTGTTGCAGCGGCGTGCTCGGGTAGTGGCGAGGCTGAACAGGTTGCGCCGCCGAGCACGGAGGCACCGTTGGTGACCGTCACCGTCCCTGAGGTCGCAAGCACCGTCCCCGAGGCCACCATCGCCACCACGTCAACGACGATCGCGCCGCCCACGCCGTCATCACTCGCGTTTGCTTCTGGCCGAGACGTTGGACGACTCTTTCAAATCAGCGGAACGCAGCGAACCTTCGAAGCGGCCGGTGGCGGTGCTCAGCTAAACCTGCTGCCGGCAGGAACTCTTATTCAGGCAACCTCAGCAAGAAACAGCGGTGATGATTTGTGGGTTCGTGTCCGTGATGCATCGTCGGAGGAGAACTACGGCTGGCTTCGTGCACAGGATCTCTCGCCGACGACGTTGTTCGTCGAAAGTGCAGACCCCGACGCAAGCGGTGAGCTTCGAGCTGTTCGTCGATCCGCAGATCCGACTTCTATTGTGCGAACTCCGGGCGGTTCAGATGTCGTGGCAACGCTCGAGTCCCAAGAGATAGCAATGCACGGCGGGGGAATGGCTCTTGCATCGACAGGTCAACAGTTCCTCGATGTGATCGACCCTCTAACTCAGACCCGAATCGGCTGGATCGAAGAGAGTTCGTTCCAAGTGATTCGCTCGAACCGTGCGCAGAATCAGGATCAGATTTCTCTTCGCACCGGGCCTGACCGTTCGGTGACCTACGGGGCGCCGCTTCGAGCGGTGTCTGTTTCTCTCGTTGGGTGCAACGCTGCCCAAGTCCGGTTCGCCAATCCATCAGCAAGTCTTGGTTTGGCAGTAGTGCTTGGTCAAGAGGTCCCCTATGGCCGCGAAGTCGGAAGCGCCGAGCGGTGGACCTCCCAGTCAGGCGGAACTCTTTACGTGGCGCCGGGTGATACGGCGACCCTGACGTTGGCCACGGACCAAACGCGGACGTGGTACTTCGCGAGTTTGGATGCTGACGGTAGAGCTGACGCGAACCGAGACGGAACAGGTTCGTTGATCGTTCCGCCGGGAGCTCGCGGAGCGCTCTCAACCAGCTTCGAGTCGGTCGAGTTGGAAGGGGGATCGTGCTTGCCAGCGCCAGTGGTTGACCCCGATGCCTACGATGTCAGTCAATTCCCCGTTCTGCCGTTGGAGGACGAGGACGAGGACGCCGAGGACGAGCTTGATGGCCCGTTGGCGTTCACCGACGAGGACGCCGTCGATGGCGAGCAGGACGAGGGGTCAGTTGATGCCTTCGAGGAGACCGCTGATCCAACAGCCTCGACGATTCCAGCGGACACGACTACGACGACGAGTACAACGACCACAACAACGACAACCACGACTACGCCGCCGACGACTACCACGACAACGGTTCCCGATGTGGTGGAAGATACAACTCCTGACGGCGGCGAGTAGTTGTACGGAATCTCCCTCAACTAACCTGGGTTACTGAACCAATGGAACTCTTCCTTACACCTGACGCCATATCGCTCATAAAGAAGCGGGGCGGCGTAGCCGCAATCGACTTCGTCCCACCGATTGGTTGAGGACGCACCAAATTTGACGTGTCGGTCGACATGCATCTCAAAGGCAAGAACCTCTCCCCGTACCGCGTCATGCATCGCGAGGGAGTCAAGATTCACGTAGCCCCGAACCTCATGGGGTATGCAAGCTCGGTTCAACTCGACGTTCGCCGAGGCGTTCGCAAGAAGATCGACGTCGACATCAATCACGAACACGGGCCCAGCTGTAGCCACTGATCTCTCTGCGATTCTCGCCGAGAAGCTAGATGTGCGGCACGAGGCGATGGATGTCGCCGATAAGGCCAATGTCTTTGATCGACACGCTCACCGCGTCCTGAGCGACCACCCAGTCCGGTAGATCCTCAAGTTCGCACGTTCCGAGGATTTCATCGGGTTGGGCTGCAGCGCACAGCTTGGCGGCGAGGTTCACCGGTTCGCCAATGTAATCGTCGCCCTCGAAGAGCAGCGCAATGCCGCTTGCAAGGCCGACTCGCACGTTGAGTTCAGTCGGGCTGAAGTGGTGGATCAGGTGCGCGCCGAACGCAATGGCCGCCGTTGGTTCAACGCCGACGATCATCACGCCATCGCCAAGCCATTTCGCGACCCGCACGCCGCGCTTGGCTGCCACGTTTCGCGCGATTCGCCGAAACTCACCGAGCAGCTTTACGGCTTCGTGCGGGCCATTCTCACGGGTGTATTGAGTGAAGCCGGAGAGGTCGGCGAACACAAAGGTTCGTTCGACGTGAAGGTGGGCATCCCCGTCGGGAAGTTCGGTTGGGCGTTCGAAACCCGAGTTCGACTTTGCCTCAAACCAATCCAGCGCAGGTCCCGCTGAACTCGCCTCGGTTTCGGGCACGACCTCGCTTGTTTCTTGCTCGGACCTGTCGAGCGTCTCTGACTCTCGAGGGACTGACTCGATATTCATGTGTCACCTTTTGACTGCCGCCGAGCGGCCAGTGAAGCACATCTCTAGGTCCAATGTGTTGCAACGAAACGCAATGTTCGCACAACGAGCGAATTCGCTAGCTCGTCGACGCCTGAATCTGGCCGGCAGCACTAGCCCCAGAGCCAACGCAGGCGGGTAGACCCAACCCGTTTCGCCATGCGCCCGTCAGTGTGAGGAACGGTAGATCGATCAACGATTGATCCAGCCTGGCAATCGTGTCTCGGTGGCCGACGTCGTATTGGGGCATGGCGCGTTCCCAACGGGTGACCACGCCGTTTGGCTTGGGCAACTCGCACGACAAGATGACCCTCAGGTCGTCGTGGATGATGCTGAGCAAGTCGGCGTTCGACAGCTTCGTCCATCTCGTGTCGGTGCGGCGGCCCACAGAAACCCGAAGAATCTGCGAACCGTCGGGCGCGAGCGCAGGCCATTTGTTTGAGGCGAAGGAGACCGCAGTGACGTGGAGTCCGCAGAGCCTCGGTACAAGAACTCCGCTGACGCCAGGATCGAGATCGATAGTTGCGGGCGGCAGGATCAGCACCGCCAGCGCAACCGATGAGTAGTCGATCTCGTTCAAGACGGCGGCGGCCTTTGGCGCAAACGGTGCAATGAGCGGCGCGGCGGCGAACGCTGGCGTCGTCACGATCACCTGGTCGACTTCGACGCTGTTTCCAGTGTTGACGACCCAGCCGTCCGTGCGCTTCTCGAGGGTTGCAGGTTCGCCGAGGTGGATGCCGGCCCCGCCGGTGTGAAGCTCCTTTGCTGCTCGGTCGACCAGGCGATTGAGCCCACCGGCAATGCCGTAGAAGACCGGCCCCGGGTTCGCTGGAGCCTCTGCGAGCGTTTGGATTGCGGCGGTCAACAAGCTGGGGTGTTTTCCGCGAAGGGTGCCGATCTGTGCGATTCCGTCACGCATGCTGAGGCGGTCGGAGTCGCCCGCGTTGATGCCGCCAAGCAATGGGTCGACGAGATACTCATGGACCTCATCTCCGAGTCGCCGGCGAACCAGCGCACCGACCGATTCGTCGCCGTCGGGCCGATCGTCGGGGGCATCGAGATCGGCGAGCGCTATTTCAGCTCCTTTTGGGGACAGCAGCGTGCAATCTTCGAGGTCTCGGGTCGCTGGAATGCCGAGCACGTTCGGGGGGAGTAGATGGAGCGAGCCGTCTCGGTAGATGCGGGCCGATGCTGCGGCCGGTGTGATCAAGTCGTCTTCTAGATCGAGCGAACGTGCCAGGTCGATCATTTCGGGTCGGCGTGCCAAGAACGCGTCGGGACCGCTCGGAAGAGGCCGCCCGTCGACGGAGACTTCGCCGATCTTGCCGCCGAGCGTTGTGTCGCGTTCGAACAGGTGGACCTCAGCGCCAGCCTTCATAGCGCTCAATGCAGCGCTGATTCCGGTGATGCCTCCGCCGATGACAGCGATGGACCTCGGAGAATCAGCCACGGTACGCGTGGACTCGCTCGACGACCTTTTCCAGAATCTCGGGTGGTGAATCGGGGGTCACGCCGTGGCCGAGGTTGAAGATGTGTCCGGGATGGCCGCCGTTGCTTTCGAGCACGGCGTCGACCTCGCCAGCGACGACGTCCCACGGAGCGCCAAGAATCGCGGGGTCAAGGTTTCCTTGCAAGGCCTTGTCGGCGGGTACTCGCTCGCGGGCTTCGGCCAGGGAAAGACGGAAGTCGACGCCCACCACGTCAGCCCCTGCGCTGGCCATGAGGGAGAGCAGCTCTCCGGTCCCGACACCGAAGTGGATGCGCGGGACCCCGGTCTTGCCGATTGTTTCGAGGACCTTCGTGCTGGCGGGCAGCACGTACTTTTCGTAGTCGCGTGCCGACAGCGCCCCGGCCCAACTGTCGAAGAGTTGGATAGCTTCAGCCCCGTGGGCCACCTGGGATTCGAGCGACGCAATGGCAAGGTCGGCAAGGCGATCCATGAGAGCGAACCACAGTTCCGGGTCGCTCTTCATCATGGTTTTGGTGTTCTGGTAGGTCCGTGACGGGCGGCCTTCGATCAGATAACTCGCAACCGTGAACGGCGCACCAGCAAAACCAATCAAGGGGATGTCGAGTTCGGCGACGACATTGTCGATTGTCTCGAGTACGTACGGCGTGTCGGCTTCGGCGTCGAGGGGGCGAAGGCGTTGGAGGTCGTCGCGCGAGGCAAAGGGCTTCTCGACGACGGGGCCGACTCCGGGCACGACGTCGAGACCAAACCCGATGGCATGGGCGGGGGTGACGATGTCGGAGAAGAGGATGGCGGCATCGACGCCGTAGCGACGAATGGGTTGGAGGGTGATCTCGGTGGCGAGGTCGGGATTGGCGATCGCGTCGTTGATGCTTCCTTCGCCGCGGATAGCGCGGTACTCGGGGAGCGAGCGACCGGCCTGGCGCATGAACCACACGGGCGTGACCTCGTGAGGTTCGCTTCTGCACGCGGCCAAAAAGTTCGAGTCGGGGAGTGAAGTCACACCACCAGGCTAGGGCGCCATGTGCGGTGCCCGCCGATACGATTGATGCCCCCCGTGATTCGGAGGTTTGGTGATTCACCCAGAGTTGGAGGCCGAGCAGAAGTACCTCGAACATGCGCATGCATGTCTTGACGACGCGCGCGAGCTGGCAAAGAAGTTGGCCGACACGCTCGAGGTTAATTCCGGTGGTACGAATCAGGCGCGATTTGAGCGCGAGGCGTTCACCGACAACATCGTCGATCGATTGCAACAGCTCGATATTGGCGACGCGTCGTTGGTCTTTGGACGGATCGACTACGACGACACCGAGTTCGGTGATTCGCTCTACATAGGACGCATTGGCGTGTGGAACCGGGCACAGGACCCCGTCGTGGTCGATTGGCGTGCCCCGGCGTCCGAGCCGTTCTACCGGGCGACCGGCGCCGACCCCATGGGCTTGGATCGGCGCAGACACTTTGCAACCCGCAGCCGGACGCTGCTCGACATCGACGACGAATTGTTCGGCGATCTCGATTCGCTCGGCGAGCGACTCGAGTCCGACAAGTTCCAAGGTCACGGCGCGCTGATCACCGCTCTCGAAACCGCTCGGACCGGTCGTCTCGGCGACATCGTCGCCACGATCCAGAGCGAACAGGACGAGATCATCCGAGCACCGCTGCCGGGCATTGTTGTTGTCCAAGGTGGCCCCGGTACCGGCAAGACCGTCGTCGCGCTTCATCGCGCGGCTTACCTGCTGTACTCGCATCGATTCCCGCTCCAAGACCAAGGCGTGCTTGTCATTGGTCCGAACCGCCTCTTCCTCGCCTACATCGAACAGGTCTTGCCGTCGCTCGGCGAAGCGGGTGTTCGCCTTGCCGTGTTGTCCGATCTTGTTGTCCCGAAGGTGCGTAGCGACCGGTTGGATTCCGAAGAGGCAGCGCTGATCAAGGGCGATCTGCGCATGGTCGATCTCGTTGCACGGGCCGTGCGACAGCGCGAACGCAAACTTCGCAGCGATCTCGTCTTGGGGTACGGGTTGCAGAATCTGCGGCTGACCGTCTTCCAGAGCGAGATGATCCTGAAAGATGCGCGGCGCCGGTATCGAAGCCACAACGCTGCTCGCAAGTTCATCGAGACCGAAGTCTTTGCGACCCTCGCCGCCTCTGGACGAGAGCCGGTCGAGCCAGAGGTATTGCGCGACAGGGTGCGCTGGACAATGCCGATCCGCGAAACGCTCGAGTGGATGTGGCCGGTGCTGACCCCAGCCGAACTCCTCCACGATCTGTTCCGGAGCCCGAACCTGCTCGCCGCGGCGGCCAATGGGTTGTTCACGACGTCCGAGCTCGACGCCCTGCGACACGACTCAGCGGTTCACGTCGACGACATCATCTGGGCGTTCTCCGACGCGCCGCTACTCGATGAAGCGAGGGCGCACCTGGGCGGGCGCCCAGGTAGCAAGGGCACCGACGCTGTTCGGACCTACGGACACATCGTGATCGACGAAGCCCAAGACCTCTCACCCATGGCGCTGCGGATGATCTCACGGCGTTCACTCAACGGTTCGATGACCGTCGTTGGCGACATTGCTCAGGCCACCGGGTCATGGGCGCGAGACAACTGGGACGACCTCATTGCCGAGCTTCCGCGCTCCAAGCACGAGGCGAAGCGTCGCGAGTTGACTACCGGATATCGAATTCCGGCTCCGGCGATGGCGTTGGCGGCCAAAGTGCTCACCGAGGCCGCCCCCGGGCTACAGCCACCGGTTGCAATCCGCAACGAGGGGGCGGCGCCTCGTGTGACCGAGGTGTCCAACATCGCCAATGCACTCCCCGGTGTTATCGCCGACGAACTTTCCGACGTCGGCAACGGCAACCTCGCCATCATCGTTCCACGGTCAATCCACGAACAGGTCACCACGGCGCTCACGAGCGCGTCGATCGAGTTCGGTGGTGCAACCCGCTCGGGACTCGACCAACAGATAACCGTCGTGCCCGTTCAGCTCGTGAAGGGCCTCGAAGTCGATGCCGCTCTCGTCGTCGAGCCGTCACTCATCGTCGACGAAGAACGACAGGGCATGCGGGCGCTCTACGTTGCGCTCACGCGCGCGACAAAGCGGGTAGGGATCCTGCATGCAGAACCTCTACCCGCTGTGTTGCGATAGCTACGAGAGCTAGTTCGTGAGCGTTGGCTGAACCGAGATCTGAAGGTCAGCGTCGATCGGCTCGGTCCACTCTGGCAAGCCGGTGGACAAATCGATCGCTGCGGTTACCTCAAGGTTGAGGAACAGCCTGTCCACCGAATCTGGAACGTTCGAGAGGTTGATAACTCCGCCGTTGAGATGAAGCGGCACTCGGTCCAGCTCGGGCAGAAAGGCCGTCGTTCCCGGGACTACGTTCGGGTCGGTGATCGAGAGCGTTGCGTACAGCTCCTCGACCTGGTTCAACAGCTCGGCAGGCAACCTCACTTGGCCCCATCGGTTTCCGCCATCGGCGCATTCGCATGGCTCGATGTCGGTAACGACGTCGGCGTCAACACATGCGTTCAAACCGACGGGGTTGAATGAATAGAAGACGTTGTCGTGACCGAGAGCTACGAGGCAGTTGACAGTTACCTGTGCAAAGCCGTAGGTCCTCGCGTCGCCTGCGCCGGTGAAGGCGTTGTTGGTCTGTACGACGGCTTGGCCTGGGCACGGTGCGCCGTTGGTTCCGGTCTCCCAGCTCCAACACACGATTCGTCGAGAGCTGCCTCCAGCGAAGAACGTGCGTCGGTCTTGCCAGTTGAAGGCGTCGCCACCCCATGATCCATGCTGACCAATGTTCGTCTGGAAGAAAGCCTGCATTCCGGTGATTGAGGTGCCGCCATTGCCGTTGCTCACGTTGTAGCACCTGTTGTTGCCGGACTCGATCTGCACATTGCAGATCTGTGTTGGGACCTGCGCAGTGTTGTAGCGCAGGAAGGTAAGGTTGTTGTCGCCACCGACGCCACCTTGTTCTGGGTCGAGTACCGGTTGCCACCGGGTGGTTCCGCCCCAGCAGCTGTTGCGGGTGTTGAGGTCGACGCACTGAAACAGCACGCCACCTGGTCCGTTGTGTGTCAGGTAGACCTCGCTACCGAGCTGCTCGCCGTGCGATACCCAATGCTGGCCGTTTGTTGCCGCAGGAAGAACGTTGTTTCCGTTAAGATCTTTTCGGCTAGTTCCGAGCGTGTCGAATGTGGTCGTTCCACAGGGTTGCATAGTGGCACGCACCGCGCATCCCATGACACCAGCTTGGTTGACGATGTAGAGGTTGCCGTTCCATTCCCATGGGCCGTGCAAGCCAAGGTACGCAGAGCCCCGAGTCCAGCCAGCGTTCGAGATCGATCCTCCAGGGAAGAGCTCGACGAAGTCGGTTGCACAGTAGGCGCGAGCTGCCATATCGAAACAACCAATGCCGCCGTTCGCGTCGCCGACCTCTTGGGCCGCGTAGTAGATCTTACCGTCGTGGACATACTCGACTGGACGGTTGCCATTGCTGTGCCGGATGCGGGTCTTTTCGTTGCCTCCGGTACATGGAGCGCCAGCATCGGAGTCGAAGCAGAGGAAGTGGAAGTTGTTGCTTCCGTTCGTGTGGTGATTCGTAGCCCAGATCTCTTCGAAACCAGGTTGGCTTGGATCGGCGTCAAATGGGAGGGGAGCGTAGCCGTCACCGCTACTCGCGGCAGAGAATCCAGCGAAGGGTGGGTTGATCGTCAGGGTTCGTTCGCAGACGGCGCCACAGTTTGAGAGCACCGATTGAGCAGAACGCTCGATCTCCGGGGCATCTCGCAGGACATTCGAGAAGTACTGCTCGCCGGGTGCGACAACCTGCACGTCGATCGCTCGTCCAGTGATTGGATCTCCCATCGAGTCAACGCCCGCCGAGACAAACGAGCGTGTAATGATGACCTGTGTGCCGTCGTCGGCAACGATCGTCCAGGTCGAGGTCAGGCTCTCGTCGGTCGGGTCAGCGGCGAGAACGCCGGACCCCGGGTCGGAGAACGACAAGCCGCTGGTTTCTAGTAGTCCGATGATCGTGCTTGCGGCTGCCCGAAGGCCACGCTCTTCGGCCTCGAGTTGCTGTGCAAGGGTCAGGTCGTCCCAGCTGTTGATCTCAACGCCAGCTGGAGCCAAGGCCTCCAGTTCTGCGAAATAGGCCTTGACCGCCGAGTCGTAGGCCTGCACACCGTTCAGCGCACCAACGTCGGCTGCGCGTTGTTGCTCTTGGCCCTGGCGATACCAGGCACCGAGATCGGTGGAGAACGCCGCGATGAAGAGCAACAGCATCATCACCAGAGCGGTCAAAACGAGAATTGCGCCGCGCTCGCTGTCGGTGCGTGCGTATCGGCTTTGGAGTTTCGATAGGAAGGCCACGGTTCCCTAACGGCCGGAAACACCCAAAACTGTGTAGGTCGAATGGACCCTGTTTGACGCTAGGGACGTTTGACACCTGAAACCAAGGGCTTGGAACCCTGCTGTTCTGGATTGGTGTGCGCGGTGGTGTTGGGCGCATCGTCCTCTCTTATGGTTTCGGTGTGTCCCATCTCGCACTTGAGCCCTTTTCAGAGGCGGTACGCGCGTGGTTCGAGACCTCTTTCGTTGAACCGACGCCCCCGCAGGCCCTGGGCTGGCCGAAGATTGCTTCCGGTAAGAGCACGCTGATCTTGTCTCCAACAGGTTCGGGAAAGACCTTGGCGGCGTTCTTGTGGGGGATCGACCGACTTCTTACGTCGACCCCGCCTGACCCCAAGGCCAAGACTCGACTGCTCTATATCTCGCCATTGCGGGCCTTGGCGGTGGACGTCGAGAAGAACCTCCGCTCGCCGTTGCGTGGAATTGGGCTGGCAGCCGAACGCATTGGTGAAGAGCTGAACATCCCGACCGTCGCGATGCGCACGGGCGATACGCCTGCCGACGAGCGCAGAAAGCTGGTCCGGAATCCGCCCGACCTACTGATCACCACTCCCGAGTCGCTGTATCTGATGCTCACGTCGGCAGCGCGTGAGACATTGCGCAACGTCGACTCGGTGATCATCGACGAGATTCACTCGGTTGCCGCGACCAAGCGTGGCGCACATCTTGCGGTCACGTTGGAGCGACTCGAACATCTCGTTGGTCGGCCGGTGCAGCGAATTGGATTGTCGGCGACTCAGCGGCCGCTCGAGGAGATCTCGCATTTTCTGGGTGGTCGCAACATCGCCGAAGATGGCCGGTCGTCGTGGAGACCAGTCGAGATCGTCGACGCGGGCGCACCCGCCAACATAGACATTGAAGTGATTGTGCCCGTTGAGGACATGGCCGATCTTGGCCAGGTGACCGAGCCCGAACCGGGGTCGGAGTCCGGTCCGCAGCGATCAAGCATTTGGCCGTCGGTGGATACGCGAATTCTCGAGCAGATCCAGCAGCACAAGTCGACGATCGTGTTCGTGAACTCGCGCCGCCTCGCCGAGCGCCTCGCCGGACGCCTCAACGAACTCTGGGAGCGCGGGGATGTTTTTCACGCCAGCGACGAGGGACCTGCCCGAATCGCTGCTCACCATGGCTCGCTGTCGAAGGTGAAGCGGCTCGATATTGAGGATCAACTCAAACAGGGCAAGATCCGGGCGATCGTGGCGACGAGTTCGCTGGAGCTCGGTATTGACATGGGTGCGGTCGACTTGGTGATTCAGGTCGAGTCGCCGGGCGCGGTGAGTCGCGGCCTACAGCGGGTTGGGCGGGCTGGCCACCAGGTGGGAGCGACCTCGATCGGCAAGGTGTTCCCGAAGCATCGTTCCGACCTGCTTGAAACTGCGGTGGTGGTCGATCGGATGCAGCGCGGCGAGATCGAGCGCACTCGCTACCCCCGAAACCCGCTCGATGTGCTCGCCCAACAGATCGTCGCGATGACCGCGCTCGACGACTGGGATCTCGACGAGATGATGGCGACGGTTCGTGGCGCGGCAAACTTCGCCGATCTGTCCGACGATGTTTTTGAGAACGTGCTCGATCTGCTGAGCGGGCGCTATCCCTCTGAAGAGTTCAAAGAGTTGCGTCCGCGGATTGTGTGGGACCGTGTCGCCAATTCGGTGCGAGGGCGCAAGGGCGCTCAACGGCTGGCCGTGACGAACGCGGGCACCATTCCCGATCGGGGTCTCTACGGGGTATTCCTGCCCGACGGGACCCGCGTCGGCGAGCTCGACGAAGAGATGGTGTATGAATCTCGCCCCGGCGAGACCTTCTTGCTCGGTGCGTCGACGTGGCGAATACAGGACATCACCTTTGACCGGGTTGTGGTTACGCCCGCACCCGGTGAGCCCGGAAAGATGCCTTTTTGGCACGGTGATGGGCCGGGTCGTCCAATCGAGCTTGGACAGGCCATCGGCGCGTTCATTCGCGAGGTCCAAGACCTCGGCGACGCCGCGGCGAACAAGAAGCTCGTCGAGCAACACGGGTTGGACGAGCTCGCCGCGGGAAACGTCCTGCACTACATCGCCGATCAGCGCGAGGCGGCCGGGGTTGTTCCCGACGACCGCACGATCGTGGTCGAACGTTTCCGCGATGAAATCGGTGACTGGCGGGTGTGCATTCTCTCGTCGTTTGGCGCGCAGGTTCATGCCCCGTGGGGCATTGCGTTGCGAGCCAAGCTGTCTCAGCTCTGGGGTATGGACGTCGAGATGATGTGGTCCGACGACGGCATTGTGGTGCGACTACCAGAGTCGACCGACGAGCTGTCGCTCGACGATCTAACGATTGGGCCCGATGAGATTGAGGAGGCGGTTGTCGCCGAGCTTCCGTCGAGCGCTCTGTTTGCGAGCCGTTTCCGTGAGTGTGCTGGCCGATCGCTGCTGTTGCCGCGGCGGCGCCCCGGTCAGCGAACGCCGCTGTGGCAGCAACGTCAACGCTCGGCCGATTTGTTGAAGGTCGCGGCCAAGTATCCGAGTTTTCCGATCCTGCTCGAAACGACCCGCGAGTGCCTCAACGATGTCTTCGACGTGCCCGCATTGCGCCAGGTGCTTCAGGGCCTGAGCGACCGCTCGATTCGCATGGTTCCGGTCGAAACGAATCGAGCGTCGCCGTTTGCGCAGTCGCTGCTCTTTGGTTGGATTGCGGTGTACATGTACGAGGGTGACGCGCCCCTCGCTGAACGGCGCGCCGCGGCCCTGTCACTCGATCGGGATCTGCTTCGGGATCTGCTCGGTGCCGAGGAACTCCGGGAACTGCTCGACCCTGGGGTTCTCGCCGATCTCGAACTCGAACTCCAGCGGCTCGTCGAGGGTCGTCAGGCGCGCGACGGCGACGAGTTGCACGACCTCTTGCGGGTGCTCGGTCCGCTCGACCGACACGAGCTGGAGGCCCGAGTGACAGACGACGTCGACGTCGCTGCCGTGCTCGAACAACTGACATCGGATCTACGGGTTGTCGAAGTCGGCATTGCGGGTGACCGCCGATTCGCAGCTGCCGAAGATGCCGGACGACTACGTGACGCGATCGGCGTTTCGGTCCCGATGGGGCTGCCCGCTGCCTATACCGACAGCGTCGAGGACCCTGTGGGGGACATCGCTATCCGATTTGCCCGAACGCACGGGCCGTTCGTGACCGAGCAGTTCGCTGGCCGCTACGGCATTGCTGTCGAACGGGCGGGCACGGTGCTCGATCGGCTTGCGTCGAACGGTCGATTGGTGCGTGGTGAGTTTCGACCTGACGGATCGACTCGCGAGTGGGTCGATGACGGAGTTCTGCGCCAGTTGCGTCGCCGGTCGCTCGCGGCGCTGCGCGCCGAGGTCGCACCCGTCGAAGCAACCGCACTCGCCCGCTTCCTGCCTTCATGGCAAGGCGTCGGAGTTCCACGACGCGGGTCCGACGGATTGGCCGACGTCATTGGCGTCTTGCAAGGAGCGGCGATCCCGGCATCGGTTCTCGAACGCTCGGTACTACCTGCACGAATGGCGAACTATCAGCCGAGCGACCTCGACGCGCTCTGCACGTCCGGCGAAGTGGTGTGGGTCGGCGCTGGCGCCATTGGCTCAAAAGACGGACGGCTACGCCTGGCGTTTCGTGATCAGGTCGGCTTGCTCGTCGCACCGCCGACCGAACCTCCCGACGAGCCATTGCACGACCTGCTGCGCTCGCATCTGTCGGCGAGTGGAGCGTCGTTCTGGTTCGATCTTGTGGCCGCCGCGAACGCGCACGAAGTCGGGTACACCGACAAAGCAATTCTGGCTGCGCTCTGGGACCTGGTGTGGGCGGGCGAAGTCACGAACGATTCGCTGGCGCCGGTGCGTGCGTTCGTCGGCGCGAAGTCCTCTCAACGCTCTCGCAGTTCCCGGAGACGCCCACGGCTAGGACAAGTACGAGCCAACGGACCCGCCCAAGCCGCAGGACGTTGGTCGCTCGTAGCCCCACTGCTCAGCCCAGAACCCTCCAGCACTCAGAGGGCCACCGCGCAGGCCTTGCAGTTGGTCGAGCGCTACGGAGTCCTCACCCGTGAAGCCGCGCTCGGCGAAGGGATCACCGGCGGCTTCGCTGGGGTCTACCCGGTACTGAAAGCACTCGAAGAGCGCGGCGATGTGCGCCGCGGCTATTTCGTTGAAGGCCTCGGGGCAGCCCAGTTCGCCCAGCCAGGCGCGGTCGATCGACTCCGGTCAGTCGCCGGAGCATCTCACGACTTTGATGAACCCGAAGTCGTACTCCTTGCGGCGACCGATCCAGCTCAGCCCTTTGGCGCCTCGCTCCGCTGGCCCGAGAGTGCGGGTCGCCCAGCCCGGGTCGCTGGCGCGCATGTGATCATCGTCGGCGGTGAGCCCGCAATCTTTGTTGAGCGCAAGGCCAGGTCGATCGTCAGCTTCCCCATCGCTCACTCGAACGACCTGTGGGTCGAGCCGCTTAAGGAGCTCCTGGCTTCGGGCATCGTGCGTACTCTTGAGATCGCGAAGATCGATGGCGGTCCCTCGTCGGATTCACCACTCGCCGATGTTCTACTGACCCACGGATTCATCAAGGCATACAAGGGCCTGTCCTTCATCGACCCATCCGGCCGCCCCCGCTAGGTGCCTGGCACCTACACCGACGTTTGGTGCCTGGCACCGTTTTTCGATTCTTCGCGTTGCGGACGCAAAACCCGCCGCGCTACCCGCCACAAAGCCAAAATCGGTGCCAGGCCACTTTTGGGCTCCTAAGTCCTGAAAAATCAGGGCCCAGCTTCGCTCCGGACCGCGAAAACCCCTCAATATTCTGATTTTGGTGCCAGGTACCTAACGGGTCAGTAGGTGTCAGGCACCGAAGGCTGTGCGAAGCGCTGAAGTGGCTGCCCGTGAGGGCGGTAGGTTTTTGTGATGGATCGTGATCTGAAGCGCAGTTTGGGACAGATGATGAAGGGTGTGCAGGTCGTCGCGACGACGCACGATGGTCTCACCCGTGGCTATTGCTCGCATTGGGTGATGCAGGTGTCGTTCGAGGAGCCGATCATGCTCGCGTCGATCTCGCCAAAGCACGACACTCACGCACTGATCAAAGAGTCGGGATGGTTCACCGTGTCGAATCTCGCAGGTGACCAGGTCGATGTTGGTCAGTACTTCTCCTATCCCGGTCGAAAGTTCAACTACATCGCGCCCGAGTACCTCACCGAGATCGACGGCCTTCCCGTTGTTGCCAACTGCATCTCGTGGCTGAAGTGCGAGGTGATCGAGCAGCTCGACACGACCCTCGACCACGATCTGTTCCTCACCCGAGTGACGGCATTTGGCGAGGGACGACTCGGTGAAGACCCGCTGCTCTACTCGAGCCGTCATGGCTGGCGTATCGCGGGTGCGAAGGCTCGTGAACCAGGCCGCAGTGTTCGCGATGAACTGCTCGAGCGTTTGGCGAACGCCGAGGCCTCGGACGGTGGCGAATAGTAGGTGGCCCCCGAGCGCAAAGTGAGCGAACTCGCGTCTACGGTGGCCATGGGTCGGTCGTCCGATTGTCGAGACGAGGAACATGGCTAAAGAGCTCACCAAAAGTGGCTGTGTTGCAACTATTACTCACGTTCTGTTGCACTGGAGGCAGTGGAGTTTGTGACGGGACGATCGAGACGCCGCGCGCTCATAGCGCTTTCGGCCTTTCTCCTTGTCGCGCTCGGGGTTTTTATTGTTTTCCGTCCCGGTGATCAGGACAGTGCGGGAGTCGATCTCGGGGATCCGTTTGCATGGGTTGAGCATGGCCTTGAGGGTGAATTGCTGCAAGTAAATGCAACGACCGGGGAAGTCACGGCGCGCATCGAAGTGGCACAACCGGGCGAGCCGTTCATCGCTGTTCGCCACGGCGCTGGTGCTGCGGTGGTGAACAACGACACCCATTCGGTCTCGCTCGTCAGCGGAACGATGCTCTCGGTCGAGGACAACGTGGTGATCGAGGACGTACGAGATGACGGTGAGGAAGATGGGTTTGGTGAGTTCGAAGAGGAGATCGAACGCACGATTTTTGGAGCGCGCGAACCTTCCGGAAACGTCGTGCTGCTTTCTCCAGATGAACTGATCAGCCTCGACCCCCAGTCGCAAGCGCTCACCCCAATCGCGCTTCCCGATCCACTCCTTTCAACAGCCCAAGCCGAGACCGGAGAATTGCTCGCGCTATCGGCGGCCGCAGACGAGATCCTCCTCCTTGGGCCCCAGGGCCTCGACACCCTCGTCGAGATCGCGGACCCGGTCAGTGGGTCGAGCGACCGGTCGCTCGTGCGAGCGGGTTCAGGCACCTATCTCGTTGATCCCAGTCGCTTGTCGGTCGCGGAGGTTCAGGTCGATGGCTCCCTCGGCCTTCCGTCCTGCATGACGAGCGCCGCCGCTGGTGCCGTCGTCGGAGGTAGCGGGCCGCGCGATGAGCCGGTAATCCTGGCGTTCAACCCGACTGGCTCGAGAATGTCCCTCAGTACCCCCGGCGCAGGGTGCACCGATTTCGAGGTCGAGCTCGAGGTAGGTGTAGCCGGCGAGGAGTTTGGGGCACCGCTGGCAGTTGACGGCATGGCCTATCTTCCGAACTGGTCGACGGGTCGAATTACTGTGGTCGACCTCGAAGCCGAAGAGGTGCTCACCACCTACCCTTTTGCGTCGGGAGGACAACCTTTCGAACTTGAAGTTGTCGGCAGCACCGTCTGGGCGAACGAACCCCAAGGGCCGTTCGCGGCGATTGTCGACGCAGAGTCGATTAGACCGGTCTCAAAGAGCGACGTCATCGTCGCTGGGGCGTCGGAGATTGCCGAGCCGGGCGATGGCAGCGCGATTACGGGCGGCCCGGTCTCCGGTGGTGGCTTGCGCATCCTTGGTGACACCGGCGAAGAGGTGCTCGCGAGCGGCTCCGATGCACCGCAAGCAGACACGGGCACGCGCACTGGTCAAGAGATCAGCGACTTGTTCGGAATTGTCGAACCCATCGAGTTCGACGAGCCCCAAGCCGTAGGGATCGCAGCCGATCGACTTCTCGAACCCGAACCCGAACCAGAACCAGAACCGGAGTCCGAACCCGAACCCGAACCAGAAACTGAAGTGGCGGGAGAGGTTGAGGAAGCAGCGCCGAACCTGGCTGCGAACTTCAGTTTGTCTTCAGCCTCAGCGACCGTCGACGAAATCGTGCGATTCAACGACTCGAGCGAGGGCGCTCCCATCTCGTGGACATGGGACTTCGGCGACGGCACGGGCGCTCAGGAACCGAATGTCGAGAAAAGCTGGACCACACCAGGCACCTACATTGTCTCGCTCATCGTCACCAACGCGCAGGGCGATCAATCTTCCACCGGAGTCGAGGTATCGGTCGTGCCCGCCGAGGTGCTCCTCCCGCCAGCAGCCGACTTCACGTTCGATCGAGGGATTGTCGAGGAGGGCGAGCGAGTGTCCTTTGCGAATCGGAGCACCGGCGACGTCGACGTCCTCGAATGGAACTTCGGTGATGGCGAGTCGGGCGTTGGAGAAACCACCTCCCACACGTTTGCTGAAGCTGGCGTCTATACCGTCACGCTCACCGTGTCGAATGCTGCGGGGTCCTCGTCGAACTCGACCGAGATCACCGTTCTCACCGCAGTCGACCCACCCATAGCAGCGATTGCGCCGCTGCAAAGAAACATTGTCAACGGACAGTTCGTGACACTCGGGAGCACATCGCTCAACGAGCCAACACGCTTCACCTGGGATCTCGACGACGGCACGACCTTGTCCGGTGCGTCGGTCCAACACGCCTGGGAGAACCCTGGTACCTATCGAGTCCGTCTCACCGTCGAGAACTCCGAGGGCAGCGACAGCGCCATCGTGGATGTGAGGGTTGCACAGCGTGTGGATCCACCGGTTTCGCAGTTCACTCAGTCGGCGACAGAAGTCGAGGTTGGCGAGGTTGTGACGTTCACCAACCTGTCGCTGAACGAGCCGACACGCCTTACCTGGGACTTCGACGACGAAACGTTCGCGAACGGCGACACGACTACCAAGAGTTGGTCGGCACCGGGCAACTACCGGGTCACGCTCCGGGCAACCAACGACGCCGGCACCAACCGGACCGGCGTGACGATTCGGGTAATTCAGCCGGTCGATGCACCCGTGGCGAGCTTTACTACCAGCGCGACAGTGGTTGCTCCCAATACGCCAGTCTCCTTCGAGAGCACCTCGACGAATTCGCCGACGGTGTGGGCCTGGGACTTCGGTGACGGTGAAGTTTCGAACAATCCAAACCCTTCGCATCAGTGGGCCACGCCCGGGACATACACCGTGCGGTTGAACGCCATGAACGAGGGTGGATCATCGAGCGCGGAACGCCAGGTCGTCGTCAAGCCAGCGCCGAGCGCCAACTTCCGGTGGGAGTCGGTTGACGGTACGACCATAGAGTTCACCGACACCTCATGGGACGACCCACAACAGTGGATGTGGGACTTTGGCGACGGCAACACGTCCAACGAACGAAGCCCAACGCACACGTTTGCGGCGGGTTCCTTCGACGTGACCTTGGTGGTGGCAAACGAGGTTGGTACGTCGTCACCCACTACTCAGGAAGTCGTCTTGGCTCGCCCGCCGATCGCCCGCATTGTCTGCGAGGCGAATGGCCCGACGCTCGAATGCTCAGGTGCGACGTCAGCGCGCGCTGTCAGCTTTAGGTGGACTGCCGCCGACGCGATTGCTAACTCGACTCGAAACCAGGCCACGACCGTGCTTACGTTCCCGAGCGCCGGTCGCTATGACGTAACACTGTTGGTTACGAGCGCCACCGGTGAAACAGACAGGGTGACCATCAGCGGTCCCCGAGTTGCGGACGGTCTTGCACCTCGGGTGAGTAGTGTCGCCGCGACTTCGCTCGACGGTGGCCTCGTCCAACTTGAGGCGACATTCAGTCGTGACCCGACGAGTTGGGAATGGTCCGTCGAGGGTGGCGAGTTGGTATCGGGCGGCAACACCCCGACGCCGGTCTTCCGTGTCCCAACAAACGGCGAGTATTCGGGCAGGGTTGTCGCCTCGAATCTATTCGGGCTCGACACCGACCCGATTTCCTTCGACGCGACGGGGTTCGTGACCGAAGCAGCCTTCACCTGGAGAGTCGTACGACCCGGCGACGTCCGGTTCACCAACACGTCGACAGCGAGACCCGATGCCGAATATGAGTGGCGCTTTGCGGGAAGACACGAGGTCATCATCGACGACCCCGCCGGGCCGCTTGTCCGGTACGAGGAAGGTGGGGAGTTCCGAGCGGTAGTTCTCGTGACCGATGCCAACGGTAACGACGTCTATCGCGAGGACATTGTTGTTCCCGCGTTCGGCGAAGAAGTGGAACCACCAGAAGAAGAGCCACCACCTGAAGAAGAGCCGCCACCCGAGCAAGACGCGCCAGACGAGGAGTAGTTGGTGGGTTGGTCGCGGTCTTGACCGGCTGCGATGATTCGATGATGTTGTCTCATCGAAGCGCCCTGGCTGGCTGGTCTCTGTTCACACTTAGCGGTCTGTTCTTCTTGGTGGATGCGATTGAAAGCGGAGACCTGACAGCCCTCGGGAGCGCGGTCACGTGGCTGCTCGGGGTTGCTGTTTTCGTCTTCGCAATGGTTCGTGACCCGCAGGATCAGAGTGAGACCCAGGTCTGAGTCGACGCCTACTCGCTGCCGATTGCTTCGAGCACGTCCATTCTGCCCGCGAGCCACGCAGGGAAAGCTGCCGCCGCGAGCCCGACGATCGCGGATACGAGTACGTAGGAAATCAGGGTCAGGACCGGGATCGATGTTTCCGTGACCAGAATCTCGGGCATCTTCGCCGTAGCCAAGATGCCGAGTGCGAGCCCGAGGACAACACCCATGACGCCGCCGAACGACGCGATGATGACCCCCTCCCAACGAATCATCCAGCGGGTCTGGCGAGTCGTTGCCCCGACTGCTCGGAAGAGCCCGATCTCACGGGTCCGTTCGAACACCGATAGCGCGAGCGCCAACAAGATGCCGAGCGCTGCAATGAGTGCTGACAGACCGAGCAGCACGTTGACCGTCGCCAACGTTTGATTGATCTGAAGCTCCTGAGCTTCGGCGAACTCGTCTTTGTCCTGGACATCGAGGGTTGGAAAGTCATCGTCCAACTCGGCGGTGATCGCCGCACGGGCAGCGTCGGGCGTGACACCAGAGGCGGTACGAATCGTCAAGAACTGATCGCTGTCGCTCGAGAAATGCCGCTCCCACAACTCGAGTGTGATGACGCGGTTTCCGAGAACAAATCCGTTTTCGTAGATACCGGCGACGACAAGATCCTCGCTCTGTAAATCAATGAACAACGCGGAGAAGGTGTCACCGACCGAAAGCTCCTGTTCCTCGGCAAACTCATCCACGATGTAGATCGCGTTGGGCAAGGCCGCGAGCGTGTCGTCTCGCTCGACCCAGTCGGGGTCGACGTGCTCGTTCAACTCGGCAAAGTTGACCGCCGCAGCGTCGTTGATCTCGATGTCGGTTCCGAGTTCTGCGCGCAACTCGAGGAACCGTTCGGGCGAGACTTCGTCATCGTCGAGTAGCTCGAGTACCAGGGGAAGAAACTCGACGAAGTCTTCAGCGTTGAGGGTCCCGCTCTCGCTGGTTACCCACGCTGCGGGGAACGCGACTCGAAACGAAACCACCGAGTCGACCTCATCGAGTGAATTGAGTCGCGCGGCCGCAGAGTTCGAAAACGGGATAGGGGTCGGCCCGGCGGTCGGGTTGCGGACGAAGAAGTCGGCGGTGATCGATGAAGAGAGTGCGGTGCTCACCGAACTCTTGATCGAATCCCCAATGACCGTCACGGCAGTGACGAGGGTGAGGCCGATCATGAGTGCGGCAGCGGTCGTTGCGGTGCGTTGTGGGTTGCGGGCGGCGTTTAGTCGGCCGAGCTGACCGGTCAGGCCTCCTCCGCCGAAGGCGGTCCGTATGACGGCATAGCCCAGAAGTAGCAGGACCATCCCAGCAATCACCGCTGGGATGATGAGTGCGGCTGGTGGTATGTCTCGCCCAGCCGCATCGATCAGTGCGCTCGGAACTCCGTTGATCCCAACGGCGATGGCAAAGCCGATCGAGGCGACAGCTCCAATAACGAATCCAAAGCCGATCAGGCCGACCACGACAGCGGTTGGTGCGTGCCCGAGCACCCCGGTTACTTGTCGCGCGATCAGCGGGTTGAGCAGGTTCGCTCCCATGAGGGCGACGAGAGCGCCAGCTCCCATTAGTCCAAACGTCTCGCCCAGCGACGCGTCGTTCGTTGCCAGTGTGATCACGAGCATCACGACGCCCAGCGGAAAGATCACGAGGCGGGCAAGCGACCGCTGAAACAAGAGCATCCCGACGTAGACCAACAACGCGGACCCGAGCGGCAGCAAGAGGCGTGGTTCCCAACCCGAGAGACTGAGCCCCAACGGAAGAAGCGCCGCGCCGCCCAGAGTCAAGAGTGCACCGACCGGCCGGTTCTGGATCGATTCGAGCTCATTGATGTTGGCTCCGTCGCGCAACGCCGCAATGGGTGGCACGCGACGAGCCTGGATCGAAGGCCAAATCGCGGCGAGGACGGTGATCACGATGCCGGTGAACGCGGCCCACACGATTGTCCACCCCGTGAGAGGTAGGCCGGTGTTGTTGGGGAAGCCGAGCAGGCTAAGCGCGACCCGCAGCAGCCAGGCAAGGCCCAGACCCGCGGGGATACCAACGATCGTCGAGGCAACGCCGAGCATCAGCGCCTCACCGATCATCAGGCGTGTGATCTGGCTTCCGAGCGCACCGACGGCGCGCAGCAGACCGAGCTCGCGAATTCGCTGTCCCAACGTGATGGTGAAGACGTTGTAGATCAGGAAGGAACTGACGAACAGAATGATCACGGCAAAGACGAGTAGGACTGTCCGAAAGATGTCCAGCACTTCGCCAAACGTTCCCTGGGTTGCTTCGAGAAGTTCTTGTTGAGTCTTGATCTCCAGACCGGGATTGATGACCTCGGCGAGTTGAGCAATGACCGTTGCCTGGTCGGCGCCGGGTTCAAGGGCGATGGTCAGATCGCTGAATCCCTCGCCGTCGTTGATCAACTCAAGCGCTGTCGGTTCATCAAAGGCAACAAGCCTGGCTCCGACGAGAGCGTTCCGCTCGGGGTCGGCGAAGGTGAACGTGCCGACCAAGGTGAACTGGCGTCCTGCTTCGGTTTCGGTCGGCACCTGAACGGTGTACGAGTCTCCAATGACGTACTCGCCTTGCGCGAACGCGTCGATGTCAAGAGCGAACTCGTTCGGGCCGGACGGCCGTTGTCCCTCGCGCAAAAAGTAGCGAGTCTCCGGCAGCTCATCTCCCCACAGCACGCCGAGATTGGGTCCTGCGGGAGCAAAGGTGGGCTCGTCGATCGCGTCGATCGCCACGACCCCGATGCCGACGACCCGCGGCTGGACAGCCAAGACCCCGGGTTGTGCAGCGACGAGATCACGCTGGTCGACCGGCACGCTGGGCGCGAGTGCTCCATCGCCAAACTCGATTTGTGGCTGGACCGCAATGTCGTACCCCGACTCGATGTTCGTCGCAAGGTCGTTAAAGGTCGACCGAAGCCCATCGGTGAAGATGAAGACCGCGCTGACCGCCGCAACCGAAAAGACGATGGCGAATCCGGTGAGCAGATACCTCAGCGGACGCTGCAGCAAGTTCTTGCTGATCAGACGAAGCAGCACACCGTCAGGCTATCTCGCACCCGCGTTCGCAAACGCGAGAGACGTCTAGTCGAGAACGAGGCGCTCGGGATTTGCCACGTGACCACTCTCGCCGCAAAACCAGCACGGCTCGCCGGGAAGGTCACGCCAGGTCACTTCACAGTTGTTGCACGACAACACGGTGGGAATTCCCCGCAGCGTCGAGGTGCAACGTTGATGGGAAGTGCCCGTCTGCGAGGGGTCCTCTGACATGTCCGTGACATTAGGACTCTCCGCAAGGCCCGATGGTGGATGCTTGGCGTTTCTTGTCGACACCCAGGTCGACATCGCCCACTTAGCGCGCGACATCCGCGATTGTTCACTACTTCCTGGACTACCGTTCGACAGAGAGCCCATCCCCGGGCCTATCGGTAACACGAAGGAAACGCACATGAGCACCCCTTGTCCTCCAACCGACGGATCGGCGCAGCGCCAGGTCGAGTTCAGTGGACCACCCGAAATGTGTATCGATCCGAGCAAGACCTACACGGCCGTGCTCGACACGTCGCTCGGGTCCATCACCATCGCGCTCGATGCAGCTGCGGCTCCGCGCACGGTGAACAACTTCGTCGTTCTGGCTCGCTACCGCTACTACGAGGGGATCATCTTTCACCGAATCATCCCGGACTTCATGTGTCAGGGTGGTGACCCGACCGGTAGCGGTAGAGGCGGTCCTGGCTACCGGTTCGAAGATGAGCTTCCTGCTCCGGGCACCTACCAGATTGGTTCGGTAGCTATGGCCAACGCGGGTCCCGACACGAATGGCAGCCAGTTCTTCTTGGTCAGCGGACGCAGCGGGGTCGGCCTGCCACCTCAGTACTCGCTATTCGGTCAGATCACCGAAGGTCTCGACGTGCTTGAAACAATGCAGAACGTTCCAACCGACCGCGGGGATCGGCCAAATGAGGATGTTGTCATCAACTCGGTAACGATTACCGAGTCGTAACTAGGCAGCTTCCTCGTTGGGAGCGAAACCATAGTGGCCGTGACTGCTCGCGTACGCGCCTGCTTCGGCTTCTCGAACCAAGGTCGCGGCGCCGAGCGACTCGTTCGCCAGAGCAAGCCCAACTCGCACGGAGGTCGACGACTTCTCGAGGCTCTCGATCAAGCGGCTCGCTAGTGCTTGTGCAGCCTCCGCGGTGCCAATCCCGGGTGCGCATAGAAGAAAGCGGCCGTCGTCCTGGCTTGCGAGCATGTCGTTGGGTCGGATGACAGCGAGCAGCTGACGGGCAGCTTCCTTGCGACGCACGATGTCGGCAGCGTCAGCGTCGTCCAACATCACGACCGCAGCAACAAATGCCGTGTCTGCCTCGGTGAGTTGTTCGAAACGCTCAAGAACGGCGTTGTGCTCGGGGAGGCCGGTGCTGGGATCGACTTGCCACCGAGACGTCGAACCCGAAGAGGCCTCAACCATGAGAACTCCAACGGCGCTCGAAAAGCGTCCATCGTCATCGGAGACAGCCTGCGCTCGCACCTCGTAGAGGCCCTCGCCGCCCTTGACGCTGAACTTGACTGGCTGGTGGACCTCGTCGGTCTGGTTGAACAGAGCAATCCAGAACGCGTCGAGCAGCGTGCGATCCGAGTCGTCGACGTACATTCGCCAATCGTCACCGGGTACGCAGCGCATCAGTTGAACAAAGGGTGCGTTGACGTCAAGGATTTCGCCCGATGCTGATGCATGGAACGCAGCGGTAGTCATCACGCTCGTAAGGGCTGCTAGTGGTCGCATGATTATTCCGTATCTCCTGTTTCGACAGGTTCGGGTTCCGGGACGCTCGTCAGAGTTTCGAGGCTGTTCGTCGCGCCCACAGGTCGCAGTCCAGCGACGCTCTGACAGACGTTTGGGGTAGCTGGTATCTCGATCTCCGGGTCGATCTCAAGCCTGGTGTCAACCTCGGCCACGCTGTCGAAATCGAATTCGCTCTCACCGATAAGAATCGTGTGGGCTTTGCCGGTTTGAGTAACGATCAGTTGCGAGCTAGCGCTCTGGCGGGTTTGGGTTGTCGTTACCACGTTGCTCTCGAGGTCGTAGCCGACATAGAACTCGCTGTCCGTGTCGGTGTTCGAAAGCTGATCTCCGGCTGCAAGATTTCGTGACGTTGCGCGTGGCGAGGTAGCGATCAACGCGCCGTCGGCGGTCCGTTGAAGAATGGCTACTCGGCTTGCGCCCGTCCGGCTTCGGATCACCGCAGCGGTCGCTTGGCCGCCCGTTTCGGCGTTGTCGACCAGCACATTGTGAGTACTGACCGATACACCGACGACCCTCGTGAACGGCTCGAGAATCTCTGCGGCTTCGAGCTCGACTGTGCAGTCGTAGAGATCGACCCGGACGAAGACCGGACTGTATTGGCCGTCTACTTCGTTGAGCTGCCAAATACGACGTGGCTTTTCGGTGGTGGACGTCGATGTTGACGAGGTGGTGGTCGTACCGGTGAAGGCAATGCTGTCGGGTTCAGGTTCTTCGCGGATCAAGGTGTTGTAGCCAAACCACACGGTCGCGAGTGCGAGGGCACCGAGAAAGGCGTACGCAACCTTGCCGAGCTCGCGGTCGTTCATCGAGGACTGACTGACCGCTCCAGCGCGTGTTCCGATGAGGGGGATTTCGGCCGACGGTGTTGCTCGCGGGATGCTCGTTACGACCGTGTCTACGAGCGAATCATCTTCATCGGCCTCGTCTGATTCATCGTCGATCTCGATGCTTGTGTCCAACCCAAGAGCATCGGAGAGGCGTTGATCCTGAATGTTGCCCTTACGGGTCCGGCGGACCTTGCGGCGCGGCTTGTCAACTACCTCGTTGGAGGCCTCTTCTTCTGGGAGGGTTTCGGTCGTGCTGAGTTCTGCGTTGCTGGGCTCTTCGCTGGGCAGCGAAAGGAGCTGCCCGTTGCACCGTTCGCAGTAGGACGCGTCAGGTTCATTGTGGGCACCACAGAGGTAGCAGTCGCTCGAAGACGTAGACATTGCCCAGATCCATCGGCCAAATGAGATCGCAAATAAGTTATACGGCCCAGAGCTAAGACTTTGAGGAAGCGCGGTTGGACTGCCACTTTTCGGCGAGCGCACGAGCTTCTTGCTCTAGCGGTATGTCCAGATATGCCTGCCGGTGGTTGCGGGTACGTCGCAGGTTGCGCAAGTACGCCGAGACGTAAGCGAACAGAAATCTCGGCGCGCCCATTTCGGCGAACTGGCGAACGTGCACCAGTTCGTGGGCCAGCAGTGTTGAACTTCGGCGTTCGATCTGGTCGCCGCGCAACAGAACAAATCGGCCGAGCGTCATTCCATCGGCGGCTGGGGGAAGAAGATTTGTTCGAATCAGGCGCACCCTGCCGAGCAGCGCGTTAGAGATGTGATCGAACGTGTCTTGTTCGTCCGGTTCGATGCGTCGTCGCCGGGGACGACGCGCACTGCCGGACCGGTTCGTGGGGCCCTGTTGAATTGAGGAGTCTCGCACCGCAGCCATTCCGTTCGTCGAGTCCGTTGTCGGAGATTCTCCGCAGCGTAGTCGGCGGCTGACGTTCCGTTAAATGACACTGATGTACTTTGGACGGCGAGGTGGCTAAACTCACCACATGTCACGGCTTTGCGCGAAACCCACCTGTTCAGGCGTGGCGGTGCGCTGGTTCGACGTTGATGGAGCTGGCCGTCGCGTACTCGAACAGCATCGCCCAACGACGTCGACGATCGCGCTCTGTGAGCCGCACGCGGATCGTTTTTCCGCACCCACCGGATGGACCTGGGTTCCCCTTGCCCCGACCCCTGACGTTGGCCCGATGGAACAGCTGCTCTCGGCTCCAACACCGGCGGGCGAAACCCTGATCAACGAGCTGAGCGAGAAGCGGGTGCCGCAGCGCCGTCATCCGCGCGAGACTCCGTGGTTTCTCGTCGGCGCACCGACGGCACCGACTACACCGGATTCGGCACTCAGCTCTCGAGATGATTCCCCATCACGGCCAGCAAGTAATGAGCCGATGGATCCGTCCGCAGGGTCGCTTCTGCACCGCGCATTTCATGGCCCCGACCGCGAGCTCGACTCGGCTCGCGCCCTAGAGGCCGAACGGGATTCGACCGCAGCCTCCGAAGACACCTCGGATCGTCCGGATTCGGCACCGGTGGCCTCGGTGCGCGATATCGCCAGCCGTCGCAGCTCAAATCCGAATGTCACGAGCTACGACGTCGAACTTCCGTTTCCACCAATGAATACGGGCTCACACGTCGCTGTATCGTAAGTATCGGTGATGTCTCGAGGACGGCGAAACGAGAACAACTTGTCGAGTGGTGTCAAGCTGCCCGATGCTGCGACAGCAGCCGGGCCGACCCGCCGTCGCCGCAAGAGCCGACGCGTCGACCGTGTTCGGGTCGGGCTGGTGCTCGGTGCGTTGGGAGTCGTTGCGATTGGCTTCTTTGCGCTACCTGTTGCCAACGACATTCGGGCCAACACGATCGATTTCTTGATCCCCGGCGAGCAGGGCGAGATCGAGTTTGAAGAAGGACTCGTTGGGCCGTTCGCCGCACCGTCGGAGAAGGTGCCCGAACCCGAGATCGACTTCGACACCTCGGTATTCGTTGACCCGCGGATGGTGAGCATCGCTCCACCGCAGGGCTTCGACGGACTGTTGACGTTCCGTGGTTCGCCGACACGGACCTACTACGGGCGAGGCCCAGTTCCCGAAAATCCTGCCGTGCAGTGGCGCTTTCCCGAGTCCGGAGGTCTGTGTCGGAGCTCGACGGTCGGTGGAGTGACGCGCGGATGGTGCGGGACAGGCTGGACTGGTCAGCCGAGCTTGTTCCGTCTCGACGGACGCCTCTGGAGCATCTTCGGTGCGCTCGACGGAGCCGTGCACTTTCTCGATGCCGACTCCGGTCAGCCGCTGCTGCCAAAGTTCCAGACAGACGACATCATCAAGGGCTCGGTGACCGTCGATCCCGATGGGTTTCCGCTCGTCTACACCGGCTCTCGCGACAACATCTATCGGGTGATCTCGTTCGACCAGGGTGAACCGGTCGAACTGTGGGGACTCGATTCGGAATCGATCCCCGATCGCAAGTGGAACAACGACTGGGACGGCGCAGGTCTTGTTCTCGACGACTGGCTCATCGTCGGCGGCGAGAACAGTCGGATTCACATCATCAAGCTCAACCGTGACTGGAGCGACGAAGGTTTCGTCACGGTCGACCCGGAGCTGTTCTTTAGCGCTCCAGGTTGGGACTCCGAATTGATCAACGCCGTTGGCGACAACGTGTCGATCGAGAACTCGGTCGCCGTCAGCGGCGACACGATGTACTTCGCAAACTCCGGTGGGCTTGTCCAGGGGTGGGACCTCGCCCCGATCCGCAACGGCGAGCCGCCGGTGCGCAACTTCCGCTACTGGGTCGGCGACGACGTGGACGCAACGCTCGTCATCGACGAGGAGGGCATGTTGTACGTCGCTGCCGAGTTCGAGCGCGGCAATCAGCGTTCACGCGATCTCGGCCAGCTGATCAAGCTCGACCCATCGAAGGAAGGCGAGGACGCACTCGTCTGGTCGATTCAGGAGAACCAGGGCCTCGACACCGGCATTTGGGGCACGCCAGCGCTCTACAACGGAGCGGTCATCTTCGGAAGCCAGGGCGGTCAGTTCCGGGCTGTCGACCGGCGAACGGGCGAAGACCTGTGGAACATCGAAGGACTCGGTTTCCACCTGTGGCAATCACCGGTGGTCGTCGATGATGTCTTGATCATGGGCGACTGTTTCGGCACGCTGCGCGGATACGACGTCAGCGACATTACGGTCGAGCCGCCCGAGCTTTGGGCGCTGCGCCTCGACGAGGCATGCATCGAGTCGACCCCCGCCGTGTGGGAAGGCACGATCGTCGTCGGCACCCGCAGCGGCGGCGTCTACGGCATCCGCTAATTCAAAATCTGTGGTCTGTCAGCCGCGTATACGCGGCTCAGCGACCACAGATTTTCTAGTTCGTGTACCAGAGGGGGCCATTGGCGGTGTCTTCGATCGTGATGCCTTGGGCTGCTAGCTCGTCACGGATGCGATCGGCTTCGGCGAAGTCCTTGTTGGCCTTGGCTTCGGTTCGCGCAGCCACCAGTGCCTCGATCTCGGCATCGCCGGCCCCAGCTGCTGGGTCGTCGCTGCCGATAGCGACCGCCAGGCCCAACACGTTGGCCAATTCGAGCGCGGTGAGTGCGAATGCGGTGGCCTGACCGGCGCCGTCATCACCGTCGAGCGCACTGTTTGCCTGGCGAACCATGTCGAAGACAACGGCCAGTGCGTCGGGGGTTCCGAAATCTCGGTCCATAGCTTCTCGGAATCGAGCGATCGCGGCGGCGTCGCGATCGGTGCTCGTCACGTCGACTCCGTTCGCGGAAGCCTTGCGGGCCATGGCGTCGATTCGTTTGATGCCCTCGCGGGCGTCGGCCATGACCTCGGGATTGATCTCGAGGGTCTTGCGATAGTGGGTGCGGAGCAACAGCAACCGGAGGGCCCTCGCGTTCAAGGGGTCTTCGTCGAGAAGGTTCTGGATGGTCTTGAAGTTGTTGAGCGACTTCGACATCTTCTCGCCGCCGATGTTCAGCATCGCGTTATGGATCCAGTAGCGAGCGAAGTCACGGCCGGCGGCGATCGCCTCTGCACGTTCGTTCGTGTGGTGGGGAAAGACGAGGTCGCTGCCGCCTCCATGGATGTCGAAGCCGTCGCCGAGAAGGCCGAGGCTCATCGCTGCGCACTCGATGTGCCAGCCCGGGCGTCCAGGACCCCATGGCGAATCCCATGTGGGTTCGCCCGGCTTGGCTGCCTTCCACAGTGCAAAGTCGAGGGGGTCTTCTTTCTTCTCGTCGACCTCGACGCGCGCTCGTGCGCCTTCGGCGAGTTCGTCGGGGGTTCGATGTACGAGCGCCCCGTACGTCTCGACAGAACGGACCCGCAGATAGACCCCCGAGTCGGTGGTGTAGGCCGAGCCGTTCTCGACGAGCACCGAGATCATGTCGATCATCTCGGCCACGTACTCCGTTGCATGCGGCTGATCGTGCGGCCTCAGAATGTTGAGCGAGTCCATTGCATCGAGGTAGACGCCTTCCCAGTACCGAGCCACCTCCGGTTCGGTGGAGCCTTCGTCCAGGGCGCGGTTGATGATGTTGTCATCGATGTCGGTGATGTTCGCGACATGGCGAACCGTCATGCCGGTCCACTCGAAGTAGCGCCGAATGATGTCGTAGGTCATCGACTGACGGGCATGTCCAAGGTGTGGATGGCTGTAGACGGTGGGCCCGCACGCGTAGAGCGACACCTCGTTAGGTACGCGCGTTTCGAACTCGACGAGTTGGTCTTGGAGCGTGTCGAAGATCTTCATGTGAACAGGAGTCCAACGAGTTCGCTGGCCCGTTGGAGGCCTTCACCAGCGTCGGCGTGGCTGTCATCGTCGCCGTCGAGGATGGATCTGGCGAGGGCGTCGAGGGCATCGCGTGCCGTGGGCGCGTCGAGGTCGTCATCGAGCGCTGCACGAACCGCCGCCAACGTGGGTTCAGGGTCGGGTCCGGCACCGTGGGCGATGGCTGCGACAATTCGATCGAACCGTTCCTGGCCGTCGTCGATGTCGCCATCGAACCATTCCCAGTCGTCGCGATAGTGGTGACCCATGAGCGCCAGACGAACCGCTTGCGGGCTGTGGGAGGCAACCAAATCGCTCACGAACACGAGGTTGCCCAGCGATTTCGACATTTTCGTTCCCTGGTACGCAACCATCCCCGAGTGCATCCAGTGCCGAGCGAGCGGCGCTCCGTAGCCGCGTTCGGATTGCACCGATTCGCATTCGTGGTGGGGGAAGATCAGATCGGTCCCTCCGCCGTGGATGTCGAGAGTCTCGCCGAATTGCGCCCAGCTCATGGCGCTGCATTCGATGTGCCAGCCCGGTCGACCCGTACCAAACGGAGACTCCCAAGACGGTTCGTCGTCGGCGGAGGGCTGCCACAAGATGAAGTCGAGCGGGTTGCGTTGTCGAACATCGTCGGGAGTGCCGCCTCGCTCCTCGGCGAGTGTCAACATGGTGTCTTCGGCGTATCCGGAGAGCCGACCAAATTCGGGTGTGGTCGATACGTCGAACCAGGTAATGCCTTCCTTGGTGTAGGTGTGCCCCTCGTCTCGCAGGCGCTCGATGAGGTCGACGATTGGTTCGATGGACTCGGTCGCGCGCGGCTCAGCGATGGGTGGCCGCGTGTTGAGCGCTTCCATGTCACCGTGAAAGCGAGCCATCTCGGTGGCGGCAAGTTCGAGGAAGTCGATTCCGAGTTCGCGTGCCTTTGGCAGGATCGAATCGTCGACATCGGTGACGTTGCGAACCATCTGTACCTCGTGGCCGAGGTCTTCGAGTCGCCGAATGAGCAGGTCGTAGGTCAGATAGGTGCTGGCGTGTCCGAGATGGGTCGAGTCATAGGGCGTTATCCCGCAGATATACATCCGAACGATCGGGCCAGGCTCAAAGGGAACGACCATCGACTGTGAAGTGTCGAATATGTGGAGCACGAAGAAAGATTATCGGCGCCTACTGAGCTTTTCGTACGAAAGTTCTCTAGGGCCTAGCAACAACGCATGACGCTGAGCCGTCAGCACCGAACTCGAACTCACCGAGTTGGGGAATGTCCGGGTCGTTCTGAACAAAGTCGGGGACTCCACGAATGATGATTTCGATGTCATTCGCGTTTGCGCCTTGGGCAACCATTTGGTCTCGGTAGGCGTCTTCGAGGGTGCTCGTGGTCTGGTCATAGGCAGCTTGCATGCACGAGCTGCCGCCGATGACTGTTTGCGCGAAGGCGAATGCTGCGGGGGTCAGTTCGTCGTCTTCGTTTGTCCACGGGAAGATGTCGACGAATTGGTTGATCACGCCGCGGTCGGTGGAGACCGAGTCCATGGTGGCAACGGCATCGACGCGCGGTCGGACGAATTCGATTGCGCCAGCATCGATGATCACGCCGATGGTTCCGTCGGTTCGTTCGTTGATATCGACTCCGTCGGAATTGACGCAAGTATCAACGTCGCCAACGGCCCGCATGCGGATGGTGTCGGTGCTCACGGTCGCACCAGCGATCGTGGTGCGTTGAGTGCCGACGATTGGCACTTCGGCCTCGATCCGGGCACGACAATCAAGAGAGATTGGCTCGATGGCCAGAATTCGGGCGGGACCCTCTTCGACGTCGACCGCTACCGCCGACTCTTGTTCGACAATGTCCTCCCAGGGCCAGCGAATGTCGAGCCAGCCGAACGACAAGAGCGCGGCGAGCACGATGAGGACGAGCAGGAACACGCCCGCGATGGTGATGAGTGAAACCACAGCTTTGCTCATTCGAAAAAACTACCCTTCCCTTCAAATCTTCGAGGTGCCAGCCCGCTTGCCAGTGACACGAAACTGAAATCCCGAAGGTTGGCCGGAAGCGCCAAAGCAACTGTCCGCTTTCCCTGGAAGTCGGCCGGAAGCGCCGAGGAATGATTGCCCCGGCCCCGGTTTGGTGGCGGGATACCTCACCGGGGCCGAGATTTTGGGCCGGCCTGGGGGGTTGGCGGACCCTGCGTCGAGGCACCTGTGGAGAGGTGTCTCAGCGATTTGATCCAACACCGGGCTGGTGGCGGGTACCGGCCCGGTGTCAGACATATATAGAGACGTACCACTCGGTAACAAAGTCGCGGCATTTGATGTGACAGCCGACACAATTAGTGAACGTTCTGCGAGTTCAGTGCCTTGCAGAAGGTGGCCGAATAGCTCGAAATCGTTGATATTTCAGAAGATATCGCCGAGGATCGCTTCGAGTGTCGCCAACTGCTCGTTGGTCGGGTCGCCCGCGATTTGCGACGAGCTGGGGTCCTTGAGGGCCCAATAGGCAAACCCCTCGGCAAAGTCGCCGGCACCGACCTGAAAGTCGCTCGCATACGCGTCGGGCCACCATTGGACATCGCCGAGCTGGCGAGATTCACGCCACATATCGCGGTGGCCGTCGTCCAAGTAGGTCACATCGATTGCGTGCCCGAGCTCGTGGGCCAGAATTGCGGCAAGCGATTCGGGTGTGTCGTCGTCTCGAACGAACATTTCGATCGATTGCTCGTACGGGTAGGTGAGGCCGCGGAACCCTTCGTTTGGGCCGCTGTAGACGATCCGCCAGTCGGGCAACACTGCTTGCCAGTCGAAGGGGAGAAGTCCTTCGGCTTGCGCACCGATCTCTGCTTGGCGGGTGGCTGGACGTTCGCCAACAGCGGTTGTGGGTGTGGGCCTGTTGAGGTCAGGTGCGTCAACGGATGAAACCGGTGGGGTCGCACTGTCGGTGATCGGTGCTTGGCCAGTAGCGGGTGTGGTGTTTCGCGGAAGGATGAGCCCCGCAACGGCATTCGGTCGTGTCACTCCATCGCCGTTACCTGCGCCGTCGGGATCTGGATCCGGCTCTGGTTCGGTCGGGAAATTTGGTGAAAGAGCCGTGTCGCTCGAAATCATGACGAGCGTTCCGACCGAGACAGCGCCGATGAGGGCGCCTGCGCGTGGAACCCACAGTCGGTTCTTGAACCATGCAACAAGCCCGCGAACCGAGTCGGTGTCGTCGGCCATTGCACGACGTAGTTGGTCGGCAATGAGTTCTTCGCGCTCTGCGAGCGACGCGGCGAGAATTGCGAGGTCTTCGTCGCGCAGTGGAACTTCGCGACCCGGTTGAGAATTGCGAAGGAGATAGACGAGGGAGAGGTAGCGATCGAGAACGTGATCGTGGGCCTGGGAGTCGAGGCGCACGGCGCGCCCCGCCGCCGACATCGTGCGGTCCGTCATGTCGATGGTGAGCTCGGCGCGTTGGGGAACGATGATGCCGCAGTCCACCTCGTAGAGGTTGGTGACTTCAGAGACAAGATCGTCGCTGAGGAGGCGATGGCCTGCTTCCAAGTCGCTGAGCTCGCCGACCGTAAAGTCGCTTCGAGAGGCGAGTTCCTCGAGGTCGCCACCCGTGCGTAGACGTGCCTCGCTAAGCAGCTGTCCGAGGCGGTTGGCTGGTACTACCGATACCGAAGAAAGGCTCACGAGGCCATTGTCGGTTCTTCCGGCCCAGATTGGCTGAGCCATTTGGCCCTTCCCGACGCGCCAACCCCTCGCGCCTCCACGCCCAAAACACCCTTTTGGTGCCAGGCACCAAATCGCCTAATCAGACTGCAAAAGGCCTGTGGAATAGCGGGCACACCCGTGCAGAAGTGATCGTTTTCGCTCACTATTCGACCGCGAATCGAAAATAGTGGCCTGGCACCAAAAGGGTGCTTTGGTGCCAGGCCACTTTCCCAAAACATCACACGAGCCGCCCTGCTACGTCCGCCTCCGGCGCAAAGGCTGCGTGCCGCCTGAACGCTCCCCGAAGGGGAATAGGGCTCACTAAGCGTGCCGCCACAATAGGAGCGGAGCGACTTGGCGGTTACGCGTGTGAGATTGCGTCGAGGACGTTCATTCTCGATGCTCGCCAGGCGGGGAACAGGGCTGCGAGAAGGCCCATCAACGATGCAACGACAGCCATGATGATGATGCGCGTCCATGGCAGAGCGAACGAGCTGATGATCTCATCGGGGATGGCCTGGACCATGAGAACTCCGAGCGCCACACCGAGTGCGGTACCGAGGACTGCCCCCACCGCTGCAATGATGACGGCTTCCCAGCGGATCATCCGGCGGTTTTGGCGTCGTGACATTCCGACGGCTCGCAGGAGTCCGATCTCGCGGGTTCGTTCGAATACCGACAGTGCGAGGGTGTTGGCGATTCCGAGAATCGCAATGAAGATGGTCAAGCCGAGCAACACGGTCAGCAGGTTCAAGATGAAGTTGATCTGGTCGGCAAAGGATTGACGGAACTCAGCCGACGACTGGAAGTTGAGGTTCGGATACTCGGTACCGAGGGCGGCAAACGATTCTTCGGCGTCTTCAACCGACACGCCGTCGGCCACGGTCGCAGCCACAAAGTCGTTCGTCCGTTGAGGTGAGACTTGGTCGAATCGATCGAACGAGATCAACAGGGATCCCGATACCTGCTCCTCTTCGTGTATCGACACGACCTCGAGGTCGGCTACGGATCCGTCGAGGAGAATCAGTTGAACGACGTCGCCGAGCCCGATGCCCAGATCTTCGGACACGGTGTCGCGAATACCGACCGTCTCGTTCGTGATGTCTTCTAGCGACCCCTCGATGACGTCGAAGTTGAAGAGACCGTCAACCTGGGAGTAGTCGAATGCCCCGACGTCGGTGAAGAAGTTCGCGCCTTCCAGTACGTCCGTGGCGTCGGCTGGGAGGGCCACGGGGTCGGCTTCCAGCGCCTCGTTTTGTAGAGCGACACCCCAGTACCTGACCGCACTCACATTTCCGAAGGCCGGATCGCCGGCGATTTGGACTCCGACTTCATCGGGAATGTCGGTTTGATCACTACTCACGATGAAATCGGCTTGAACGGACGTGTTGAGCAGGTCATCGAACTGGGCCTTGAACGATTCGCCGAGGACAGACGCCATCGAGACGAGAGACAGACCAATCATCAAGGCCGCGGCGGTTGTGGCAGTGCGGCGTGGGTTCCGAGCAGAGTTCTGTTGCGCCAGTCGGCCCGGTGTTCCGAAGATTCCTGCGATTGGAGCGCCGATCAGTCGGCTGAGTGGTCCAGCGACGAGGGGGCTAAGCAGTGTGATGCCAATGAAGAGCAACATGGCGCCAGCACCGAGCGGAGCGAGGACTCCGATGACCGAGTCAGCGCCGCCGAACAGGCCCAGTGCCATGAGGGCGATTCCGAGCGCCGTGATGATCGAGCCGATGACGAAGCGTCCAACCGAACGTTCGCGGGTCGTGGAGTGTCCGGTGATAGCAGCGATTGGTGACGTGCGTGAGGCCCCGATGGCCGGCACGATCGCCGAGATCACCGACACGAGAGTTCCCACGAGGAAGGCATAGAGGATCGTCTGTGGTTGAAGGACGACACCGAAGCTTGGGATGGACAACCCGATCGAATTCAGGATGGCCCGAAGCGCGAACGCGATGACGATTCCGGCACCGATTCCGAGGATCGATGCGATGATGCCGATTATGAACGACTCGGACACGACCGATCGCAGGATCTGTCGAGGGGTCGCGCCGATGGCACGCAGTAGGCCGAGTTCACGGGTTCGCTGGCTGGTGGTGATGGCGAAGGTGTTCGCGATGATGAAGATCGAGACGAACAGCGAGACGAACGCGAAGCCGAGCAGGATTCCGCCGATGATGTCGAGGGCTTCGTTGAACCCCGCCTGCGCGTCGGCGATCAGACCTGCTTGGTCTTGAACGAGAAGTCGAGCTTGGCCGTTGTTCAGTCGCGCGTCGACTTCGGCTTGCAGATCGGGGATCGGAACGGATCCGTCCGCGGAGATAGCGATGAAGTCGAATCGTTCACCAAACTGCATCCACTCGCGAATCGTGTCGGCTTGCATTGATATGAAGGTCGGGCCTTCGACAAAGCCATCGAAGGTGTAGGTGCCGACGAGTTCAGATTGTTGTTGGCCTGACGGGGTGACGAAGGTGTAGGTATCGCCCACCACAAAGCCGTGTTCTTCGAGGCTGGCAGTGTCGATGACCCACTCGTCCTCGTTCAGCGGTGCGCGGCCGTCCAACACGGTCGTCGCGCTGATACCGGGATCTTCGATCCAAGAAAATACGAGCTGGGGCGGGCCTTGGAGACTGATTGTCTCGCCGTCGGGCTTGACGGGCTGGAGCCGGTTCTCGTAACCCTCGCCGTCCATGCCCAGCACAGCGAGTCGAATTCCGTCGAGGTCCGAGATTGCATCGAGGTCGCCTTGGGTTACTGGATCGCGATCTGTGTCGAACGCGCTGACCCCGATGTCGACGCCTGCCACGACCTGTTCTGACAGCTCGTTGAAGACTTCCTTTAGCCCATCGCGCAGCACGAACGACGAGACGACGAATCCAACGCCGAGCACGATCGCAAACATGGTCAGGCCAAGGCGGACCTTGTTTTGAGCCAGGTTCTTGAGTGCGAGCTTGAACATTGCTTAGGTAACCGTGGCTGCGCGCAAAGACTCAAGGATGGTGTCGGTTGTCGGGTCGAGGAGTTCACTGACGATCTTGCCGTCGGCGAGGAATAGAACTCGATCGCTGTAGGCCGCGGCGCTTGGATCGTGGGTCACCATCACGATGGTTTGTCCGAACGAATCGACCGCACGGCGCATGAAGGCAAGGATCTCCGAGCCGGTCTGGCTGTCGAGGTTGCCGGTCGGCTCGTCGGCGAAGATGACGTCGGGTGCCGATGCCAACGCCCGAGCCACCGCAACACGCTGTTGCTGGCCGCCGGAGAGCTCGTTGGGTTTGTGCGACAGTCGATCGGCGAGACCTACCGCCTCGACAACGTCGTCGAGGAGAGCCTGATCGGGCTTGGACTTTCCGAGGTCGAGCGGAAGCGTGATGTTCTCGATCGCGGTCAGGGTCGGGATCAGGTTGAATGCCTGAAAGACGAAGCCGATCTTGTTGCGTCGCAACAGGGTCAGCTCTTTCTCACTGAGCTCGCCCAGGTTCGTCTCGCCGACCATCACGTGCCCGCTGGTTACGCGGTCGAGTCCGGCGAGGCAATGCATCAGGGTCGATTTGCCCGAACCCGACGGTCCCATGATTGCGGTGAACTGACCTTGGCGAAAGGTAACGGTGACCCCGTCGAGGGCTCGGACCTCGGTGTCGCCTTCGCCGTAGATCTTGACGGCATCGACGGTTCCGGCGGCGGCCATATTGGTTTCCATTGGACTGTCTCCTGCCATTTCAGACCATCTTTGTCGCTATTGGGTGCGCGGTCGTGCGCAACGACGAGAAAATTCGTCCCACAGAGGATCTGTATGACCCAGGTTCATTTCGATACTCTCAGTAGCGTGAGCGGTCTCATTGATTGGGCAGTTGATTTCTTCCACACGGTGGAAGAGCTGATCTTGGACCTGTCGCAGAACCCGTGGTTCTTGCTGCTGCTGTTCGTGATCGCGCTTCTCGACTCGGTCATTCCGATTGTCCCGTCAGAGTTCAGTGTGATCGCGGCCGGAGTAGCAGCAGGCGGAGGCGAGCTTCTGGGCGACTTTCGAGTGCTCGCGATCATCTTGGTCATCATCTCGGGTTCGCTCGGCGCATATGCGGGAGACTCGCTCGGCTACTGGATCGGCCAACGAAGCGACAAAACCCTGAAGCGTCTCTTCTTCCGCGGAGAAAAGGGCGAGAAGCGGCTCTTCGCGACAGGCGAGCAGATCAGAAAGCGCGGCGGTCTGTTGTTGATCACCGCCCGCTTCATCCCCGGTGGTCGAACCGCCATGACCTTCTCGTGCGGGCTGACCGGCCAGCCGTTCTGGTCCTGGTTCACTCGTTGGGATCTGCTCGCCACAACTCTGTGGGCAAGTTATGCCGGGCTCCTCGGCTTCTTCTTTGCGAGCTCCATCGACGATCCGAGCTCGGCGCTGTGGCTGGCATTCGGATTCGCACTCGGTGTCACGCTTCTCATCGAGGTCGGGCGTTGGGTGATCGACCGCATTCGCGGAGGCGATGAGGTGGAGTCCCCGCTCCTCGAGGTCTGAGATGAGCGAGGTTGCCGTGGCGGACGCGACCTCATCTACCCTGCCGTCGGTGCGCGACGTTCTGCTCGAACGCCTCGACCGCAGTTCCGTTCCCGGCTACCGCGACGACGACTATCGACTCGTTGTTGCCGTCGAGGGTGGCGGTATGCGAGGCGCGGTTTCCTCGGGCATGCTCCTCGCACTCGAACAGCTCGGCCTCCGGAACAGCGTCGATGTTGTTGTCGGCACGTCGGCAGGAGCCATCGCTGGAGCGTTCTTCGCGACCTCTCAGGGGACATCGGGCTCGGTGCTCTACTACACGGTGCTCAACAGCGAACGGTTCCTGAACCCGAAGCGGCTGATGCGAGAAGGATCAGTCCTCGACCTCGACTACTTGATCAATGAGGCGCTCGATCGCCACGGGTTCAACTGGGACGACCTGATCAACAGTGACATCCCGGTGTGGGCAACGGTGACCCCGGTCGATGCCGACAATCCGCGCCGTATCTTTCGGGTCGGGGAGAACGAGGCGCACGCTCGCCGAGTGCTGGCCGCAACCGCCTGTCTGCCCGTCATGGCCGGCCCCTCTCGCTTTGTCGACGACAAGGAGTACGTCGACGGAGGAATGTTCGATGCTGTGCCGTGGTCATCGGCAATCGGGTTCGACGCGACCCACGTGCTCGTCATTCGCAGTCGTGGCTTCAACGATGGGAAGCCCGAGCCACTGAATCGGCTCGAACGGGCAACTGTCCCGCGCCTGGTGAAACGGATGCACGGCGAGTACGTGTCCGATGTTGTGAGCCGTTCGTCAGATCGTTTCTTCAGGTCGACCGAGGCGTTGCGTGCAGTGATCGAGGGACGGGGAACCCCTGTTATTGCTGGTGGCCGTGACGTGCGGATTGAGGTGGTGCTTCCGCCCAAAGAGGTCGACCTCCCTGAACGCCTCGAGGTCGACACGCACCTGTTGATGGACGCGTTGGCTGGTGGTGCCCAAGCAATGCTTGAGTACTTGCACCTCGAAGGGTTTCGAGTTGAACAGCGAGTGGTGGTCAATCATCCGCGTGCGCCGGTCGGCAAGGTTCGCACGAGTGCGCTGGCCCCAATCGTTAGCAATCGCCGACGTCAGACTCGCTAAGCGTTGGGTCGGCGACGCGCCTGACCGATGTCGAGTTGATGTATTCGAGCCGCTCGTTCGTCGCTGCGTCGATTGGTTGACGGCGAGTCGAATTCACACACTTGAGGTCGCCGACCTGTAGTCGACCTCCACTGGTATCGATCACTCCGAGCGGGCGGTTCCCGTCGATCGCAAAGATGGTGGAGCTGCCATCGGCGTGGGTGATGACCGCGTCGTAGATGTCGTCGCCGTCGACGTCGGTCCAGCGCAGGTCGCCGGGAGCTTCGACGATTTCGATGTCGAAGCCGAGCCCCGAGCAGACGGCAATCCAGTGCATTGACCGCTGGTCGTCCACTTCGGTGGTGATCGTCCGTGCTACTTGGCCGTTGTGCTTGGGTGCGCCAGGCCCGCAGATCTGCGGACCCGACGGGGTGGGTAGGGCGGTGTCGATTGAACGCCACGCAAGGTCGAGCACCGCTGGCCCCGAGGCCACTCGACTTCCGACCGAATACCGCACATCGTCCTCAACCCAGACGATGAAGCCGTTGTTACAGTCGGCTCCGCACGACGAGTCGACGAACACGCCGCGCTCGCCGTTTGGGAGGGGGATGGTCGTTCCCGCCGGTAGCGATGGCTCTGCAGCGGTGCTTCTGCTTCCGGTAAAGGTGAGGGTGCGACAGGCCGACGCAGCGTTGCAATCGGGTTCATCTTCAACGTGGACGACGTAACGGTTGGCGTCGATCGAGTCGATGGTCGCCGACCAGGCCTCGGCACCGTCGAGCTGTGCGGGCAGTCGGATTGCAATGTCGACTTCGGTCGACAGACGGGACTCGATCGACGCGAAGACGGGGTCGAGGTTGAGCTCGACGGCTGGCCGGGCTTCGGTGGTGACAGGCGGTGGAGGCGCAGAAATGGTGTCGACGAGTTCGACAGCTCCCTCGACGAAGGCGATTGGGGGAGCGGTCGTTGGAACCGACTGTGACTGCTCGGACAATTCCGGCTCCAGCGCCGGGCGAGTCACCGGTGCGGTTGTCTCGACAGTCGGCGCCGCAATCGGAGCCAGAGTGCCGACCTGCGGTTGCGGGCGCATCGTGACAGCGATGATGAAACTGATGGCGAATACGGCGCTCAGGAGCACAGCGGCTGCAATCAGCCTCAGAATCCACCTCCAGACACGCATGGGTCCAACGCTATTGCAGCCTGGTGTATGCGTCTCCGGGGAGTTCACCCCGCTAGCGCCCCCGGAGGGAATCGAACCCCCATTCCAAGTTTAGGAAACTCGTGCTCTATCCGTTGAACTACGGGGGCAAATCAACCGAGCCCGCAGAGTGCGTTCTCGATCTTTGAATGTACCGGACGCAGCGTTGTCCGGTATCTACGGCACGTAACTTCTGCGGCGCCTCTCAAGCGCTTGCATCGAGGACTATGTGGTGCAAACTGGTGGTCCCGTGCCTTAGGTGGACATGGGAAGGCGTTTGTAGATGGGTCAAGCCGAAGCGTTCGAGATCTTCTTTGGTGAAGCTGAGCCACTGGTTCGTCGCGCGCTGGTAAGCCGTTTCGGTGCTGAACTCGGGCGGGACGCGACCGCCGAGGGATTCGCCGTGGCATGGCGCTCATGGGAACGCGTAGCCGAGATGGAGAACCGGTCGGGGTACGTGTACCGGACCGGCGAACGGTGGGCCACCCGTCAACGTTCCCGTACCAGCACCCGAGGATCTGACTTCGCCGTGACCGAATCCACGATGACCGAGGAGGACCGTTACGCCGACCACGAACTCGCCCACGCGCTCTCACAGCTGAGCCCCCGTCAGCGCCAAGCCGTTGTTTTGGTAGCGGGCTTTGGCATGACACATCGCGAGGCCGCCGAGTTATTGGGATGCGCCCGCTCATCAATTCAGAACCACGTCGAACGCGCGATGAGTCGCCTGCGAAAGGACCTGGAGGTCACAGACAATGCTTGAGGAACGCCTTCGAAACCACATCGACTCGATCGCAGACCCGGTGACGCTCGATGAACTCACCGCCCGAGGTGGTCACGACGCACCACTCGCGCCCGAGATGCTCTCTGACGACGCTTCAGCTGTAGCGATACCCGAGTTTGATATTCCCGCGGCGGAGCGGTCGGGGAATCGAACGCTGGCTCTCGTCGCCGCGAGCATCGTGGCTGTCCTACTCGGTGGTTTGCTGTTTGCGAACCTGCGGACCGACGAACAGGGCGTGGTCGCAGCCGACAGCACCGATGACTCTGCATCTCCAGTCGCGAGCCTCCCCACACTGCCAGAGGGATTGTCGACGGCGGAGTGGCGAGAGGTGACCGACGCGTTCACGCCGCTGCATCCTGGTGCCATCGTCCAGGTCGAAGCAGTCGTTGCGTCAGGCGGCGAGGCGTGGGCAGTCGGCGGGGAGTTTCTGACCGCCGGTGAACAAGCTGTTGATGTGTCCGCGAACGCGGCGATTTGGCGATCGGACGATGGCGAAACGTGGACGCCGGTCGATCTCGGATTCGGCCCCGTGCCGCGGCCTATCGAAGACGAACCAGACATCGCCATCTTTGAACATGTCGTCACGACCGACGACGGCGCGATTTGGGCGTTTGGAGTTTCGAGCACGAGCGACGAGAGCGCCCGTGGGTTTGTCGTACGCCCACTCGCGTACCGGTCAACGAATGGAAATGACTGGCAACGCCTTGAGCTACCACGCTCCGAGTTTGAAGAATCGTGGGTTCAATCGGCGTCGGTGGATGGAAACACCGTCTTGGCGGTGCTGCACGAGGAAACTCGGGCGAGCGACAATTTCAGAACGGGACTGACTACGACAGATGGAGAAACCTGGACGACATTGCTTGAGCAACACGCGCTGGAAAGCGGTTCCCAAGCAATCCTGCACGACGGAGAGGTGGTGTCGGTTCGAGACATCGAACTGCCAGGCGAAACAGCGTCGGCGTTCGATCTTGTTGCTGGCTCCGACGGCTTTGTTGTATCGGGTCTCGAGAATAGCGTCGACGCCATCGAGGAGGGCGAGACGGCTACCCAAAGGGCGGGGCTGTGGCACTCGGTAGACGGAACCCGATGGACGCCGTACCCGAGGCCCGACTCCTTCGTGCGCTCCTTTGAGACCGAGCCGTTCCTGTTTGCTCATGACGCAGGCGTTTTGGCTGCGATCGAGTGGCACGAGGGCGACGAGCGCGGCATCGACCTTTGGAATCTCTACGAGCGGGGAACGGTGATCGGTTTCGGCGAGCTGCCCCCAGCGGAGTTCGAAGACATGTTCGTCCTCGGTGGTCGGGCCTTTTTCGTGGGCACCGCGGCGACGGCGTCGCAGGGCCCGAGCTTTTCGAGTTCTTCGGTGTGGGTTGCCGACACGTCCAATGATTCCTCGACCAACAATTCAGCCACCCTCGAGGACTTTGCGATCGTCGATCCGATTGGCAGCTTTGAGCTCTGCCTCGACGCGGTGGAGAGAATGCCGGAGGCCCCACGGCTGGACGTCGCCGTCGACGCTGACGGACGGCTCGTCGTTGAGACCGAGTTCGGGGCGCCGGAGGATCGAGTGCAGCTCTGCCAAGACACGGTCAACCGCGAGATCGACGCGAGAACAACGGGTTCGGCGACCTTCACGGACCCCCTCCCGCGCTCACCTGAGCAGAGCGCAGCGCTTAGTGCCGGTGTAAGCGAAGAGGAATTCGACCAGGCATGGGAGCTGTTTGGGCAATGCAGCGAACGTGGCGGGAACACGGTCACCCAAGATGAGTTTGGGTACAGCTGGGAAGGGCAGCCAATTATCAACACCGCCTGCTACTCGTGGCACGTGCAGTGGCTCGATTCGATTTGGAATTTGTCGCAAGAGGTCGTTGAAAATCCGTCCGGCGAGCAACGTCTGCGCGACGACATCGAGCGAGAAGCCGCACTGGTTGCCATCGAAGCCGAAGAGCTTGGACTAACCGAACTCCTCGAAGAAGCCGACCCGCAACGTTGCGACACGGCCTACGGCGACAGGTCGGCGATCACCACCTTCGACGACATGGCCCAGCCCTTCTGCGTCATCGTCGGCGAAGAGCACGACCTCGATTTTTGGAACCTGGGGTTTGAGACGGCCACGGTTCGTTGGCCCGACGGCGATCGTGTGCTGACGTCCGACTCGAGTTTTGCTACCGGTCGAATCGGCGACGTTCTCCCGGCTGGAACCCACGAGATTGTCGTTGAGCCCTACGGAACCGTCACACTTCACGTCATCCCGCAGCGACTCAGCGTTGTCGGGCGCTTGGCCGCTACGTTCGAATTTGGACTTAGCCGCGTCCCTGGGGTCGAGGGCCTTTCGGGCACGGTCTTTGCTGATGCGTTGGGCGCAGATCTTGAAACCGTGCCGCCGCAGAACGCAATCAACGGGTGCTGGCATGCTCGCGTGACTGGCGACCCGTACTCGCCAACGTTCCTGATGTTCGGCGACGGCCTGCTCGACAGCAGCGTGTACGCAGGTATCGACAACCTCGACGATCCTTCGTTCATCTGCTGAGAAGCCGCTTCGAAGGCGAGCTTGCTCGATAGTGTTTCGTTCGTGCCTGAGGTGACAGACGATCAGATGGCGACGGTTGAGGCCGAGCTCGAACGCGCCCTCATGGGAACGACGAAGTGGAACGAGAAGCGCATCCCGGTTTTGCGCGGCACGTTCAACCGGCTGCTCGCAAAGGTCGACATCCCGACCGTCGCGTCGAGCAACAAGCCAATTCTTGAAATCGGCTCCGACGGTCAGCTAGCGAGCGCCAAGGTCCTGCACGGTGTCAGCGGCCTTCCGATCGTGGCGTCGAACCTCATCGTGAAGGGCATGGAGTCGCGGGTGGGTGATTACCCAATCACCGTGAAGCAGAACGACATCGGGGCGCTCAACTTCGCCGACGACAGCTTCTCGATGGTGTACGGCCGCGCCGTGCTCGAACACATCAGCGACATGGACGACTTCCTCCTCGAATGCGATCGCGTGCTCGAGCCCGGCGGAGTTCTCTACCTCGATGGTGGACCGCTGTACTACTCGGCTCGCGGCCATCACGTAGCGGTGAAGGGTCCTTCGGGCACTCACTACGGTTTCGCAAAAATGCCGGACCTGCTCCCGAACTGGTGCCAGCTCGAATCGAACGAAGACGAAGTCTTCGAACACCTGACCACGGTCAAGGGAATCGACGAAGCCGATGCACGGGTGGTTGCCCACTACGTCTTCAACTCACCCGAACAGAACCAGATGTCGGCAACGATGGTTCAAGACGCGTTTGCCCGCAGCCCGTTCGCGCACCTCGACCACGAACCGACCTACATGTTGAAGATCACCCCTCCGCCACACCTCGTCGACCAGTACGGCGAGCACGATCTCACCTGCAACGGCCTCGCGTTCTTCGGCAACTCGACACGGGGTGTCGACTAGGGCGTGAGAAGCACCTGGATCTTGCGTTGAACGTCTGATGCACGTGTGAAGCCCGTGGCAACAGGAATGTGATCGACACGTCCATCGGGATAGCTAGTACCCAGGATTACCTTGGGATAGCCGTTTGCGCCCAATGCCAGTGATTCGGCCATGTCTTTCTCTAGCGAGCCTGGGTTCAGCAAGCTGTCGATCGACGCAATGCTCCCCAAGCCAAGCTCTTGCCCAATCGACTCGAGAACCTCCCACTTGGTGACATCGCGGCCGTCGAAATAGAAGGCACGTTGCACGGCGCCGAGATAGGCGAGCGCACGATCGGGGGTTTTGTCGCGTACGTGGATTACGGCCTGAGCACTCGGCGCAGTGTCGTACATCCAGTCGCCCTGAACCAGCGGCTCCGCATGATCGAAGCGAAAGGGCTGGCCTGTACGCGACTCGACGCGATCCCAGGTCTCTTCGAGGTACTGGCGGAGTCCTGGTGTTGCGGGCTGGGCTCGGTCTCCGACGTATAACCCGCCCATCACGAGCCGGACGGGAAGACCGGTCGCTTCTTGAACGGTCGCTAGCTGGGGTCCAAAGCCATAACACCACGAACACATTGGATCGGCGACGTAGATAAGTTCCGTGGAAGGGTTCTGCATGTCAAACGTGAGGTTGAACAACAGCGCCCAGGTGATCACCAGCCAGTAAAGGCCCGACGGTCACCTGGGCGCCAGCTGCTAATTCAACTCTTCCAATGCCGCTTCGATGGCGCTTGGAGGTGTTGCACCGGTAATTCGGTGAACCTCCTCACCCCCTCGAACGAAAACGAACGTCGGAGTCGACACAATGCCGTACTTCTCGACGAGGTCTTCATTCTCCTCCGCGTGCACCGCAACGATTCGCCACTTGTCCGAATGTTCATCGGCGAGTCGTTCGAGATGCGGCCGGAGGGTCCGGCACGGCTGACACCATGTACCCCAAAAGTCGATGATCACGCCGCGCTCTTCAGCATCAATAGTGCTGTTCAGCGCTGCGGAATCAACCTCATCTAGGAGCATGCTCATGCTGTAATTTCCTCTCTCCGGTACTCCATGTCCGTTTCGTACTCGGATTCGTCAGCGGAGTCCATGTTCATCGTGATGTTGAACTTGTTTCCCCAGTTGAAAATGCTGCAAG